>DASTVO010000116.1:0-9026 GCA_035759075.1 Actinomycetes bacterium
CGCCCTCGGGGACAGGAAGCAGGTCGGGGTTCATGGCCGCGTCCTCACGCTCGGACACGCGGGCCAGAGGGCGGCCCGCTTCTCCTTCGACCCTCGCACCGGCCCCGGACCGTGTCCACAGCCGCTGGACCGGGCGCGGGCCCGCGGGAAGGTGCTCCCGCGGACCCGCATGAGACCGCTTCAGACCCGCTCACGCACGTCAGCCGACGTCAGTCGTCGTCATCGTCGCCCGCCTCGTCGTCGTCCTCGTCGTCGTCGTCGTCCTCGTCATCGACCTCGTCTTCGACCTCGTCCCGCGTCGTGACGTAGATGTCGGTGGAGCCCTCGGGTCCCGGAGCCCGCCCGAACAGCATCGTCTCGGCGTCCCCGGACAGCGACGCCCGCGTCTCGCTCGCCGACGTGTTGACGATCCCGACGTTCACCGGTGCTGACCACGCGGAGGAGAGGCTGGGCCGGCTGGAGGTCCAGATGTCGGCGCCTCCCTTGGCGCCGCCGTCAGACCGGGTCGAGTCGAAGACGATCTCCAAGCCGTCGCGGCGGACGTTCGGCCGGGCGTCCTCGACCGGCGTGTTCAGCTCCGCGACGGCGACGCCCGCCCCCACGCCCTCACGCAGCCGGCCGGTGCTGACGTACAGGTCGGAGTTCCCGGACAGGTTGCTGGAGAAGAACAGGTAGCCGGCGCCACGGGCCACGTACGACGGCCCCGCCTCCCCGGCCGTGGTGTTAGGCCCGTTGGGCGCGCAGCCGAGGTTGCGCGGAGCGGCCCACCCGCCGGCACGCGTCCACCGGGTGAGGTACATGTCGGCACCCCCGCAGCCACCGGGGACGATCCGGTCGCTGACGAACAGCAGTCGGTTGCCGCGCAGCGGCGTCGGGCAGAAGTCGTTCGCCGTGGAGTTCACCGGCGCCCCGAGGTTAACCGGTGCCCCGAAGCCCTCGTCGGTGTCGTCGCGGTGCGCGACCCAGATGTCCAGCATGCCGACACTCCCGACCGGCCGGTTGGACGCGATGAAGAGGCTGTGCCCGTCCGGCGAGAGGATCGGGCAGCCGTCGAGGAACTCCGTGTTCACGTCCGGGTGCGACCCCGGCAGCGACGAGACCGGCGCCGACGGCGACCAGGCCGAGAACGCTTCGGCCGACGCGGGGCCGGCGACGGCGACCGCTGCCAGCGCGCCCGCGCCGACCAGCGCCGCGCGCCATCTTGTTCCGCTCATGACGACTCCTCCTGACATGTCGAGAGGGATTGGCCCCTTCCGTCACGACAGTCATGGCACCTACCGGTGCCAGCCCGGTCGCGCGGCGGTGTCGGCCCGGTAACAGCGGCGTTGACGAGCCTCGTCACCGGGTTCACAGTCCAGGCGTGGGCATCGCCGTGCTCGGTCCGCTGGCTCTCGACGACCGCGACACCGCGCTAGGCCCCCGCGACCGCGTGGTCCTCGCGGCTCTGACGATCGCCGGCGGCCGCGTCGTCGCCGCCGACCGGCTGGCCGACGCGCTCTGGGACGGCCGACCACCGCCGACCTGGGCGAAGGTCGTCCAGGGCTGCGTGGTCCGCCTGCGCAAGGCGCTGGGACCCGACGCGATCGACACCACGGCCACCGGCTACCGGCTGGCGCTCCCGGCAGACGCCGTGGACGCGCACCGGTTCGAGTTGATGGTGAACCGGGCCCGCGAGCTGGTCGTGCTCGGCCAGCCGGACCGGGCGGCCTACGTCGCCGACGAGGCGCTGGCGCTGTGGCGGGGTCCTCCCCTGGCCGAGCTCGAGCAGTGGGAGGCGGCCCGGGCGGAGATCTCCCGGCTGAACGAGCTGCGCATGGAAGCCGAGGAGCTGCGCATCGAAGCCGCCCTGCGGTCGGGTCAGCATCGTCGCGTCCTCGCGGAGGCCCAGTCGCGGGTACAGGAGTCGCCGCTGCGGGAGCGGCGATGGGCACTGCTCGCGCTCGCCCAGTACCAGTCCGGTCGGCAGGCCGACGCGCTGCGCACGATCCACCAGGTCCGCAACCTGCTCGCCACCGAGCTCGGGGTCGATCCGGGCCCGGACCTGGTGGCCCTCGAGACGGCCATCCTGCGTCAGGACCCCAGTCTGGTCGTCGACGCGGCGCTGCGCGAAGCGTCCGCCTCATGCCCGTACATGGGCCTGGTGCCGTACGACACCGCCGACGCCGACGCGTTCTTCGGTCGCGACGCGGACGTCGCGGCATGCCTGCTCCGCCTGCACACCGCCGGTGTGCTCGCCGTCGTCGGGCCGTCCGGTTGCGGCAAGTCGTCTCTCGTCCGCGCCGGGGTGGTCGCCGCCCTCCAGCGGGACGGGCGGCGGACGGTCGTCATCACACCGGGCCGCCACCCGCTGGAGGCACTGACGGCGCTCACACGGCACACCGGTCCACGACCGACGCTGGTGGTGGACCAGTGCGAGGCGGCCGTCGGGCCGGCTGTCGACCCGCACGAGTCGGCACGGTTCCTCAGCGCCCTCGCCGAGCATGCCGAGCAGGCGCCGCTCGTCCTGGCCTTGCGCGCCGACCGGCTCGGCGCCTTGTCCGCCAACGCCGGGCTCGCCCGGGTGATCGAACGCGGGCTCTACCTGCTCGGCGCCATGACCGAGGCCGACCTCCGTGCCGCGGTCGACGGCCCAGCCCACCAGGTCGGGTTGCTGCTCGAACCGGGCCTCGTCGACCTGCTCGTCCGTGACGTGCAGGGCGAGCCGGGCGCACTGCCGCTGCTCTCCCACGCCCTGCACCGCACCTGGGAGCTGCGCGAGGGCCGCACCCTCACGGTCGCCGGCTACCGGCAGACCGGCGGGATCCGCGAAGCGGTCGCCCAGTCAGCGGAGGCGGTCTACGAGCAGGTGGCGGCCGAGGACCGGCCGCTGCTGCGGGACCTGCTGCTCCGGCTGGTGATGCCCAGCGGCGACGGTGAGCCGATGCGCAGCCGGGTCCCGCGTCGCCTGCTCGCGGCAGACGCGCAGCACGACGGCCTGATCGAGCTGCTGGTCGGTGCGCGGCTGGTCACCAGCGACGACGGCGTGGTCGAGCTCGCGCACGAGGCGCTGGCTCGGGCCTGGCCGCGGCTGCGCGGCTGGCTCGACGACGACGTCGAGGGTCAGCGCATCCTGCGCCACCTTACGGCGTCGGCGGACAGCTGGGACGCGATGGGCCGGCCGGACAGCGAGCTCTACCGCGGGGTGCGGCTCGCCGAGGCGCTGGAGTGGCGCCGCCGCACGGGCCCCGACCTGACCCCGGTGGAGACCGCCTTTCTCGACGCCGGCGCGCACGCCGAGGCCGCGTCGCGACAGCGCGACCGCCAGCAGATGCACCGTCAGGTCCGGATCAACCGGCGGCTGCGGGCGATGCTCGCCGGCGTCGCGGTGCTCTCGGTCGCCGCCGCCGGCGCCGGCATCGTGGCGGTCCGCTCCGCCGAGGATGCGGACCGTGCCGCCGCCGCGGCGGACGCCCGCAGGGTCGGCGCCCAGGCCCTGCTCGAGGAGGACCTGGACCAGGCACTCCTGCTCGCGGCGGAGGGCGTCCGGCTGCACGACTCGACCGACACCCGGGCCAACCTGCTCGCGGCGCTCTCCCGATCTCCCGGCCTGATCGGGTCCGGACGTCAGGAGTCCCGGCTGGCGCGACTCGAGGTCCGCCTCGACGGCGACGTGGTCGCCATCAGCAACCCGGACTCCGGCGTCACGTTCCACGACTCGCAGACCCTCGGCCTGGTGGGCACGTTCAAGGGTGGGCCTGCCTCGGAGATGGCCTTCCGGCCCGGCGGGTCCCACCTCGCGCTGGCCATGGACAGCTGGTCGGCCGGCCCGAGCCTCGACTTCGACCCGGAGCCGGTGCGACTGCTCGACTGCGCAAGCTTCCACGAGCTCCCGACGAAGCTCCCCGGCATGCCCCCGAGGTCGCGCGCCGTCGACCTCGCCTACGACGCCGACGGCCGCCACCTCGCCGCGCTGCTCAACCGCTACCGGCCCGAAGCGGTCATCCCGTACGCGTCGACGGCAGTGATCTGGGACCTCTTCTCGGTCGGAAACCCGGTGATTTTGCGGGTCGCCGTCGACGCGAGCGCCTCGGCACTTGCGCTGAGCCCGTCCGGCGACACGCTCTACGTCGGGTCCCAGGACCCGCCATCCATCTCCGCACACTCGGTGCCGGACGGCCGGCAACGCACCCGCGTCGAGCTCCCTGGCTCCTCGCTCCAGCTCAGTCCGGACGGCCATGTCCTGGCGGTGGCCGACGGCACGGACGTCGTCCTGCTCGACGCCTCGACCGGTCAGGAGCTCCGGCGCCTCCGCGGGCACTCGGAGCCCGTGACGGCACTGCGGTTCTCCGACGGCGGCGCCTGGCTGGCGTCCGGCTCCGCCGACCGCACGGCCATCGTGTGGGACGTCGAGAGCGGGCAGCGTCTCGAGCACCTCGTGGGTCACCACGGCGCCGTCATCGCGCTCGCCTTCGACCCCGAGAGCCGGTTGCTCTACACGACCGGCGCGGATCGGACGGTGCTGCGCTGGGACCTCACCGGCTACTCCCGCTTCGTCCCGCGCCTGACCCCGTCGCACCTGCCCGACCCCGTGTTGGCCATGGGCTCACCGGACGGCAGCACCGTCGCGTACACCCACCCGCTCGCCCCGCCCGGTCGGTCCGGCCCGGCCGCGCTCCGCTTCCTGCGCGTCCAGGGGGCGTGGAGCCGGGCCGACCGTCCCGTTTACACCGGCAACTGGCTCACCGCAACCTGGCACCCCGACCCGACGACCCGCGAGCTGGCGGCAGCCGGCGAAGACGGCACCGTGACCACCCGCACCGCCCTCGGGGAGGTGGTGACGGCTCGCGCGGTCGCAGACGGACCCGTGACCGGGCTGGACTACACCGGCGACGGCAGGCGCCTGCTCGTCGCGGGCTGGGACGGTGTGATCCGGCTCGTCGACGCGCGGACCCTAGGAACCCTGTCGACCGCAGACGTGCGCAGGCCGGTCCTGCAGGCCGCGGTGTCACCGGACGGACAACGAGCGTTCGTCGCCACGGTCAACGGGGAGTACGCCGTGGTCGACCTCGTCACTGGCACGGTGCTGGGCCGCGGGCGGCTCGGTCTGGTGGCCACGGCCGCCGACTTCGCCCCGGACGGCACCCGGGTCGCGGTCACCGGCACCCGCGGGCAGGTGGGTCTGCTCGACCCGTCCGACGGGTCCTGGGTGCGCCGACCGGTCATCGGCCACAAGGACCAGACGCTCAGCGTCGCCTACTCACCACGGGGCCGCAGCTTCGTCTCGGGCGGCGCGGACGGCCGGGCGATCCTCTGGGACGGCCGCACCGGTGACCGGCTGGGGACCGTCGAGCCGTCCCGCTCCGAGGGCCCCCTCACGGCAACCTTCCTGCCGGACAGTCACACCGTCCTGTTGACGACGGCGGACGGCGCGATCTACCAGTGGGACAGCGACCCGCGGTCCTGGCTGGAGGCGGCCTGCCGGATCGCCGGACGCAACCTCACCACAGCTGAGTGGCGCGAGAGCTTCGGTGAGCGGCCGTACCGGCGTACGTGCCCGGACGTCCGGGCGTCCTAACGGGCCGGGTGCTCGTCGGCGTGGACGAGACGCTCGAGGCGCTCGATGTCGTGCGCGGCGCGCACCCTCTTCTCGTACGCCGTCCGGGTCGCGACGAGGAACTCGGCGGCCTCGATCTTCTCCGCCTCGGACTGCCAGCTGACGCGGACGCCGTACTCCTCGGGCTCGGCGGCCTCGCAGCCGTCGGACATCTCGACCGCCTCGGCGTCGGCGCGATGGACCGTCAGCGGTGCCTCTCGCACCGAGTGAGCGCCCGTTCTGTGTCGTCCCATGATGAAGACTCCCTGGCGCGTCCCCCTCTTCCAGGATGCGCCGACTCGTAGATTCACGATAGCCAACACTGGGTCACTTCACACCAACGATCCGTGACCGGATGTGGTCACGGATCGCTGCTGTGCCGCGGTGAGGCGGTCGGACCGGCCCTCTAGGGTGACCGCCATGAACGAGCGCAACGACCGGATGGTCTGGATCGACTGCGAGATGACCGGCCTGTCCCTCGAGCGCGACGCGCTGGTCGAGGTCGCGGCGCTCGTCACCGACGCCGAGCTGAACGTCCTGGGCGCCGGCATCGACGTGGTGATCCGCCCTCCGGACGAGGCGCTGGAGCAGATGCCCGACATCGTCCGGGAGATGCACACGACCTCCGGACTGCTGGCCTCGCTGCCGACCGGGGTGACCCTGGCCGACGCGCAGGAGCTGGTCATGGGATACGTCCGGGAGCACGTCCCGACGCCGGGCAAGGCGCCGCTCGCGGGCAACACCGTCTACGTGGACCGCGGCTTCCTGGCCCGCGACATGCCCGATCTCGACCAGCACCTGCACTACCGGCTCGTCGACGTCTCCTCGATCAAGGAGCTGGCCCGGCGCTGGTTCCCGAAGGTCTACTTCAACGCGCCGGCCAAGCACGGCGGCCACCGGGCGCTGGCGGACATCCGCGAGAGCATCCAGGAGCTCAAGTTCTATCGAGAGGCGATGTTCGTGCCGCCGCCCGGCCCGGAGGCGGGCGACATCAAGGAGATCGCCGCGCGGTACGTGCTGGCCGGTCCCCCCGAGCCGGACTGAGCCGCGGCCGCTGCTTGTATGATTCCTCCGGCCGCACGACGCGTGCGGTGCTCATGGTGGGTGTAGCTCAGTTGGTAGAGCACCTGGTTGTGGTCCAGGTGGCCGCGGGTTCAAGTCCCGTCACTCACCCCATGTCCGACGTGGCACCGTCTGGTGGAACGAACCGCCGACTTCCGTGCTAACCCGCCCACGGCGGTGCATGATGCCTCCAGCCCCCGCGCGGGGGCGGGCTGCCCGGGGGAGGCAGGGTGCAGGTTCTCGACGAGGACCCGGTGGCGCTGGCGGACTCGCGTGCCATCCGCGAGGCACTGGCCAGCGCCCGTGCCCATCTCGGCATGGACGTCGCCTTCATCGGGGAGTTCCTGGAGGGCCGGCGGGTCTTCCGCTACGTCGACGCCGAGGGGTCGAGCAGCCCGGTGACCGAGGGGGGCGACGACCCCCTCAGCGACTCGTACTGCCAGCGCGTCGTCGACGGCCGGCTCCCGGCGGTCATCCCCGACGCGACGAAGGTGCCGGCTGCCGCTGAGCTGCCGGTGACGCACCGTCTGCCGGTCGGAGCCCACATCAGCGTGCCGATCCGGACCCCGGACGGACGGGTGTTCGGGACGTTCTGCTGCTTCTCCCACCAGCCCGAGGAGTCGCTGCGGGAGCGCGACGCCAACGCCCTGCGGATCCTCGCCGACCTGGTGGCCGGCCCCCTGGCACGCGAGTCACGGGCCCGGGCCGGACGGGCGCAGGCGGCCACGGCCGTGGTCGACGTCATCACCTCCGACGGGCTCACTGCGGTCTACCAGCCGATCGTGGACGTGCAGCGCGGCGTCGCGGTGGGGTACGAGGCGCTGGCCCGCTTCCCCGACGGCGCCTCACCGGACACGTGGTTCACCCGGGCAGCCTCGGCCGGGCTGGGAGTCCAGCTCGAGGTCGTCGCGATCTCCACGGCGCTGCCGGCGCTGGCGGTGCTGCCCGCGGACACGTACCTGTCGGTGAACGCCTCCGAGGAGGCCCTGCGCTCCGAGGCACTGCTCAACATCCTCGACGGGGTGCAGCCGGAGCGTGTCGTGCTCGAGCTCACGGAGCACGTCGTCGTGGCCGACGTCCCCGGGCTGCTGGACGCGTTGGCACCCCTCCGGGCCCGAGGCGTGCGGCTGGCGGTGGACGACACCGGCTCGGGGTACTCCGGTCTCCGGCAGCTGCTGGACCTGCGGCCGGACATCCTCAAGATCGACCGGGGGCTCACCCAGGGCATCGACTCCGACCCGGCGCGGCAGGCGCTGGCGTGGGCCTTGTCCTGGTTCGCGGGCAGCACCGACGCAACGGTCGTCGCCGAGGGCATCGAGACCGAGGCCGAGCTGGAGACCCTCCGCTCGCTGGGCGTGGGTTGCGGACAGGGCTACTACCTCGGGCGCCCCGGACCGCTCCCGCAGGTTGCCGGCTGACCTCTATCAGCGGGACAGCAGCCACCGCACCCGGTCGAGCGTCGCGATGTAGTGACCGAGGACCGTCACCACCAGCACCGCCCCGAAGAGGATGCTGGCCGTCGCCGCGACCGCGCCGGCCGCGCCGAGCAGCAGAACGCTCTCGAGCACCAGCCTCACCATGCCACTGACCGGCACCGGCGCCCCACCGGACGCGCTCGCGTCGCCCGGCACCCGGAAGGTCGCCCACGCCGCCCCGGCCACGACCACCGCGCCGCCGGCCGCCAGCCAGCCGACCAGCTCGCTCGAGGTGGTGGACCGCGCGACCGAGAAGGCAGCAGTCCCCCAGGCGACGAGTGCCGCGACCTCCAGCGCGAACCGCAGAGCTGCCTGGCCCGGAGTCAGCCCCGAGGACGACATCCACTCCCCTTCCATCGTCGTCCCAGCCTGGCACGCCCCCAGCGCCGCACACCGGCGCGAAACGCCGCCCGGCTCTGCTGGCACGATGCACAGGACGACTCGTCGCCCGAGTCCCGGCAGACAGGACACACCCGTGAGCCACCCCCACCCCGAGCTCGGCAAGCCCCCGAAGCTCCCGAAGGGCGGCCTGCGCGTCGTCGCCCTCGGCGGCCTCGGCGAGGTCGGCCGCAACATGACCGTGTTCGAGCACGCCGGCCGCCTGCTCGTCGTCGACTGCGGCGTGCTGTTCCCCGAGGAGACCCAGCCCGGCGTCGACGTGATCCTGCCGGACTTCACCTGGATCCGGGACCGGCTCGACAAGATCGAGGCGATCGTGCTGACGCACGGCCACGAGGACCACATCGGCGGTGTCCCCTACCTGCTGCGCGAGCGGGACGACATCCCCGTCGTCGGGTCCCGGCTGACGCTGGCCTTCCTCGAGGCCAAGCTCAAGGAGCACCGGATCACGCCCCGGAGCGTGGTCGTGGCGGAGGGTCAGACCAAGACGTTCGGCCCGTTCGGCTGCGAGTTCGTCG
>DASTVO010000117.1:0-4648 GCA_035759075.1 Actinomycetes bacterium
GCTGCGAGCACCACCCGCGCCTCGGCGACCGTCGACGGCACCGAGGCCGGAGGGGACGAGGGCGGCGAGGACGCCGTCGAGGGTGGGGCGGACGGCTGCGGTCCGCGCAACGCGGCGATGTGCGCGGCGTGCTCGGCGGCGAGCGTGGCCAGCTCGTCGGCCGCCTCGGGGAACCGGGCGAGCACCGCGTCGTAGGCCGACGACAGCTCGCTCACCTCCCGGGCCACCCGTTCGCGCAGCCGTCGCTCGGCGGCGAACGGGTCGACGGGTGGGCTGTCCGGCGGTCCGAGGCAGCCGGCGACTGCGAGGAGGCCGCCACCCACCAGCACCTCGCGCCGGCTCGGCCGCCGAGGCGCTGCCCACGTCACGCCCGCGATGATCGCACGCGGCCGGGGCGCTATCGTTCGAGGTGCACGGGCGGCGCACCTGCGCCCGTGCGCGCACGTCCTGACAACAGCAGAGCGAGGAGGTCCGACGTGGCGACGAAGGCATCGGACCGTGACGCTCTTGTCGGCCTGCTCGGGCCGGTCGTCTCCGACTCCGGCCTCGACCTCGAGGACGTCGTCGTCACCCCGGCCGGCAAGCGGCGGCTCGTCCGCGTCGTCGTCGACCAGGACGGCGGTGTGGGACTCGACACAGTGGCTCAGGTGAGCACCGCCGTCTCGGCGGCTCTGGACGAGTCCGACGCGATGGGGGCGTCCCCGTACGTGCTCGAGGTGACCTCCCCGGGCGTCGACCGCCCGCTCTCGCTGCCCCGGCACTGGCGCCGGGCCGTGGACCGCCTGGTCAAGGCGACCCTGGCCGACGGCAGCACTGTCACCGGCCGCGTCCTCGAGTCCGACGACGACGGCGTGGTGCTCGACCTGGACGGCACACCGACCCGGTACGCGTACGCGGACGTGACCTCCGCCCGCGCGCAGGTCGAGTTCAACCGGCGCACCGCACCCGGTGCCGCCAAGGACCGGTCGGAGGAGAGCTGAGCGATGGACATCGACATGACCGCGCTGCGGGCTCTCGAGCGTGAGAAGGAGATCTCGTTCTCGCTGCTGGTGGAAGCCATCGAGTCGGCTCTGCTGATCGCCTACCAGCGCACCGAGGGCCACCAGCCCGTTGCGCGCGTGGAGCTGGACCGCAAGAGCGGGCACGTCACGGTGTGGGCCGCCGAGACCGACGACGAGGGCAACGTCCTGCGCGAGTGGGACGACACCCCGTCCGGCTTCGGGCGGATCGCGGCCACGACCGCGAAGCAGGTCATCCTGCAGCGGCTGCGCGACGCCGAGGACGAGCAGATGTTCGGGGAGTTCTCCGGCAAGGAGGGCGACATCGTCTCGGGCGTCATCCAGCAGGGCAAGGACCCTCGCAACGTCTTCGTCGACCTCGGACGCATCGAGGCCGTGCTCCCGCCGCCCGAGCAGGTGCCGGGAGAGACCTACGAGCACGGCAGCCGGCTGCGCTGCTACGTGGTCCAGGTGCGCAAGGGGATGCGCGGGCCGTCCATCACGCTCTCGCGCACCCATCCCAACCTGGTGCGCAAGCTCTTCGCGATGGAGGTGCCCGAGATCGCCGACGGCATCGTCGAGATCAAGGCGATCGCCCGCGAGGCCGGCCACCGAACGAAGATCGCCGTGGCGTCGAACCGCCCGGGCGTCAACGCCAAGGGGGCGTGCATCGGCCCGATGGGCGCCAGGGCCCGGGCTGTGATGGCGGAGCTGCACGGAGAGAAGATCGACATCGTGGACTGGTCCGACGACCCGGCGACGTTCCTGGCGCAGGCCCTGCAGCCCGCCCGGGTCAGCTCGGTAGAGATCGTCGACCCCGACGCACGGGCGGCGCGGATCATCGTCCCCGACTACCAGCTCTCGCTCGCGATCGGCAGGGAGGGTCAGAACGCCCGCCTCGCCGCCCGGCTGACCGGCTGGCGCATCGACATCCGCCCGGACGTCCCGGCCGCGGAGCCCGCGGGCAACGGCTCCGCCTGACGGTGTCGCCTGCCCAACGGCCCGGCCCGGTCCGGACCTGCGTCGGCTGCAGGCAGCGGGCGTACGCGGGTGAGCTGATCCGCGTCGTCGCTCGTGACGGCGTGCTGCTGCCCGACCCGCAGCGCCGGCTCCCCGGGCGGGGCGCGCACCTGCACCGCGACCCGGCCTGCCTGGCGCAGGCGGAACGTCGCCGCGCCTTTCCGCGGGCGCTGCGGGTGCCCGGCCCGCTGGACGCCTCGGCCCTGCTCGCCGCCCTGCCGGGAAGCGACGCGGGACCGGACACGTTACGATGACCGGGACCACGAGCCGACTTCTGCGCCGCGATCATCTGGCGCGGGTCCGTTGCGCCCGCGGTCGTCTGGTGGAACACCGTCCATTCCGGAAGCGAGTCGAGACGCTGATGAGCACCCGATGAGCACGCACCCATGAGTGCCCCCGTGCAGTAACGACGGTCCGTTTGCCGGCAGTACCGGCCCGGACCGAGACAGGAGAGTTGTGGCAAAGGTCCGGGTCTACGAGCTCGCCAAGGAGCTCGGTGTCGAGAGCAAGGTCGTCATGGCCAAGCTCAACGAGCTCGGGGAGTTCGTCCGGTCGGCGTCGTCGACCGTCGAGCCTCCCGTCGTACGCAAGCTGAGGGACGCCCTTCCCGCCGCGGCACCCGCCGACGGCGCGAAGAAGGCTCCCGCCAAGAAGGCTGCCGCCAAGAAGGCCGCGCCCGCGCCGGCCGAGCCGTTGGCGCCCACCCCCGTCGAGGCTCCGGTGCCCGCCGCCGAGGCGCCCGCACCGGCCGCACCTGCGGCTCCGGCCGCTCCGGCGGCTCCGGCGCCTGCCCCCGCGCAGCCGGAGACGCCGACCCCTGCGCCGCGTCCCGCCGCGGCCCAGGCCCCGTCCCCCGAGGCGCCGGCGCAGCCCGCGTCGCCCGGGACTCCCGGCCCGCGTCCGGCCGGGCCCCGTCCGGGCAACAACCCGTTCACGTCGGGCGGGTCGAGCGGCATGGGCCGCCCGGCCGCCCCGCGACCGGGGAACAACCCGTACTCCACCGGCGGCAGCACCGGCATGCCGCGTCCCGGCGGCACCGCCGGCGCGCCGCGCCCCGGCGCCTCTCGTCCCGGTGGCCCGGCCGGTCCCGGCGGCAGCCGTCCCAACCCGGGCAGGATGCCCGCTCGTCCCGCGCCCGGCGTCGGGCGTCCCGGCCCCGGCGGTCGCGGCGCCGGCGCACCCGGTGGCCGTGGCCGCCCGGGTGCTCCCGGTGGCGCCGGCCGCCCCGGCGCCGGCGCCGGTGCTGGTGGCGGTGGCGGCTACGGCGGCGGCCGTCCCGGCGGCTTCAGCGGCCGCGGCGGCGGTCCCCGCCGCGGTGGCACGGCCGGCGCGTTCGGCCGTCCGGGCGGCCCGCGTGGTCGCCAGCGCAAGTCGAAGAAGCAGCGTCGTCAAGAGTTCGACAACATGGCCGCGCCGTCGATCGGCGGCGTGCAGATCCCGCGCGGTGACGGCTCCACCGTCGTGCGGCTGGCCCGCGGCTCGTCGCTGACCGACTTCGCCGAGAAGATCGACGCGAACCCGGCGTCGCTGGTCACGGTGCTGTTCCACCTCGGTGAGATGGCCACCGCGACGCAGTCGCTGGACGAGGACACGTTCCAGCTCCTGGGCGCCGAGCTCGGCTACCAGGTCCAGGTCGTCAGCCCGGAGGACGAGGACCGCGAGCTCCTCGACTCCTTCGACATCGACTTCATGGGCGAGGAGTGGGACGACGAGCAGCTCGAGCCGCGTCCGCCGGTCGTCACCGTCATGGGTCACGTCGACCACGGAAAGACCCGCCTGCTGGACGCGATTCGCAAGACCGACGTCCTCTCGGGCGAGGCCGGCGGCATCACCCAGTCGATCGGCGCCTACCAGGTCCACACCCACCACGAGGGCCAGGAGCGGGCGATCACCTTCATCGACACCCCGGGTCACGAGGCCTTCACGGCCATGCGTGCCCGCGGTGCCAAGGTGACCGACATCGCGGTGCTCGTGGTCGCGGCCGACGACGGTGTCATGCCGCAGACGATCGAGGCGCTCAACCACGCGCAGGCCGCCGACGTGCCCATCGTGGTCGCGGTCAACAAGATCGACAGCGAGGGTGCGAACCCGGCGAAGGTCCGCCAGCAGCTCACCGAGTACAACCTGGTGGCGGAGGAGTACGGCGGCGAGACGATCTTCGTCGACGTGTCCGCCAAGCAGGGCACCAACATCGAGCAGCTGCTCGAGTCGATCCTGCTGACGGCCGACGCCGCGCTCGACCTGCGCGCGGTGGCGGACGCGCCCGCCCGCGGGGTGGCGATCGAGGCGCACCTCGACCGCGGCCGCGGTCCGGTGGCGACGGTCCTGGTGCAGCGCGGCACGCTGGCCGTCGGTGACGCGATCGTCGCCGGCGACGCGTACGGCCGGGTGCGCGCCATGCTCGACGAGCACGGTGAGAACCTCGACGTGGCCCTGCCGTCGCGTCCGGTCCAGGTGCTCGGCTTCACCTCGGTGCCCGGCGCCGGCGACAAGTTCCTCGTCGCCGACGAGGACCGCATCGCGCGGCAGATCGCCGAGAAGCGTCAGGCGATGCAGCGCAACGCGGCCCTGGCCAAGGCCCGCAAGCGCGTGTCGCTCGAGGACTGGCTGGAGCAGAGCAAGGTCGACAC
>DASTVO010000118.1:0-7068 GCA_035759075.1 Actinomycetes bacterium
TGCCCCGCCGGCGCGCCCGACCACGCCGCGCCGTGCAGGCCGGCTCCGACGGCGACCTCCATCAGCCGGTCCCAGGACGGGTGGAAGTCGACCTCGTCCACCCGGTGGCCGAAGCGGTCGTGGGTGCGCAGCACCGGCGGGTACGCGTTGGCCTCCGCGCCCCAGCGCTGCGCCTGCTCGGAGCCGGCCAGCCGGCCGAGCTCCGACAGCCCGTCGACGACACCGGCACCCGCGTACCGCCGCACCGCCTCGGCCAGCGCCTGGTCCGCCGTGAACACGTCATAACCGACCAGCGGCGGCGGCTGGTTGGTGACCTCGTGGGTAGCGGGACTCATGTGGCCTACCGTAGGCACGTGAGTGCAGAGGGGGCGCGAGAAGAGCGGGCTGACGACGGGACGACGTCGTCGGCAGTCGCTCGGGCTCCCGGCGTCCTGTGGCGGCTGACCAAGGAGACCACCGCCATCTGCTTCCGGTACCGGGTCACCGGGCTGGCGGCGGAGGCCGGCTTCTTCGCGCTGCTCTCGCTGCCGCCGCTGGTCCTCGGGCTGGTCGGTTCGATCGCCTACTTCGGGGACTGGATCGGCCAGGACGTCGTGGCCCAGGTCCAGGGGCAGATCCTCGACGGCTCCCGCCAGGTGCTCAGCGACAAGGTCGTCACCGACGTCATCGCCAAGACCCTCGAGGACGTCTTCCAGGGCGGCCGGCCGGACCTGGTCTCGATCGGCTTCCTCATCGCGCTGTGGTCCGGCTCGCGCGCGCTCAACGTCATCATCGACACCAGCTCGATCATGTACGGGCTCGGCGGGAAGCGCGGGATCATCCGGACCCGGGCGCTCTCGTTCAGCCTGTACGTCATCGCGCTGCTCGTCGGCGCCGTCGTCATCCCGCTGATGCTGGCCGGGCCGACGCTGCTGGGTAAGGCCCTGCCGGACCAGGTCGACTTCCTCAACGCGCTGTACTGGCCGGTGGCCTCGCTGCTCTCCGTCCTGTCGCTGACCTCGCTGTTCCACATCAGCACCCCGGTGCGCTCGCCCTGGGTCCGCGACCTGCCCGGCGCCCTGCTGACGCTGGTCATCTGGTTCGGCGGCAGCTTCGCGGTGCGCTGGGTCATCTCCGTCTCGGTCGGCGGCGCCTCGATCTACGGCCCGCTGGCCACGCCGATCGTGCTGCTGATCTGGCTGTACGTCATCTCCATCGCGATCCTCATCGGCGCCGCGTTCAACGCCGCCGTGGAGAAGGAGTGGCCCCGCCGGGAGATCACCGAGGCCCGGGCCGAGCGGCGGCGGGCGACCAAGACCACCAAGCCCCACCCCGGCCTGGAGACCGGCGAGGTCGAGCTGCCGTTCAACCGGACCCCCGGGCACCTGCCGCTGGAGCACGTCGACGGCGAGGCGCGACCGGGCAGCAGCCGCACGGCGCGCGCGCCGGACGGGGACCCAGCGGAAAAACCGATGGCGCCCACGGTCAAGCGTCGTTAGCGTCGCCGTCACCGACCGTCGAGAGAGAGGAGCACGTCATGGCTGTCGCCGACCCACGTCTCCTCCCCGGTGCCCGCCGCTGACCTGAACGCGCCGCTGGGCACCTTCACCTCGACGAAGGGCTCACCGTGAGCACGTTCGACCTCGCGTCCCTCGGCTGGGACGACTCCCGCACCACCGACTTCCTCCCGTACGCCGCCGACCACCAGCCGGCCCGGGTCAGCCGCGTCGACCGCGGCGCCTGCGACACGCTCGGCGTGGACGGGCCGCTGCGCGTCACCTACTCCGGCACCGTGCTGTCCGCCGCCGCAGCCGACCCGGTGAGCACCCCCTGCGTCGGCGACTGGGTCGCCGCCCGCACCTGGCCGGACGGCCGGGTGACGGCCGAGGCGGTGCTGCCGCGGCGCACCGCGTTCGTGCGGGCCGCCGTGTCGCCCGGCGTCTCGCACGGCCAGGTCCTCGCCGCCAACGCCGACCTCGCGGTCGTCGTGGAGGGGCTGCACCCGGAGCCTGACGTCGGCCGGATCGAGCGGTTCCTGGCCCTGGCCTGGGACAGCGGCGCGACGCCGCTTGTCCTGCTGACCAAGGCCGACCTGGTCCCGGACGCCGACCTCGTCCGGGCCGACGTCGCGGCGGCGGCGCCCGGGGTGGAGGTCCTGGTGGTCAGCGCCGAGACCGGGCAGGGGATGGGCGGCTTCTCCGCGTACGTCCGGCACGGGCGCACCCTCGCCCTGCTCGGCCCCTCGGGCGCCGGAAAGTCGACGCTGGCCAACGCCCTCGCGGGTGCCGAGGTGATGGTGACCCGCGCGCTGCGCGCCGACGGCAAGGGCCGGCACACCACCGCCCACCGCGAGCTGGTCGTGCTGCCCTCCGGTGGGCTCGTGGTCGACACGCCGGGGCTGCGCAGCGTCGGGCTCACCGACGTCTCCGAGTCGCTGGACCTGGTCTTCGCCGAGGTCGAGGCGCTGGCAGAGCAGTGCCGCTTCGCCGACTGCGCGCACCGCACCGAGCCGGGCTGCGCGGTGCTTGCGGCGCTGGAGTCCGGCGAGCTGCCGGAGCGGCGGTGGGAGAGCTACCTGAAGCTGCAGCGGGAGGCACGGTGGATGGCGATGCGCCACGACGCCCGGCTGCGCGCGGAGGAGAGGGCGCGGTGGAAGCGGGTCCACAAGGAGGTGCGCGCCAGCGGCCGCATCCGGCGGTGACCGCTCAGCCCAGCGAGCCGGTGTCGTTCCAGCGGTCTATGACGGGCGACTCGCGCTCGAAGCCGAGCACGCAGACGGCTGCGGTGGCGAGGTACAGGTGGGCACCGAAGTCGACCGGCCGCCCCACCCACCGGGCGCCGAGCACGCGGCTGAAGTGGCCGTGCGAGAAGGCCAGCACCGGGCCGTCGGTCGACCGGGCGAGCTCGACCACCCGGTCCGCCCGCCGGGTGACGTCGGCGGCGAGCTCGCCGTTGCGCGGCCCGTCCGCCCACACCGTCCAGCCGGGACGGTCCTGGCGGATCTCGGCGGTGGTGCGGCCCTCGTCGGCGCCGTAGTCCCACTCCTGCAGGTCGTCGACGACCTCGGCGGCGGGGAAGCCGGCCAGCTCGGCGGTCCGCCGCGCCCGCAACCGGGGACTGGTCAGCACCCGGGCCCACGGCAGGCCCGGCAGCCGGGCGGCCACGCCCCGGGCGGTCCGCTCGCCGACCTCGGTCAGGTCGACGTCGGTGCGTCCGGTGTGCCGGCCGTTCGCGCTCCACTCCGTCTCGCCGTGGCGCACCAGCCACAGCTGGCTGGTCGGGTCCGGCGCGGGCACGGCGGTCACGGTAGCCGGTCCGCTGTCGGTGGCCGCGGACAGAATGGGGCCGTGCTGCTCGCCGACGTCGCCCAGGCCTCCCGGACCGTCGCGGCGACCAGCCGGAGGTCGCAGAAGTCGGCCGCGGTCGCCGACTGCCTGCGCCGGGCCGGTGCCGGCGAGGTGCCGGTCGTGGTCGCCTACCTCTCCGGCGAGCTGCGGCAGCGCCGCACCGGGGTCGGCTGGGCCTCATTGCGCGAGGTGCCGCCGCCGGTCCGCGAGCCGACGCTGCTGGTCGCCGAGGTCGACGCGACCCTTGAGACGGTCGCCGGGCTCTCCGGCCCCGGCTCGCAGACCGAGCGTCTCCGGCTCGTCACGAGCCTGTTCGCGCGCGCCACCGAGGACGAGCAGCGGCTGCTGCGAGGCCTGCTCACCGGGGAGCTGCGCCAGGGCGCGCTGGAGGGCGTGAGGCTCGAGGCCGTCGCCCAGGCGGCCGCGCTGCCGGCGGCCGACGTCCGCCGGGCGGTGATGCTGCGCGGCGCGGTCGGCCCGGTCGCGGAGGCGGCGCTGGCCCGGGGCGCGGCGGGTCTGGCGGAGTTCCGGCTGCAGGTCGGGCGGCCGGTGCAGCCGATGCTCGCCTCGCCCGGCGACGACGTCGAGGCCGCCCTCGACCGGCTCGGCACCGCAGCCCTGGAGTGGAAGCTCGACGGGGTGCGGGTGCAGGTGCACCGCGACGGCGACGAGGTCGCGGTCTTCACCCGCAGCCTCGACGACATCACCGACCGGGTGCCCGAGGTGGTGGAGGCCGCGCGCAGTCTGCCGGTGGGCAGCGTCGTCCTGGACGGCGAGGCGATCGCCCTGCGACCGGACGGCCGCCCCCGGCCCTTCCAGGAGACCGGCAGCCGGGTCGGGTCACGGGTCGACGTCGCGAGGGCCGCGGCCACAGCGCCGCTGTCCACGTACGCGTTCGACGTGCTGCACCTCGACGGCGAGGACGTCCTCGCCCGGTCCGGCCGCGACCGGTTCGACGTCCTGGCGAAGGCGGTCCCGCAGGAGCTGCGGGTCCCGCGGATCGTCACCGCCGACAAGGTGGAGGCCGCCGGGTTCGTCGCCGACACGCTGCGCCGCGGCCACGAGGGCGTCGTCGCCAAGTCGCTGGACGCCCCCTACGAGGCCGGCCGGCGCGGCGCCGGGTGGCTCAAGGTCAAGCCGCGGCACACCCTCGACCTGGTCGTGCTCGCCGCCGAGTGGGGCCACGGCCGCCGGCGGGGGTGGCTGTCCAACCTGCACCTCGGTGCGCGCGACCCGGGCTCCGGCGAGTTCGTGATGCTGGGGAAGACGTTCAAGGGGTTGACGGATTCAGTGCTGCGCTGGCAGACCGAGCGTTTCCTGGAGCTGGAGACGCACCGGGACGCACACACCGTCTACGTCGACCCTGTCCAGCTGGTCGAGATCGCCTTCGACGGCGTTCAACGCTCCTCACGCTACCCAGGTGGGGTCGCACTCCGCTTCGCCCGGGTCATCCGCTACCGCGACGACAAGCCCGCCGACGAGGCCGACACGATCGACACGGTGCGGGGCTTGTTCTAGCCGGCAGCGTCCGCGCCTGCCGGTGCTCGGAGGCATGACAGAGTGCGGCGCATGAGCGATCACCCCGGGGGAGGAACCATCCGAGCGGAGTCCGGCCTGTCCGACGACGCCTTCTCGCCGATATGGGCCGGCGACGATCGCCCACGCATCCCGCGCGTGGCCGCCGAGCGGGAGGCGCTGACGGCATACCTGGACTACTACCGGGCGACGGTCGAGATGAAGTGTCGCGACCTCACCGTCGAGCAGGCCAGGACCCGGTCCATGCCGCCGTCCACCTTGTCCCTGCACGGCCTGGTCCGACATCTCGCCGGCGTCGAGCGATGGTGGTTCCAGCAGAACTTCGAGCGCCGCGACGTGCCGTTCCTCTTCGTCACCGCAGCCAATCCCGACCTCGACGTCGACCCACCGCCGGACGCCGACTTCGTCGCCGACCTCGAGACCTGGCGCGCGGAGTGCTCGGTCTCCCGCGAGATCGTCGCCGCTCACGACCTGGACGACACCGCGCGGCCGCTCGACTGGTCCGAGGACGTCGACCTGCGCTGGCTGGTGCTCCGGATGATCACCGAGTACGCCCAGCACTGCGGGCACGTCGACCTGCTCCGAGAGGGCTTGGACGGGAGGACCGGCGCCTAGGTGTGACGACCGGTGCCGGCGAACGACCCGGGGCCCGGCCCGAGCCCGTCGTCGAGGGTCATCCGTGTCGGTGGCCGGACGAGCCGAAAAGACGAGTCAAGGGATGGTCAAGCGCTGCCGATGAAAGACCCGTGACATACGCACCCCTGCTGTTTCCGTCCAACAACTGGATGGACCTGCTGGTCGCGGCCGACTACGTCGGCGTCACCCACTCGGAGCTGCTCGCTGCGGCGAGCTCGGGGGAGCTCGCCGCGACAGTCACCCACCCCCGGCGACCCGGGGAGTGGATGGTGCGGATGGGTGAGGTCGAGCTCTGGGCGCGCTTGCGGGTCTCCCGGCTGTCGGCCTGAGGCACCGACGAGATTTCACCGTCTCCGAGACCTGACTAGACGGTCGGTCCCGGGGCATCCTGGTGGCGTGAGCAGCACCGCCGTCGCCACCGCCACACTGGTGGCCCTGTGCTACCTGCTGCTGCGCGCCGTGCCGCTGATCCTCTACAGCTGAGCGGCAGCCGGCTCGACGTCGACGACGCGCTGCTCGGCCTCGGTCAGGTCGATGACGTCGTCGATGACGTCGACGACCAGGCACTCGTCGCAGTGCTGCCCGTAGGTCCGCGGGAAGGTGAGCGCCGGCCAGACGTGCAGCTCGGCCACGGTCAGCCCGCAGGCGGTGCTGTCGGCGTGCCGGCCCATGGCGTGCATCAGGCCCGCGGGGATGGGCGGTCCGGGCGTCGCCGAGCGGCCCTCGTTGCGCTTCACCCGCCGGTACGCCTCGCTCGCCACGATCCGTGCCATCACGGCCTCCGTCCCCCGACGCCTAGGGCCGAGTGTGGACGATCCGTGCCCTCGCCACAGGCGGCTGCCGGAAATAGTCCGAGGTCAGGGCGGCGTGCTGGCCCGGATCATCCGGACCCGTGTGCATCCGTCGCTTTTCCGGCCAGGACGTCGAGCGGGTCGTGGGGTGCCCGCCCGAGCAGCGCGGCGAGGACCCGCGGGTTGCCGACCAGGCCGTGCCGGTCGTAGTGGCCGAACATCGCATACAGCGCCTCCACCGCGTACGCGGGAAGCTGCTGTCCTTGCGCCCACTCGTCCACGGCCTGCTGCACAGGCCGGGCGCCCAGCGCTTCCGCCACCTGGCGCACCGTCACCCGCCGGGGGCCGGCCAGCTCGTAGGCCGCCGCCTCGTGCCCGGCCTGGGTGAGCACGGTCGCCGCGGCCTCGGCGACGTCGGCCAGGTCGACCAGGCTGAACGGCGCGTCGAGGCGGTAGGGCACCCGCAGGGCGCCGTCAGCGGGGCGTGCGAAGTTCTGCACGTACGCCGCCGGCTGCAGGATCGTCCACTCCGTGCCGGACTCGACCACCATCTCCTCGACCCGCAGCTTCGCCCAGTGGTGCGGCATCGACTCGAGCTGCGGGTGCAGGACCGAGTGGAAGACGACCCGCGTGACGCCCACGGCGCGGGCGGCGTCGAGAACGGTCCGGCCGACCCGCTGCTCGTCGGGGTGGACGTTGGGGGCGAGGTGGTAGACCGCGTCGGCGCCGTCGAGGGCAGCCCGGACGGAGTCCGCGTCGAGCAGGTCGACGGTCACCTC
>DASTVO010000119.1:0-15325 GCA_035759075.1 Actinomycetes bacterium
GGCCTGCCGGGCGCGACCGTCACCCGCTACTGCTCGTCGTCGCTGCAGACCACCCGCATGGCGTTCCACGCGATCAAGGCCGGCGAGGGCGACATCTTCGTGTCCGCCGGTGTGGAGACGGTGTCCCGGTTCGCGAAGGGCACCTCCGACCACATCCCGGGCACGCGCAACCCGCTCTTCGAGGACGCCGGCGCGCGCACCGCTGAGCTCGCGAAGGGCGGGCAGGACTGGCACGACCCGCGCGAGGACGGCCTGCTGCCCGACATCTACGTCGCCATGGGCCAGACGGCCGAGAACGTCGCCCGGCTGCGCGGGCTGGACCGCAAGGAGCTCGACGAGTTCGCCGTCCGCTCGCAGAACCTCGCCGAGAGGGCGATCGCCGACGGCTTCTGGGAGCGCGAGATCACCCCCGTCACGACGCCGGACGGCACGGTCGTCACCAAGGACGACGGCCCGCGCGCGGGAGTGACGTACGACGCCATCGCCGGCCTCGACCCGGTGTTCCGCCCCGACGGCGTCGTCACGGCCGGCAACTGCTGCGCGCTGAACGACGGCGCGGCCGCGGTCGTGGTCATGGCCGACACCCAGGCGGCCGAGCTCGGCCTCACCCCGCTGGCCCGGATCGTGTCGACCGGCGTCACCGGGCTCTCCCCCGAGATCATGGGGCTCGGTCCGGTCGAGGCGTCGAAGCAGGCGCTGGCCAACGCCAACATGAGCATCGACGACATGGACCTGGTGGAGATCAACGAGGCCTTCGCGGCGCAGGTGATCCCCTCCTACCGCGAGCTCGGCATCGACATCGAGCGGCTCAACGTGCACGGCGGCGCGATCGCGCTCGGCCACCCCTTCGGCTCGACCGGCGCCCGGATCACCACCACCCTGCTCAACGGGCTGCAGTCCCGCGACAAGGAGCTCGGGCTGGAGACCATGTGCGTCGGCGGCGGCCAGGGCATGGCGATGGTGGTCCAGCGCCTGAGCTAGAGCAGGCGCCGCGTCTGGGCGAGGGCGAACGCGGCGGCGGTGACGACCTCGAAGGCCGTACGCGGCGAGCCGCTGCCCCACACGACGTCGTCGGGCGGGACGGCTCCCAGCTCGGCGAGCAGGTCGTGGCCGGTCACGGCGACCTGGTCGCCCACGGCGAAGTCCGACAGCACCGGCAGCGGCCGCCAGGACGGCTCGACGCCGGACTCCCGCTCGGCCAGGCACTGCGCCGCCTTCGCCAGCGTCTGGGCCGCCGCTCGGGCGGCGTCGGCGCGGGACTCGTGCGGCGGCGCGGGCGCCGCGAGCCGGGCCTGGGACAGGCTGCGCAGCCGGTCGGCGACCCGGCGGACGTCGGCCTCCAGCTCCTCCCCGAGAACCCCCCAGCCGGCCGGTGCCACGGCCGGCACCCTACCGAGCCGGTCCGGTACCGGCAGGGGTTGTGAAATGCCGGGTTCGTGAGGCACCCTCGGACCCATGGACCGCTGACTCGGCACACTGGAGGCGCCTGATGTCCCTGAACCACTCCGAGGCCACACACCAGCAGCTTCTCGACCGGGTGCCGCAAGCAACCGGTCGCGACCTCCCCCAGTGGTTCGAGGCCCTCGAGGCCGGTCCTGGACTCCTCCGCTTCGAGGAGCGCGTCAACTGGCTGCGCGACGAGCACGGCCTGTCGCACGGCCACGCGTCGGCGATCGTGCACGAGCACGACAAGCGCCGCGGCGCCCGCCGCTACGTCTGAGCCGACGGGGTGACGCCCGAGCAGGCACGCGAGTTCCTGGCCACGCACCACCGCGCGGTGCTGTCCACGTTCCGCAGCGACGGCCGCCCGCAGCTGTCCCTGGTCGCGGTCGGCGTCGACGGTGAGGGCCGCGCGATCGTCTCCACGCCGGAGACGACGGCGAAGGCCCGCAACCTGCGCCGGGACCCGCGGGTCTCGGCCTGCGTGATGACCGACGCGTTCTACGGGCCGTGGGTGCAGGTCGAGGGCACCGCCGAGATCATCGAGCGACCCGAGGCGATCGAGCTGCTCGTCGACTACTACCGGCGGGTCGCGGGCGAGCACCCCGACTGGGACGAGTACCGGCAGGCCATGGAGGACGAGAAGCGAGTGCTCGTCCGGTTCGAGATCGAGCGCGCGACCGGGTAGCCGGACCGCACGACGAAGGCCGCCGCCCGGGTCCCCGGGACGGCGGCCTTCGTACGCGGTGCGGCCGGTGACCGGGCCGTTACTCGCTGCCTCGCAGGATGGAGATGAGGCGCAGGAACTCGATGTAGAGCCACACGAGCGTGACGACCAGACCGAAGGCCGCGAGCCACGAGTAGCGCTCCGGCAGACCGTTCTTGACGCCCTGCTCGGCGAAGTCGAAGTCGAGCACCAGCATCGCCGCGGCGAGCGTGATCGCGAACAGCCCGATCACGATGCCCAGGAAGCCCTCACGCAGGTTGTAGCCGGCGAAGAGCACGAGGCCGATGTTGATGAGCGAGAAGACGAGGTACCCGCCGAGCGCGATGAGCACGATGCGCTGGAACTTCGGGGTGACCCGGACCCGGCCGCTCTTGTAGGCGAAGAGGGAGACGGCGAAGACGGCCAGCGTGCCGAGCACCGCCTGGCCGACGATGCCGTTGTAGACGTCCTCGTAGATGCCGCTGATGCCACCGACGAAGAGGCCCTGCAGGCCGGCGTAGGCCAGGATCAGCGGGGCGCTGGTGGACTGCTTGAACGCGACGACGAGGCCGACGACGAGGCCGGCGATCGCGCCGCCGAAGGTCAGCAGCGGGTTCTGCAGGAAGAAGTTCACCGCCGCCAGGGGAACCAGCACGGCGAACATCAGGCCAGTCCTGATGACGACGTCGTCGATCGTCATCCGGCCGGTCTGCACGCCGGTGGCGGACGGCGCGGCGTACATCTCCTCCAGCTGGCCCGCGGTCGCCGGCGGGGTCTCGCGGAACGTGGCGTAGCCGCGACGTGAGAACGCGTCGCTGCGGTTGAAGACCGGGTTTCGGCTCTCCATGACTTCCCTCCATGAGGCGCGCCCAGCGGCGCGTCGTGATGTCTGCACAGGATAACGCGAGCGTGCCCTACGGCGTTCCCCCGAACGGGGTCGTCCCATAGGTGCCCCCGGTGGGACTCGAACCCACACATGACCCCGCTTTTAAGGCGGGCGCCTCGGCCAGTTGGGCTACAGGGGCGGCGCTGCGAGCGTAGACCTCTAGAGGTAGACCCGGCGGGCATGCAGCGCGTGCGCGCCGCCGACCCGGTCCAGGAACAGCAGCCCGTCGAGGTGGTCGACCTCGTGCTGCACGGCCCGCGCCTCGAAGGCGTCGGTCTCCAGCCGCACCTCGTCCCCCGTGCCGGGCGCCGCTCCGCGCACCACCAGCCGGGTGGCCCGCTTGACGTCGCCGGTGAGGTCGGGGACCGACAGGCAGCCCTCCCGGCCGCGCTCCCACCGGGTGGCGGACTCGACGACCGGGTTGACGACCACGACGGGTCCGTGACACGTCCGGGTCTTGGGGTGGCCGGTCACGTCCAGGCTGAACACTCGCCAGCCCACGCCGACCTGGGCCGCCGCCAGCCCGACGCAGCCCGGTGCGGCGGCCTGGGTGGCCAGCAGGTCTGCGGCCAGCGCCACGACCTCGGGGGCGCGCGGGTCGACGGCCACGGAGGGCTGGCCCAGTCCCGCCGCCGGAGCTCGCACGACGTCGCGGACCCGTCCCTCCGGCAGCGGCGGGAGCAGGGTCACAGGACGTCTGGCTCGAGCGGGCGCAACGTCACCTGCACGCCCAGGTCCCGCCCGACGGTGGCCAGCTGCTCGTGCAGCGCCGGGACGTCGACCGCCTCGGGCAGGTCGACCTCCGCCAGCAGCACGTACAGGTCGCCGGTCAGCCGGGTCGTGAGGTCGGTGATGTTCCCGCCCACGGCGGCGACCTGGGCGGTGACCGCCGAGACGATGCCGGGACGGTCGGCACCGTGCACGGAGAGCAGGTACGCGGGACCGAGCGCCGCCTCGGCACCCTCCTCCGGGACCTCGCGGACCGAGACCGACAGGGTCCCGTCGGCCACCAACGGGGACAGCGCCTCCTCCACCGCCGGCACCGCGGCTCGGACCGAGGCCAGCAGCACCATGGCGAAGTGCCCGCGCAGGATCGTCATCGACGAGTCCTCCAGGTTGGCCCCCAGGCCGGCCAGCAGCCCGGTGGTCTGGGCGATGATGCCCGGCCGGTCGTGGCCGATGACGGTGACCGCGACCTGGGTCACGCGGTCGCCGTCCCGAGCAGCCGCTCGCGCGTCGCCGGGAACCCGCTCGCCCCGCCCGGGCCTTGCCGCACCGCCAGCACCTGGTTGACGCCCAGCCGGCCGGCCTCGAAGGACAGGGCCGAGGCGGCCATGTAGAGCCGCCACACCCGGGCCCGGCCCTCGGAGGAGAGCTCGACGGCGCGGTCCCAGCCCTGCTCGAGGTTGGCCACCCAACGCCGCAACGTCAGGGCGTAGTGCTCGCGCAGCGACTCGACGTCGCGCACCTCGAAGCCGGACTCCTCCAGGATCCCGACCGTGGTGGCCACCGGGAGCAGCTCACCGTCGGGGAACACGTAGGCCTCGATGAACGAGGTGCCCTCGCGCCTCGGCCCGGGCCGCCGCGAGATCTGGTGGTTGAGCAGGCGACCGGTCGGGGCCATCAGGTCGAACAGCTGCCGCGCGTACCCGCCGTAGGCCTCCTCGCCGACGTGCTCGGCCATCCCGATGCTGGCCACCACGTCGTACGGCCCGTCGTCGACGTCGCGGTAGTCCTGCACCCGGATCTCGACCTGGTCGGAGAGCCCGGCCTCGGCCAGCCGCGCCCGCGCCAGCTCGGCCTGGGGCTGCGACAGCGTGACCCCCACCCCGGTGACCCCGTAGGTCGAGGCGGCGTGCAGCAGCAGCGACCCCCAGCCGCAGCCGACGTCGAGCATCCGCACCGGACCGGTGCGCTGGTGCAGGCCGAGCTTGCGGCAGACCAGGTCGAGCTTGTCCCGCTGGGCGTCCTCGAGGGTGTACGACGGGTCGTCGGGGCATCGCCAGTAGGCGCAGCTGTAGACCATCGACGGCCCGAGCACCAGCCGGTAGAAGTCGTTGCCGACGTCGTAGTGGTGGGTGACCGCCCGGCGGTCCCGGTCCTTCGTGTGCCGGCGCCCGGACAGCGCGGCTTCCTCGGGCGGCGGGTCGGGGGCGCGGCCGAGGGCTCCGGTCTTCAGGGCGAGAGCAGCCAGCTCGGCGCGCTGGCGAGGGATGAACGCCTTGCGCCGCATCTGGTCGACGTTCTCGAGCGGGAGCGCGCCGAGGACCTCGTAGATGTCGCCCTGCACGCCGATCGAGCCGCTGACGTACGCGCGGGCGAGCCCGAGCTCGTTCGGGGCGTGTGCCAGGTAGCGCACGGCGTCACGGGAGCGCACCTCGACCACCGGGGCGTCGTCGGGGCCGACCTCGGAGCCGTCCCAGGCGCGGACGCGCAGGGCCGGCTCGCGGCCCATGGCCAGTGCGAGCAGGCGGGTGAGCTGGGCTGCTGTCGTCGTCATCGTGTCGCCTCGCTGAACTCCTCGCGCGGACGGTGCAGGGACCCGAGCGACACCACGTCGCGTCGGAAGAACAGGGCCAGTGTCCAGTCCAGGATGACGCGGATCTTGCGGTTGAGGGTGGGAACGCGGCTGACGTGGTAGGTGCGGTGCATGAACCACGCCGGCCAGCCGCGCAGCTTGATGCCGTAGACCTGGGCGACGCCCTTGTGCAGGCCCAGAGAGGCGACGGAGCCCGCGTACTTGTGCGCGTACGTGCGCGGGTCGCGGCCCTTGAGCACCAGTGCGATGTTGTCGCCGAGCTGCTTGGCCTGGCGGACGGCGTGCTGGGCGCTCGGACCGGTGGTCGCGCCCGGTGCGCCGGTGACGTCCGGGACCGCCGCGCAGTCGCCGGCCGACCAGGCGCCCTCCAGCCCCTCCACCCGCAGGTCGGCCCGGCACCGGACCCTGCCCTTGTCGTCGAGCGGGAGGTCGGTGTCGCGCAGCATCGGGTTGGCCTTCACCCCGGCCGTCCAGACCAGGGTCTCGGCGTCGAACTCCTCGCCGTCGGAGAGCACGATGTGGCCGTCGACGCAGGACTCGAGACGGGTGTTCAGCCGGACGTCGATCTTGCGCTTGCGCAGCTCCTCGAGGGTGTAGCGCCCGAGGTCCTCCCCCACCTCCGGGAGGATCCGGCCGGTCGCCTCGACCAGCACGAACCGGATGTCGCCCGTGGAGAGGTCCGGGTAGTAACGGGTGGCGTAGGTCGCCATGTCCTCGAGCTCGGCGAGCGCCTCGATGCCGGCGTAGCCGCCACCGACGAAGACGAAGGTGAGCAGCGCCCGGCGGGCGGCGTGGTCGCTGACGCTGGTGGCGATGTCGAGCTTCTCCAGCACCTGGTTGCGCAGGGCGATGGCCTCCTCCACCTGCTTGAACCCGATGCCCTGCTCGGCCAGCCCGGGGATCGGGAGCGTCCGCGCGATGGAGCCGGGCGCGACGACGACGACCTCGTAGGTCAGCTCGTACTCCAGGCCGCGGGTGGGCCGGATGCGGGCGACCTTGCGCCCGTGGTCGATGGACACGACGTCGCCGGTGAGGACCTCGCACTTGGCCAGCACCCGGCGCAGCGGCACGACCACGTGCCGGGGCTCGACGCTGCCGGCGGCGGCCTCCGGGAGGAACGGCTGGTAGGTCATGTACGACCGCGGGTCGACGACGATGATCTCGACTCGCCGCGACGCCAGCTCGCGCCGCAGCCGCTTCTGCAGCCGCAGCGCGGTGTACATGCCGACGTACCCGCCGCCGACGATGAGGATCCGGGTCCGACCCGGAGAGGCACCGGGAGAGATCGCCATGGTCAAAGACTAGGACGGATCCCGGCTCGCGCGGCGGCCGAGCCGAGGACGTCGTCGAGCATCCGCTCGGTCAGCCGTCCGGTGAAGGTGTTCTGCTGGCTGGGGTGGAACGAGCCGAGGACGAGCAGTCTGTCGAGCTCGACCTGCGCGCCGTGACCGAAACGCGGCCTCGGCCGGGGCACCGTGCGGCCGAGCCGGCCGAGGCAGGCGAACAGCGACTGCCAGGCGAACGACCCCAGCGCGACGGCGACCGAGAGCGACGGCAGGACGGCCGCCACCTCGGCGTCCATCCACGGCGCACAGGTGTCGCGCTCGGCCGGGGTCGGCTTGTTGTCCGGCGGCGCGCAGCGGACTGCGGCGAGCATCCGGGTGCCGACGAGGGCCTGCCCGTCGTCGGCGTGGATGCTGGTCGGCAGGGCCGCGAGCCCGACCCGGTGCAGCGAGGCGAACAGCCAGTCGCCGCTGCGGTCGCCGGTGAAGATGCGACCGGTCCGGTTGCCGCCGTGGGCCGCCGGCGCCAGGCCGACCACGAGCACCTTCGGCTGCTCGGCGCCCCAGCCCGGGACCGGGCGGCCCCAGTAGGTTTCGGTGGCGAAGGACCGGCGCTTCTCCGTCGCGACCCGCTCGCGCCAGCTCACCAGCCGGGGGCAGGCACGGCACACCGACACCGCGGCGTCGAGCTCGCCGAGCGAACGGGCGGCCGCGGCGTACCGGCGGACGTCGTCGGGGTCCTCCGCGACGGGGACGGTCACCTACAGCCGGCTCGAGAACGCGCCAAGGGTCCGCTGCCACGCGGCGGCGCTGGCCTCCGGGTCGTAGACCTCGGGCCGGTCGTCGTTGAAGAAGGCGTGCTGCGTGCCGACGTAGTCGTAGACCTCCACGATCCCGCCGGCCTCGCTGATGCCCTGCGCCGCGGCCTGGATCCCGGGGGCCTTCGACCCGCCGTCGTGCTCGCAGGTGTGGACGACCGCGGTCTTGCCCTCGTAGCTGCCCCAGGTCGGCGACATCCGCTCCCACGGGATCGCGGGGTAGAAGCCGACGGCGACCTTCACCTCGTCAGCCAGGGCGCCGGCCCACAGCGCCAGCGAGCCGCCCATGCAGAAACCGACCACGCCGACCCCGCCGCGTGAGGTGTCGTCCCTTCCGACCAGGTACCGCGCCGCGCCCTGGATCTCCCGGGCGGCCCGGTCCATCGCAAGCCCCATCAAGAGGCGCTGGGCCTCGCTGGGCTCGTCGGTCTGCACGCCGTGGAAGAAGTCCGGAGCCAGCGCGACGTAGCCCTCCTCCGCCAGCCGGTCGGCGACGTGCTTGATGTGGTCGACGAGGCCCCACCACTCCTGCACCACGATCACCCCCGGACCGCTGCCCGACGCCGGCACGGCGAGGTAGCCGTCGCAGTTGTCGCCGTTGCTGGCAAAGCTGACGTTCTGCGCTGTCAACGCTGTACCTCCAGCTCGAACCACACCGTGGTGCCGTCGGCGCTGCGCTCGGCGCTCCAGCCCGCGGTCAGCGCCTCGACCAGCGCGAGCCCCCGTCCGGAGATGTCCAGCGGGGTGTGGCCGTCGGCGCGCTGCACCACACCGTGCCGGCCGGAGTCCTGCACCAGGACCTGCAGCCAGCCCTCGTCGAGGTGGAGCGTGACCCGGCACGGCGTCCCGGCATGGATGAGGACGTTGGTGACCAGCTCGGTGACGCACAGCTGGGCGGTGGCGACCACGTCCTCGTCGAGGCTCCACGCCGCCAGCTGCTCGCCGACGAACTGCCGCGCGGCCCGCGACGACGACGGGTCGGCGGGGAGGTCGCGGACCTCGCTGCGGACGTGGCGCCGCGCGGCGTTCATGACCGCGAGCAGCGTCACGTCGTCCTCGACGTCACCGGGCACGACGGCACCGAGGCGGGCACACATCTCCCGCGGGTAGCGCCGCCTCGCCTCGAGGGCGCCGACCTGGCCGAGCAGCTCGTCGATGCCGGCCGCCAGCTCGACCGAGCGGGACTCGACGAGTCCATCGCTGTAGAGCAGGAGCGTCGACCCGCTGGGCAGCTCGCCCTCGGCCGTCGGCCACGGTCCGGCCCTCAGCCCGAGCGGCGGTCCGGTCGGAACCTCCCACAGTCGCGCCGGACCACGCTCGGGCACGACGACGGGAGGCGGGTGCCCCGCCACCGCGATCCGCACCCGGCGGTGGTCCGGGTCCAGAAGGGCCAGAGCCAGGGTGACGATCTGCTCGGGCGTGGCCGACGTGGCGATCAGCTCGTCGAGGCGCTCGAGCACCAGGGCGGGGTCGGGATCCAGCAGCGCGTACGCGCGGACGGCGGAGCGCACCTGGCCCATGACGATCGCGGCCGGCACGCCCTTGCCCATCACGTCGCCCAGCGCGACCAGCACCGAGCCGTCGGCGAGCGGGAGCACGTCGTACCAGTCGCCGCCGACGTCCACCCCGTGCCCGCCGGGGCGGTAGTAGGCGCCGAGCTGCAGCCCGGGGATGTCCGGCAGCGACTCGGGCAGCAGGCTGCGCTGCAGCCGCTCCGAGATCGTCTGCTCCACCTGGTAGGCCAGCCCGCGCCTGAGCGCCTGCGCGACCTGGGCCGCGACCGCGCCGAGGAAGGCCTGCTCGTCCTCGTCGAAGGTGCGCTCGACTCCGAAGGAGAGCAGCAGGGCGCCGACGGCCCGGCCGCCGGCGCACAACGGCAGGGCGGCCATCGCCCGGGTGCCCAGACCGCGCTGGCGCTCGACCAGGTGCGGGAAGCGCGCGGCCAGCTCGGCGAGCGAGTGGACGAGCACCGGTTGCTCGCGGCGGACAGCCACGGTCAGGGGGACGTCGGCCAGCCCGTCGATGTGGCACCACCGGACGCCGGCAGGAGTGACCGCGTCGTCGTCGCTGGCGACGAAGTCGAGCTCGCGACCGGCTCCGCGGTTGACCGCCAGGCCCGCGCGTACGACCCCGTCCACCCGCAGTGCCGCGCCGAGCGTCGCCCGGGCGACGTCGTCCGGGGTCATGGCCTCGCTGAGGCCGGCGGTCAGCTCCTGCAGGTGGAGGAGCCGACCTGCCACGCTGACCGTCGGGTCGGGCACCGGGCAAATGTAGCCGCGTCGGTCACGGGCCGGGATCCGCCAGCCCGAAGAACGGCCGGGACCGCTCGAAGCCCTCGATCGTGACGCCGGCCGCCGCGCGGGTGACCAGCCACTGGTCCCGGGTCAGGCGCAGGTGCACGAGGGTGTCGACGCCGCCGTCCCGGGCGAGGTAGGACTCGCCGTTCGGCCGGTAGCCCAGCGACCGGGAGACCCCCAGCGAGGCGTGGTTGTCGTGCCAGGCCGAGGTGACCGCGGCCAGGGCCTGCAGCGGACCGAACGCGAGGGCGAGGACGGCCCGCCGCATCGCCTTGCCGACGCCTGTCCCGCGCGCCTCGGGAACGAGCCACGACGAGGTGTCGACCGTCCGCAGGGTCGGGAAGTCGTCGCCCTGCAGCTCCTGCAGGCCGAGCAGCGCACCGTCCCGGCGCACCGCGAGCTTGAAGCGCCAGGAGTCCGGTGTCCACGTGCCGTACGAGCGCCAGTACTCCTGGTGCACCACGACCGCCCGGTGTGCACTGTCGTCGATAGCGAAGCGGGTTGCCCGCGGGTCGAGCTCGACGTCCTCCGGGAGGTGCGCGACGACCTCGTCGAGGTCGGCCTCGGTCAGCGGCGCGAGGACGAGGTCACCGGTCGTCAGCCGGAGGTCGAGCAGCGGCCACGCGGCGTGGGTCACGAACCCCAGGATGCTCCCCCCTGCGCGTTCGGCGACGTTGCGCACGCCGGCACCCGCGTGTCGCCCGGCGTGTCGGTACGCAACGTCGCCCAACCGGCGGGTGGTGGGGGTCAGGGCTCGAGGACCGACCAGGCGATGCCGTCGAGGATGTCGTGCTCGGAGACGACGACCGAGTCGACGGGGACCCGGTCCAGCACGACGGACAGCACCAGTGCGCCGGCGCCGATCACGTCGACCCGGCCGGGATGCATGAACGGCAGCGCCGCGCGCTCGGACCGGGACATCGACAGCAGGGTGTCGGCGACGCGGTGGACGTCGTCGGCGTCGATGCGGGACCGGTGGATGCGGTCACGGTCGTACGTGGGGAGGTCGAGCGCCATGGCCGCGACCGTGGTGACCGAGCCGGCCAGGCCGACGAGCGTCCGCGCCCGGTCGAGCGGGACCGTCTCGGCGGCCAGCGCCACGCCCTTCTCGATGTCCGCGCGGGCAGCCTCCACCTGCTCCGGCGTCGGCGGGTCGTCGTGCAGGTGCCGCTCGGTCATGCGCACGCACCCGATGTCGACGGAGCGGGCGGCCTCGACGGCCGTGCGGCCGAGGACGAGCTCGGTCGACCCGCCGCCGATGTCGGTCACCAGGAACGGCTGGTCGAGGTCGGTGCCGGCCAGCTCGCGGGTGGCGCCGGCGAAGGAGAGCGCCGCCTCCTGGTCACCGGTCACCACCTCCGGCTCGACGCCGAGACGCTCGAGGACACCGGCCACGAACTCGTCCCGGTTGTCGACGTCGCGCGACGCGGAGGTGGCGACGAAGCGCACCCGCTCGGCGCCGAGGCCGCGGACGACGGCGGCGTACCGGTCGCAGGCGGCGAAGGTGCGCTGCAGCGCGGCGTCGGTCAGCCGGCCGGTGCGGTCGACGCCCTCTCCCAGCCGGACGATCTCCATCCGACGGTCGAGGTCGGTGAGGGTTCCGGCGGCCGGGTCGACGTCGGCCACCAGGAGGCGGATCGAGTTGGTGCCGCAGTCGATGGCGGCGACCCGCGTCACGAGGCGTCCCCGGCGTCAGAGGCGACGCACGACCCGGTGCGCCACCACTCCGGCAGCGCCGCGAGCGCCTCGTCGCCGAGCGGGTTCACGCCGGGGCCCTCGGCAAGGGACTGCGCCACGAGCACGTGCAGGCACTTGACCCGGTCGGGCATGCCGCCCGCGGAGACCCCCGCGATCTGCGGGACCTCCTCGATGGCGTCGCGGACCGCGAGGTAGCGCTCGTGCGCGGCGCGGTACGACGCGGCGAGCTCCTGGTCATCTGCCAGCCGCCGGGTCATCTCCCGCATCATGCCGCCGGCCTCCAGGGTCCCCACGGCGCCGGCCGCCTTCGGGCAGGTCAGGTAGAAGACCGTGGGGAACGGCGTGCCGTCGGGCAGCCGCGGCGCCGTCTCGACCACGTCGGGCGCCCCGCACGGGCACCGGTGGGCCACCCGGCGCACCCCGCGCGGCTCACGGCCGAGCTGGCGCTCGACGGCGGCCAGGTCACCCTCGTCCGGGCGGTCCGGCACGGTCGGTCAGCCCTTGCCGGCGGCTTCGACGCTGGACCACAGGTCGGCGAACCACGGCCTGCGGTCGGCCTCGAGCTCGGCCGGCTCGACGACGCCGTCCGGGCTCGGGGTCTCGTCCGCCTCGAGCACGACGTAGGCCGTCTCGCCCGGCATGACGTAGCTGAGCCGTTCCCGCGCCTGCGCCTCGACGTAGGCCGGGTCGCGCCAGCGGTCCCGCGCCTTGCTGAGCTCCGCCACCCGCTGCTCCTGCGCGGCGACCTTGGCCCGGTAGTCGCGGATCTCGCCGCGCTGCTCGAGGTACTCCCGCAGCGGGTAGGCCAGCGAGATCGCGAGCATGCAGACCACCAGCGCCAGCATCGCGGCGCGGCCGGTCAGGTTGGCCCGCGCCCGGCCGCGGGCGCCGACGGAGCCGCCGGCGCCGTCGGCGTCCTCGCTGTCGGTGGGTCGCATCCCGTGCGTCCGCCTGCCGCCGTCAGCCCGAGTGCCGCGGGAAGGCGGCTCGTCCGGCGTACCGGGCGGCGTCGTCGAGCTCCTCCTCGATGCGCAGCAGCTGGTTGTACTTCGCAACCCGCTCCGAGCGGGCGGGCGCACCGGTCTTGATCTGTCCACAGTCGGTGGCGACGGCCAGGTCGGCGATGGTGGTGTCCTCGGTCTCTCCGGACCGGTGGCTCATCATGCAGCGGTAGCCGCTGCGGTGGGCCATCGAGACGGCGTCCAAGGTCTCGGTGAGCGTGCCGATCTGGTTGACCTTCACCAGCAGCGCGTTGGCGGTCGCCTCGCGGATCCCGCGCTCGAGCCGCTCGGGGTTGGTGACGAAGAGGTCGTCACCCACCAGCTGGACCCGGTCACCGAGCTGGTCGGTCAGGGCCTTCCAGCCCTCCCAGTCGTCCTCGTCCAGCGGGTCCTCGATGGAGACCAGCGGGTACGCGGCGGCGAGCTCGCCGTAGTAGGTGGCCATCTCCTCGGCCGACTTCTTGGCACCCTCGAACGCGTAGGTGCCCTCGGTGTAGAACTCGGTCGCGGCCACGTCGAGGGCCAGCGCGATGTCGTCGCCCAGCCGGAAGCCCGCCTGCTCGACGGCCACGGCGATGAGGTCGAGCGCCTCGCGGTTGCTGGCCAGGTCCGGCGCGAAGCCACCCTCGTCCCCGAGCCCGGTGGCCAGGCCGCGCTCCTTCAGCACGGCCTTGAGGGAGTGGTACACCTCGGCGCCCCACTGCAGGGCGTCCCGGAACGTCGTCGCGCCGATCGGCGCCACCATGAACTCCTGCACGTCGACGCCGGTGTCGGCGTGGGCGCCGCCGTTGAGGATGTTCATCATCGGCACCGGCAGGAGATGCGCGTTCGGACCGCCGACGTAGCGGAAGAGCGGGAGCTCGGCGGACTCGGCGGCCGCCCGCGCGACCGCGAGGGAGACGCCGAGGATCGCGTTGGCCCCGAGACGCGACTTGGTCGGCGTGCCGTCGAGGTCGATCAGCGCCTGGTCGACCAGCCGCTGCTCGCTGGCCTCGAAACCGACCAGCGCCGGCCCGATCTCGTCGAGCACCGCGACGACCGCCTTCTCGACACCCTTGCCGCCATAGCGCTTCTTGTCGCCGTCCCGCAGCTCGACGGCCTCGAACTGCCCGGTGCTGGCGCCGCTCGGCACGGCGGCGCGGGCGATCGTGCCGTCGTCGAGGGCCACCTCCACCTCGACGGTGGGGTTGCCGCGCGAGTCGAGGATCTCGCGGGCGCCGACGGCGTCGATGCTCGCCACGGTGCTGCTCCTTCTGGTCTGCCAGGCATGCGGGCGCACAGGTCGTCGTCAGGCTACCGGCGGCGGACGCCGGGAGCGGAGACCGCCTCGCCAGGCGGACGGGCGGGTCAGAGGTCCAGCAACCTGCGCAGGTGGCGTGGCGGCGGGGACCCGTGGGCGAGCATCGCGTCGTGGCGTTCGCGGAGGGAGGCCGAGGGCCGGGCGGCGGCGAGGTCACGGGCGAGGTCGCGCACCTCGACGTAACCGACGTAGTAGGTGGACAGCTGCGCGCAGGTGAGCAGGGCCCGGCGCCACTTGCCGGCCGCTTCGCCCTCCTCCTGGTGACCGGGGCCCGTCATCAGCGCCATGGCCTCGTCCTCGGTCATGCCGTGGGCGTGCACCCGGACGTCGAGGACGGCGTTGATGGTCATGCGCAGCGCCATCTTCAGCTGCTGCATGCGCAGGGCGTCGTTCAGCCCGGCGGCGGCGCGGTAGCCGTGCTCGACCATGAGCTCCTCCGCGTACACCGCCCAGCCCTCGACGAACGGCCCGCTCCACAGGGCCTGCCGCACCGCGGTGCGGTCGCTGCCCGCGGCGTAGCGCGCGCTGTGCGCGAGCTGCAGCACGTGCCCCGGCATCGCCTCGTGGACCGTGAGGTTCGCCAGCATGTGGGCGTTGTACTCGCGGAAGAACGACCGGACCCGCTCCTCCGCCCAGTCCTCGGGGGTCGGCGACACCGCGAAGTACGTCGGCAGCGGCGACGTCTCCAGCGGCCCCGGCGGGTCGCAGTAGGCCACGGCGACCCCGCGGTGGATCTCCGGCATCACGATGATCTCGACCGGGTCGTCGTAGACGGTCACCAGGTCGTGCTCGCGCACGAAGTCCGTCGTCTCGGACAGCGCCTCGACGCAGAGCCCGACGATCGAGTCGTTGTCCACGTGCCCGTCCGCGGCCAGCCGGTCGAGCACCCGGCGCACCCTGCCGTCGGGGTGCCCCCCGTCCAGGCGGGCAGCGGTCTCGTCGACCAGCTCCTGCAGCCGGTCGAGGTCGGACTCGGCGCGGGCGAGCAGGGCGTCGGCGTCGATGGAGGTGTCGAGGGTCAGCGCGAGCTTGCGGGAGAAGGCGGCGGCGCCGAGACGTGGGTCGCGGTCGGCGGTGTCGAGCTGCCCGCGCAGCCACTCGAGATGCTCCTCGAGCGCCTCGACGGCGCGGTCGCGGACCGGCTCCACCTCGCGGCGCAGCGACGGCTCCTCGGCCAGGGAACGCTCGAGCTGGGTGGCGAGCAGGGTGCGCGTCCCGGTGAACTGCACGATGGCGGTCTCGAGGTGGACCCGTGGCATCCCGTCGTGGCTCCGCCGAGCCGTCTCCAGCGAGCCGGGGACCGCGGCGAGCCGGCCCGCGGCCGACCGGAGCCGGTCGCCCAGCGGCGCGAAGTCGC
>DASTVO010000120.1:0-8864 GCA_035759075.1 Actinomycetes bacterium
TCAGAGCCCCTTGAGGGACTGCACCACCTTGGTGAGGGAGTCCTTCGCGTCACCGAAGAGCAAGGTGGTGCGCGGGTCGTGCAGCAGCTCGTTCTCGATGCCGGCGAAGCCGGGGCGCATCGAGCGCTTGAGGAACACGACGGCCTTCGCCTCGTCGACGGCGAGGATCGGCATGCCGTAGATCGGGCTGCCCGGGCTGGTCTTGGCGGCCGGGTTGACCACGTCGTTCGCGCCGACGACGAGCGCGACGTCGGCCGACGGGAGCTCGGAGTTGGCCTCGTCCATCTCCTTGAGCTGCTCGTAGGGGACGTTCGCCTCCGCGAGCAGCACGTTCATGTGGCCCGGCATCCGGCCGGCGACCGGGTGGATGCCGTAGATCACCTGCACGCCCTTGCCCTCGAGCACGTCGACGAGCTCGTGGATGGTGTGCTGCGCCTGCGCGACCGCCAGCCCGTAGCCGGGCACGATCACGACCTTGCGCGCGTACGCGAGCAGGATCGCCACGTCCTCCGGCCCCGCGGACCGCACCGCCCGGTCGCTCACCTCGGTGGAACCCGCGGTCGAGCCGCCCTGGAACGCGCCGAACAGGATGTTCGCCGGGGAGCGCCCCATGGCGGTGGCCATCATCCGGGTGAGGATCGTGCCGGACGCGCCGACGAGGGTGCCGGCCACGAGCAGCAGGGTGTTGTCGAGCACGTACCCGCTCGCCGCGACGGTGAGGCCGGTGAAGGCGTTGAGCAACGAGATGACGATGGGGACGTCGGCTCCGCCGACCGGCAGCACGAACAGCACCCCGACCGTGAGCGCGACGACGCCGAGCACCACGAGCAGCCAGGACGCGACGCCACCCGACCGCGCGTCGAGCACGACACCACCGGCGAGCAGGACCGACACGCCGACCGCGCCGCCGAAGGCGATCGGCCCGCCGGGAAAGACCACCGGCCGGGTGGTCATCAGCTCCTGCAGCTTGGCGAACGTGACGCACGAGCCGGAGAAGGAGACCGCACCCACGACGACCGTGAAGGCACCGGCCGCCGCCGCCACGGTGGCGATGCCCGGAACACCGGTCAGCTCCATGGCGGCGACGAGGGCGGCGGCCGCTCCGCCGACACCGTTGAAGAGAGCGACCAGCTGCGGCATCTGGGTCATGGCCACTCGGCGTGCGGCGGGCACACCCACGGCCGACCCGACCCCGATCGCGGCGAGGATCGGCACCACGTTGTCGAGGTCCTCCGCGAGGAACACCACGACGCACGCAAGGACAGCGCCGGCAGCGCCGAGCCAGTTGCCCTGTCGAGCGGTCGCCGGTGACGACAGGCCCTTCAGCGCGAGGATGAAGCAGACGGCGGCGACCAGATAGCCGAGCGCCTCGGCGGTGGGGCCGAAGACGTTCATGTCTCGCCCCGGTTCCGGTGTCCCGGCCGGTTGCGGCCGAACATCTCCAGCATCCGGTCGGTGACGACGAAGCCGCCGACCATGTTGATGGTCGCCAGCACGACCGCGAGCAGTCCAAGTGTCACCGGCACCACACCGTCGGCGTGGCCGGTCACGATCACGGCTCCCACCAGGATCACGCCATGGATGGCGTTGGCGCCCGACATCAGCGGCGTGTGCAGGACCGAGGACACCTTGGACACGACCTCGAACCCGACGAAGACCGCCAGCACGAAGAACGTCAGCAGCGTGATGCCGTCCGTCACGTCGGCTCCTTCCGGGTGACGCAGGACGCCGCCACGATCTCGTCGTCGAAGTCCGGCTCGACCTTCCCGCCACTGGTCATCAGTAGCAGCAGGTTGACCAGGTTGCGGGAGTAAAGCTGGCTGGCGTGGACCGGCATCTCGGAGGGAACATCGCGGCCGCCCCAGACCGTGACGCCGCGGTGCTCGACGTCCTCGCCGGGCCGCGACAGCTCGCAGTTGCCGCCGCTCTCGGCCGCGAGGTCGACCACCACGGACCCGGGCCGCATCGTCTCGACCATCGCGGTCGTCACCAGCAGGGGTGCCGGCCGACCCGGCACCGCCGCGGTGGTGATGACGGCGTCACTCGCCGCGACGTACGGCGTCAGCAGCTCGCGCTGCCGCTCGGCCCGCTCCTGCGCCATCTCGCGCGCGTAGCCGCCGGCACCCTCCAGCGCCTCGAGCCCGAGGTCGATGAACCGGGCGCCCATCGAGCGCACCTCGTCCGCCGAGGCGGGGCGCACGTCGTAGGCCTCGACCACGGCGCCCAGACGGCGTGCGGTCGCGATGGCCTGCAGCCCGGCCACACCGGCGCCCAGCACCAGCACCTTGGCCGGGGCGACGGTGCCGGCGGCGGTCATGAAGAGCGGGAAGAAGCGGGGCAGCCGGGTGGCGGCGACGAGAGCCGCCCGGTAGCCGGCCACCAGCGCCTGCGAGGACAGGGCGTCCATGGACTGGGCGCGGGAGATGCGCGGGACCTGCTCCATCGCGAAGGCGAGCACGTCGCGGTCGCGGCAGACGTCGAGGAGCTCCTGGTGCGCGTCAACGGGGAGGAAGCCGGCGGTGATCGTGCCCGGCCGCAACGTCCGCGCCTGGTCGACGGTCAGCGGCGAGACGGTCAGGACCACGTCGCTGTCGGCGAGCACGTCACCGTCGACGACCTCGGCGCCTGCCTCGCGGTAGGCGTCGTCGGACGCGAACGAGTACCGGCCGGCCCCTGCTTCGACGACGACGTCGAGACCGACGCCGGTCAGCTTGGGCACCGCGTCGGGCACGAGCGCAACCCGACGCTCACCGGTACGCCGCTCGGCAGGAACCCCGACCCTCATGGCGGATCAACCTAAGGGACGTGCCGCCCGGTCCGCAGGAACCGGGCGGCACGCCCCCGGGTTATCTGGCAGGGAGGCAGCGACAGCCGCCTCCGCTGCGCTCAGCGGGCAACCCCGCGCGCCTGACGCGCCTTCTTGACCTTGCGCAGGCGCTCGAACTCGATCGCGCGCAGGACGTCGTAGCTCAGGGCGGACATCGCACTCCCTCCCCTCTCGTTCTGCTCGGTGCCGGCCCGGCCGGGCCGACGCAGACCACCCTGGCGGAGGGGTCTTGCAGGCCGGTTGCAGCCGACTGGCAGCCGCCCGGCCGCCGGGTCACAGATCGGCGAGGACGGCCGCGGCGGCTCGACGGCCGCTGACCATCGCGCCCTGGATGGAGCTCGTGTCTCGGTGGTCGCCGCAGACGTAGACACCGTCGCCGACGCGGACCGGCCGACGGAAGGGGTGCGGCGCGGTCATGGCCGGCAGGGCGTGCGGCAGCTCGTACGTGCGGAGGTGCTCCCATCCCCAGGTGCTGGTGCGGTAGAGCTCGGCGAGCCGGAGCCGCACCGCGCCCTCATCGACGCCGGGCAGGCCCAGCAGCGAGGTGGCGACCAGCGCGCGGCCGTCGCCGGGACCGTAGGAGGGTGCGGCCGCGGTCATCACCACGGTGTTGACGACCGGTGACGTGCGGTCGGCGTCGAGGAGCAGCGTCGGCTCGCCCAGAGGGTCGGCCGGCGCCGCGTGGTAGATCGTCGTGACGGACCGCCAGGGCACGTCCTGGACCGTGGGGAGCAGGTGCGCCGCGGCCGTGGCGTCAGAGGCGACCACCACCGCGCGAGCCGCCACGGCGCCACCGGGGATGCGGACGACGCCCGGCGCGACGGCCTCGGCCGGGGTGCCGAGGGCGACGCGCAGCCCGTCGGCGAGCTGCTGCGGGATCTCGCCCATGCCGCGAGCCGGCACCACGGACCGGCCGCGTACGAACATCCGGAGCATGAGGTCGAGGAACCGGCTCGAGGTGACCAGCTCGTCCTCCAGGAACACGCCGGAGAAGAACGGCCGGAAGAAGGTGTCGAGGGCGCGGTCGGAGAACCCTCGGCGGCGCAGTGCGTCGACCGCGCGACGGTCGGGGCGGGCGAGGACCCGCCAGGCGGGCATCCCTGCCACCGTCGCGGCCGTCGCCGCGAGCAAGGCCTTGTCGCGCACAGACCCGAGAGGTGCCCGCGAGGTCACGATCGCGCCCAGCGGGTCGCGCCGAGGGTCGGCCAGGCGGAACCTGTCGGTCGGGGTGACCACGATCGCGCCGCGGGTCAGCTCGCGCGGGTCCAGCGCCTCGAGGTCGAGCTCGCGTCGCACCGCCGGGTACGCGGTGTTGAGCACCTGGAAGCCGCGGTCCAGCAGCCAGCCGTCGACGACGTCGGTGCGCACCCGCCCGCCGACCCCGTCGGACGCCTCGAGCACCAGCACGTCGAGCCCGGCGCGCTGCAGCCGGCGGGCGGCGACCAGGCCGGCCAGCCCGGCGCCGACCACGACGACGTCGACCGCCTCGGTGCCCGGCACCACGGACACGGGCGCGCTGCTCGGCGGCCGCCGGCCCCTCTCCACCTACGTGAGTGCCAGGGCGGCCAGGGCGGCGTTGACGATGGAGCCGCTGTCGAGGTCGTGCAGCTCGTAGAGCTCGGCGACCGTCCCGGACTGGCCGAACTGGTCGACACCGACCGGCACCGCGGGGACGCCGAGGGCTGAGCCGATCCACGCCATCGCGTGCGAGGAGGCGTCGTGCACGGTCACCACCGGTGTCCGGTCGGGCAGCACCGCGCGCAGGGCGCCCGGCACCGACGGCGTGGTCGCGGTCCGGATCGCCTGCCGCAGCGTCCGCTGCCAGGCGCCGTACAGCCGGTCCAGCGACGTCACGTCGACCACGTGCGCGGCCACGCCCTCGTCGGCCAGCTCCCCCGCCGCCGCCAGCACCTCGGGCAGGACGGCGCCGGACGCGACGAGGTTGACCTGTGGCGCCCCGGGCTCGACCGGGGCCTCGACCAGGCGGTACGCCCCGGCGAGGACCTGCCGCCGCAGCAGCGCGTCGCCGAGCCGCTTGCGGGCCGCCTCGAACGGCGCCTGGTCGATCGGCCGGGTCGTGAGCCGGAAGTAGTAGGACCCCTTCTCCTCGTGCTCGGCCGCGGCGGCCGACGCCGGCGCCGACGGGGCCGGCCCGGCGGAGATGCGGCCCAGCGCGTCGCAGAGCAGCCAGTCCAGGCACACCGCGTACGCCGGCTCGACCAGCGTCACCTCGGGCAGCTCGAGGCCGACCGACGGGGTGATCGTCGACTGGTGCGCGCCGCCCTCCGGGGCCAGCGTCACCCCCGACGGCGTGCCGGCGACCACGAAGCGCGAGCCCGAGTAGACGCCGTGGATGAACGCGTCCAGCCCGCGCAGGACGAACGGGTCGTACACGGTCCCGACCGGCAGCAGCGGCTGCCCGGACAGGTCACCGGAGAGCCCGAGCTGGCCGAGCAGCAGGAACAGGTTCATCTCGCTGATGCCCAGCTCGATGTGCTGACCCGTCGGCCCCTCGGCCCACTTCAGCAGGGTGCCTGCGCTGTCATCGCCCCAGCTGCGCCGCTCGTCCGGCGCGAACACACCCTTGCGGTTGATGAAGCCGGCGAGGTTGGTCGACGTGGCGACGTCCGGCGCGGTCGTCACCAGGTAGGGCGCGACCTTCTCGTCCCGCGAGAGGTCGACCAGCACCCGGCCGAACACCTCCTGGGTCGAGATCGGCTTGGCCGACCGCACCCCGGTCTCCTTCGGCACGGCCACACCGAGCGGCCCGACCGGTGCGCCGAGCGACAGGTGCTCGCGCCGGGACGCGGCCCACGAGCCGGCCGGCGTCGACGGTTCGATCCGGTCCCACTCGGTCGCCTCGTCCAGCCCGACCACCGACCGCAGCGCCGCGATCTGGTCGCCGCTCAGCAGCGCCGAGTGGTTGCGCGGGTTACCCGCCGTCGGCAGGCCCCACCCCTTGACCGTGTACGCGAACACGACGCTCGGTCGGTCCGTCACGGCATCGCACTCGCGGAAGGTCTCCAGCAGGCTCGGCATGTCGTGGCCACCGAGGTCGACGACCGTGTCGGCCAGCGACTCGTCGTCCCAGCTGGCGCAGAACTCCTGGACCGGCTGCGGCGCCCCGTCCAGGAAGGTCTTGCGCACGTCGGCCGGCCCGAGGCCGAACAGCGCCTGGTACTGCTCGTTGGGCATGTCGTCGATCCACTGCCGCAGCGCGTCCCCGCCGGGACGCTCGAAGACGGCGCGCAGCCGGTGCCCGTACTTCACCGTCGCCACGTGCCAGCCGGCGGCCGCGAACTGCTGCGACCACTGCGCGATCCGCACACCGGGAACCACTCGGTCCAGCGACTGACGGTTGAAGTCGACAACCCACAGCACGTTGCCGAGACCCTGCGTCGCGGGGTCGGCGATCGCCTCCCACACGTTGCCCTCGTCGAGCTCGGCGTCCCCGAGCAGCGCGACGAAGCGGCTCGGGTCGCGCGGGCCGAAGTGCGCGTCGACGTAGCGCCGGGTGACCGCGGCGAACAGCGGGGCCGCGGCGCCGAGCCCCACCGAGCCGGTGGAGAAGTCGACCCGGTCGGGGTCCTTGGTCCGGCTCGGGTAGGACTGCAGGCCGCCCCGGGCCCGCAGAGTCGTCAGGTAGGACCGGTCCAGGTCGCCGAGCAGGTAGTTGATGGCGTGCAGCACCGGGGAGGCGTGCGGCTTCACCGAGACCCGGTCGGTCGCGTCCAGGTGGGCGAACCACAGCGCCGTCATGACCGACACCAGGGAGGCGCTGGACGACTGGTGGCCGCCCACCTTGACCCCGTCACCGGTCTCGCGCTCCCGGTTCGCGCTGTCGACGATCCGCACCGCCAGCCAGAGCACCCGGCGCTCGATCTCCTTCAGGACCTCCAGGGAAGGCTGCGTCGTCACCGGCACAGGATGGCAGCCGGCCCGGGACGGACCCATCCGTGGCCGTCCTTATTGCGAATGACTTGCAACTGCATCCGTTCGGCGACAGGATGAGAAGAGCGAGTCAGCAGGGCCGCCGAGGACGAGGAGCCACCGTGCACGTGCCCGACGGGTTCATCGACGCCCCGGTGTCGGTCGGGGCCGGGGTGCTCGCCACCGCCGGGGTCGCAGTCTGCCTGCGCGGGGCCCGCCGCGAGCTGGACGACCGCACCGCCCCGCTCGCCGGCCTGGTCGCTGCCTTCGTCTTCGCGGTGCAGATGCTCAACTTCCCGGTCGCGGCCGGCACCTCCGGCCATCTGCTCGGCGGCGCGCTGGCGGCAATCCTCGTCGGGCCGTACACCGGCGCGTTGTGCGTCGCCGTCGTCCTGATCGTGCAGGCACTGCTGTTCGCCGACGGCGGCCTCACCGCGATCGGTGTCAACGTCGTCGACATGGCGCTGATCACCGTCGTCGTCGGGTACCTGCTCTTCCGGCTGCTCGTCCGCGCACTGCCCTACCGCAGGAGCACCGTCACCGTGGCCGCGTTCACCGCCGCCGCCGTCTCGGTGCCGGTCTCCTCGCTGGGCTTCGTGACGTTCTACGCGCTCGGCGGCACCACCGACGTCTCGCTGGCGACGGTCACCACCGCGGTCCTCGGCGTCCACGTCCTGATCGGCATCGGCGAAGGGCTCATCACCGCGCTCACCGTCGGCAGCATCCTGGCGGTCCGCCCCGACCTGGTGGCCGCCGTCCGCGACCGGCTGCCCGCCCTCGAGCTGCGCCGGCCCGCGCCGGCGACCGCGCCGGAGGCAGCACCGGAGGCAGCACCGTGAGCCGCCGCACCCTGCTGGTCGCCGGCCTGCTCGTCACGCTGCTGCTCGCGGGCGTCGCCAGCTTCTACGCCAGCTCCGACCCCGACGGCCTGGAGAAGGCCGCGCAGGACACCGGCATCGCGGCGAAGGCGGAGGACAGCGCGGTCGACGACTCGCCGCTCGCCGGCTACGAGACCACCGGTGTCGACGACGGCCGGATCTCCGGCGGCCTGGCCGGAGTGGTCGGGGTTGGCGTGACCTTCCTGCTCGTCGGCGGCCTCGTGTACGCCGTGCGCCGAGGCCGGCCCAAGGACGGGGCCGAGCGGTGAGCAGCGGCCACGGACACGCGCACGGGCTCTACCGGCCGGGCGACACCGTCGTGCACCGGCTGCCACCGCACACCAAGCTGGTGGCAGTCCTGACGTTCGTGCTGGTCGTCGTCGCGACGCCGCGCGAGGCGTTCTGGGCGTTCGGGCTGTACGCGGGACTGCTGGCTGCGGTCGCAGCGCTGTCCCGCGTACCCGCCCTTGTCGTCGCGCGCCGGATGGTCGTCGAGGTCCCGTTCGTGCTCTTCGCGGTGCTGCTGCCGTTCATCGCCACCGGCCCGCAGGTCCAGGTGCTCGGGCTCGGGCTCAGCGAGGAGGGCCTCCTCGGCGCCTGGAACATCCTGGCCAAGGGCACGCTCGGCGTGGTCGCCGCGATCCTGCTCGCCGCCACCACCCCGGCCCGCGGCCTGCTGCTCGGCGTCGAGCGGCTGCGGATGCCCCCGCTGATGGTCCAGATCATGTCGTTCATGTTCCGCTACGCCGACGTCGTCGGCGGCGAGATGGCGCGCATGAAGGTGGCCCGGGAGTCCCGTGCCTTCCAGGGCCGCGACCTGCGCCACGTCAAGGTCGTCGCGCAGTCGGCGGGCGCGCTGTTCATCCGGTCCTACGAGCGCGGCGAGCGGGTGCACCTGGCGATGCTCAGCCGCGGCTACACCGGGACGATGCCCGACGTCCACGACGTCCGGGCCGACCGGACGCAGTGGAGCACCGCAGCGACGCTGCCGCTCATGGCGCTCGCCGTGGCAGTGACGGCCTGGGCGGTGCGCTGGTGACCGCCTCGCTGGCGGTGCGCGAGCTCGCCTTCGCCTACCCCGACGGCCACCAGGCCCTCTTCGGGGTCGACCTCACCGTCCACCGGGGCGAGCGGGTCGCGCTGCTCGGCCCCAACGGTGCGGGCAAGACCACCCTGGTCATGCACCTCAACGGCATCCTCGGCGGCGGGCACGGCAGTGTCGAGGTGGC
>DASTVO010000121.1:0-10857 GCA_035759075.1 Actinomycetes bacterium
TGCGATGGATCCACGGCGACGCGACGTCGCTCCTCGGCAGACACGTTGATGTCGTCACGATGACGGGGAACGTGGCGCAGGCGATCGTCCAGCCCGACGACTGGCAGCTGACCCTGGGCGGCGTCCATGAGGCGTTACGGCCGGGCGGGCACCTGGTCTTCGAGACCCGGGACCCGGCGTTCCGAGGTTGGCAGGAGTGGAACCGCGCTACCTCGTACCGGATTGCCGAGATCCCGGGCGTGGGTACCGTCGAGAGCTGGGTCGAGCTGACGGAGATCGCCGGGCCGTTGGTGAGCTTCCGGTGGACATGGGTGTTCGCTTCGGACGGCTGCACCCTCACCTCGGACTCGACGCTGCGCTTCCGCGACCGGGACGAGATGGAGAAGGACCTCGTCGCCAGCGGCTTCACGGTCGAGGCGATCCGCGACGCACCCGACAGGCCAGGTCGGGAACTCGTCTTCGTCGCCCGGCGCGTGGGTTGAGAGCCCGCCGCTGGCCCGTCACAGTGGCGCCCGGGACCACATCGTGGTCCCGGGCGCCGGTCGTGCGACGAGTCAGCCCTTGGCGACCCACGGCGTGAAGTGCTCCGGCGTACCCAGCCAGTCGACCTCGTTGTTGCCCTCGCCGGTGCTGCCTTCGGGGAGCAGCTCGGCACCGGTCTTGACCTCGACACGGACCTTCGACGGGTTCTTCAGCACGACCTGGTCGATGCTGATGCGGGCGACGTCGTCGACGTAGTCGAGCGTCATCCGGTAGCTGCCGCCGTTGAGCGGCACCTGGCGGCTGTTCTTCATGGCGAAGCCGTCAGCCCTGACCAGGGCGTAGTCCGAACCTTCGAACGTGCCGCCGACGAAGGCGTACTCCGGCCCGGTCCGCGCACGGTCGGTGTCGATGTAGACGGCGACGCTGCTTCCACTCCGCCAGGAACGCACCAGGTCGCGGTGCACGACGTTGATCCGCAGCTGCTTCTCGCCGTTCGTGACGCGGACCTTGTGGATGTCTGCGCCCTGGGACATGTCGCCCCGGGCGTCGCGGAAGACGTCCGACGCGGCCAGCGCTGGTCCGGCCATGCCGGCGAGTCCGAGGGCGGCGACCGCGGCGACCGTCGCCACGTGCCGCGTCGCGGTGCTGAGGGTGTTCACTGTGACTCCCGCTGTTCAGTGGGCGGACCGGGGCTTTGCCCGGTCGGCGCCTCACGGTGAGGCGTCATGGATAAGGACCCGCGTCGCGGAGGCGCGGTTGCAGCGGGTGACGTGATGTGCGTCACCTCCGACGCTCGCGCGGGGGGTGGGGCCACAAACCCGGGCACGAAAGGCGATCGAACTGCCGCAGCAGGCCGATAGCGGGTCCACGCCGGGCATTGCGTCGCCGTTCGTGACCGCTGGTCGGGCGGGCAGGGCGCGGTTCGGTCAGGCGAACCGCTCAGGCGCCAGGCCCCCCGAGGCCGTGAACGCCTTGCGCACCGGGTCCGTCCACGGCTCCGTGCCGCCGTTCGCGGGGTCGGAGCTCACGGCCACCATCCGTCCGGCCGCGACCACCTGGTCGTCACGGCGCACCTCGAACGCGTACGTGATGGACGTCCGCCCGAGCTCGGCGACACCGAGCGCGATGTCGACGATGTCGCCGAACCAGAGCCTCGCCGCGTACTCCACCTCGTAGCGCACCCGCGGGATCCGCCCGAACAGCTCGGAGAGGCCGAGCCGCTCGTACAGCACCGCCTCCGCCGCCTCGACCCAGCGGACGACGGTGGAGTGGTGGTAGTGCCCGGCCGCGTCGGTGTCGGGCCACTCGACCCGGCGCTGCACGAGCACGGCGGCGTGGTCGGCCGGCACGGCGTCGAGGAGGGCGGAGCTCACGACACCTGCTCGCGCAGCACGAACCGCTGCAGCTTGCCGGTGTTGGTGCGCGGCAGCTCGTCGACGAAGGTGATCCGGCGCGGGTACTTGTACGGCGCGATCTCCTGCTTCACGAAGTCCTGCAGCGCCTTGACGGTCTCGTCGGTTCGCGGCACCCCTTCGCGCAGCACGACGAACGCGGCCACGACCATCCCGCGATCGACGTCCGGCGCACCGACGACGCCGCACTCCATCACGTCGTCATGGCGCATCAGGGCGGACTCCACCTCGGGTCCGGCGATGTTGTAGCCCGACGAGATGATCATGTCGTCGCTGCGGGCCTGGAACCAGAAGTAGCCGTCGGAGTCGCGCACGTAGGCGTCACCGGTGAGGTTCCAGCCGCCCTGGACGTAGACGAGCTGCCGCTCGTCCGCTAGGTAGCGGCAGCCGACCGGGCCCTTGACCGCCAGCCGCCCGATCTCACCGTCCGGCACCGGCTGGAGGTCCGGACCGAGGACTGCCGCGGTGAAGCCGGGGACCGGCTTGCCGGTGGAGCCGGGACGGATGTCGTCGTCGGCCGCGGAGATGAAGATGTGCAGCAGCTCTGTCGCGCCGATGCCATCGATGATCCTGATGCCCGTCGCCTGGTGGAACGCCTCCCACGTCGGCTTCGGCAGCGTCTCGCCGGCCGACACGCAGCGCCGCAGCGACGACACGTCGATGCCCGACAGCTTGGGCAGGATCGCGCGGTACGCGGTGGGAGCGGTGAACAGCACGCTGACCCGGTGCCGCGCCACGTGGTCGAACAGCTCGTCCGGTGTCGCCTTCTCGATCAGCAGCGTGCTCGCGCCGACCCGTAGCGGGAAGACGACGAGGCCGCCGAGGCCGAAGGTGAACGCGAGCGGCGGGGTGCCGGTGAAGACGTCGTCCGGTGTCGGCTTCAGCACGTGCTTGCTGAAGGTGTCGGCGATGGCGAGCACGTCGCGGTGGAAGTGCATCGTGGCCTTGGGCTTGCCGGTCGTCCCCGAGGTGAACGCCAGCAGCGCGACGTCGTCGTTCGCCGTCACGACGTCGTCGAAGGAGCCGCCCTTGGCCGCCGCCATCTCGTCGAGGTCACCCCCGCCGTAGGTGACGGTGCGCATGCTGTCGAGCCCGGCCTTCGTCAGGTCGTCGACGAACCGGTGGTCGCACAGGGCCAGGCCGATCTGCGCCATCTCGCCGATCGTGCGGATCTCGCCCGCGCGCAGCAGCGGCATCGTCGTGACGACGACGCCGCCCGCCTTGAGCACACCGAACCAGCACGCCACCAGCCACGGGTTGTTCGGTCCCCGGAGAAGGACCCGGCCGCCCGGCACCACCCCGAGGTCCTCGACGAGCACGCGGGCGATCTGGTTGGCACGGGTGAGGAGCTCGCCGTAGGTCCAGCTCTCGGTCGGCGACATCACACACGGGCGGTCGGCGCCGTGCTCGGCGACCACGTCGTCGAGCAGCGCCGTGGCGCAGTTGAGGCGGTCCGGGTAGTGCAGCTCCGGCAGGTCGAAGCGCAGCTCGGGCCACTGGTCGAACGGCGGCAGGTTGTCGCGGGCGAAGGTGTCGACGTGCGCCGAGGGCGAGAGCTCCATGCCGATCAGTATTCCCTCCGCGTGACGACAGTCAAGAGAACGCAACCCTGTCGGCAGCCCACTCAGCCGACCCCGAGCAGCGAGTGCGCGAGGTCCGGCCGGGAGCGGAACTCCGAGACCGTGCAGTACGCGGCGACGCGGCCCTTCTGCACCACCGCCACGCTCTCGGCCACGGAGAACGCCAGCCGGAGGTCCTGCTCGACGAGCAGTACCGACATGCCCTGCTCACACAGTGACCTGACCACGTCACCGATCTGGGCCACGACCGCCGGCGCCAGGCCGTCCGAGGGCTCGTCGAGCAGTAGCAGCCGGGGGTTCGTGAGCAGCGCCCGGCCGATCGCCAGCATCTGCTGCTCGCCGCCGGAGAGCTGGTCGCCGCGGTGACCCATCCGCTCAGCAAGTCGCGGCAGCAGCTCGAGCACCCGGTCGCGGTCCCACGCCCCGCCGCGGCCACGGCCCGCGATCGCCAGGTGCTCGGCGACCGTGAGCGGCGCGAAGACCCGGCGGCCCTGCGGCACCAGCCCGACACCCCGGCGGGCGACCCTGTCGGGCGGAGCACCCGCGATCTGCTCACCGTCGAGGAGCACGCTGCCCGCGTACGGCTTGAGCAGGCCCATCAGCGTCGAGACGAGCGTCGACTTCCCCACGCCGTTGCGTCCCAGGACGGCGAGCACCGACCCCTCGGCCAGGTCGAGGTCGACGCCGTCGAGCACCACCCCGCCCTGGTAGCCAGACCGCAGGCCGCGGACCTCGAGGAACGCCGTCACGACATGGCTCCCGGGAAGAGCTCGCTGGTGTCCGCGGCCCCGAGGTAGGCGGTCTGGACCTCTTCGGAGGCCCTGACCTCCTCGGGCGTCCCGGTCAGCAGGTGCGCCCCGAGGTGCAGCACCGTCACGGTGTCGGCGATGCCGAAGACCACGTCGAGGTCGTGCTCGATGAGCATCACCGTCACGCTCGCCGGCAGGGACCGGACGAGCTCGGTCAGCTGCGCCGTCTCGGCCGCGGACATCCCCGCCGCCGGTTCGTCGAGCAGCAGCAGCCGCGGCTCGGTGGCCAGTGCCACGGCGACCTCGAGCTGACGTCGCTCGCCGTGGGAGAGCGCGCCCGCGACCGCCTCCCGCCGGTCCGCGAGCCCGACGTCGGCCAGGTGCAGGTGCGCCCGGTCGACCAGGTCGCGGTGCGCGGTGGCCCGCCGGAGCACCCGGCGGGACCGGCCGTCCCGTTGCTGGAGTGCGAGCAGGACGTTCTCCAGCAGGGTGGCCGACAGGAACAGGCTGGAGTGCTGGAAGGTCTTGGCGATGCCGGCCTGCACCCGCCGGTGCTCGGGCAGCCGGGTCACGTCGCGGCCCTCGAAGACGACCGACCCCTCGCTGGCGGGCAGCGAGCCCGCCACCAGACCGAACAGGGTCGACTTGCCCGCGCCGTTCGGGCCGATGACCGCGTGCCGGGCACCGGCCCGCACCTGCAGCGACACGTCGGAGACGGCCTTGAGGGTGCCGAAGGTACGGCTGAGCCCGCGCAGCTCCAGGACGGCGGTCATGCCTGCGCCCCGGCCCGCGCGCGCACCGGCCACCGGGCGCGCACCCCGGCGATCCCGCGCGGCAGCAGGTAGACCGCGGCGACGAACAGGATGCCGAGCAGCAGAGAAGCCCGGCCGGCGACATAGCCTCCGAGGTAGTCGCGGGTCAGGATCACCACGGCTGCGCCGACGCAGGCACCCCACATCGACCCCACCCCGCCGATGATGACCGCGAGCAGCGCGAGCGCGGCGATCTCGAACCCGGCGTCACCGGGAGAGACGAACCGCTGCACCGAGACGTACAGCGAGCCGGCCATCCCGGCCAGTGCGCCGGCCACGCAGTAGCCCGCGAGCGCGTAGCCGGTCGTCGGGTAGCCGATCGCCCTCATCCGCGCCTCGTTGTCCCGGATGCCGCGCAAGGCCAGCCCGAACGGCGAGGCCACCAGGAGCCGCATCAGCACGAAGAGCACCAGGAAGACCGCGAGCACCCAGTAGTAGACGAGCCCGTCGAGCTGCAGCGACGGCATCCCCGGTAGCGGGACGACGGCAGGGATGCCGCTGTAGCCGTCCGTGCCGCGGGTCACGGCCTTCCACCGCACTGCCGCGCTGAACGCGATCTCACCGATGGCCAGCGTGATCATGAGGAACGCGACGCCGCGTGCTCGCACCGCGACCCATCCGGTCGGCAGCGCGACCAGCGCAGTCAGTGCGCCGGCGACGAGCAGCGCCACGATGCCGATGTCGGTCACCGTCGTCGAGACGATCGCGGCGGTGTAGGCGCCGACACCGAAGTACGCCGACTGCCCGAGCGTCGGCAGCCCGGTGATGCCCGTGAGCAGGTTGACGCTCATCGCCAGCAGGCTGAAGACGAGGATCCGCGACATCGTCTGGATGGCGTACTCGTCCACGAGGAAGGGCGCGGCGGCCAGCCCGAGGACCAGCACGGCCAGGCCGGCGCGTCGCACGACAGGCGAGATCATGCCGTCTGTCGCTTCGTGAGCGACACGAGGCCGGCCGGGCGGACGGCCAGCACGACGAGCATCGTGCCGAAGAGCAGGAAGGGCGCGTACTCCGGGACGACCGCGACCCCGAGCGTCTGCACCTGGCCGATGAGCAGCGCTCCGAGCAGCGCCCCGCTCACCGACCCGAGCCCGCCGACGACCACGACCACGAGCGAGAGCACCAGGACCGTCTCGTCGACCCCGGGTCCCGGGCCGAGGATCGGTGCGCCGAACACGCCGCCGAGCGCCGCCAGCCCTGCTCCGAAGGCGAAGACGGCGAACAGCACGACGCGGGTGTCGACGCCGAGCGCGCGGACCATGTCGCGGTCGGCGACCGTGGCGCGGACCAGCGCGCCGAGCGAGCTGCGCTCGAACAGCGCCCACACCACGAGCGCCAACGCCGCGGCCACCGCGATGAAGACCAGCCGGTAGACGGGGTAGGTGTGCCCGAGCACCGACACCGAGCCGCGCAGCGCCGACGGCGGGTCCGCGGGCAGCACCTCGGCGCCGTACGCCGAGGCGAGCACGTCGGCGACGATGAACGAGACGCCGAGGGTGAGCACCGCCTGGTCCAGGTGACCGCGACCGGCCAGCGGCTGGGTCATCCCCGCCAGCACGACGCCGCCGGCCGCCCCGACGAGCAGGCCCACGCCGAGCGCGACGGCCAGGCCGAGCAGGCTGCCGTCGGACAGCGAGTACGCGGCGTAGGCGCCGACCAGGTAGAGGGTGCCGTGGGCGAGGTTGAGCACGTCCATCATCCCGAAGACGAGGGACAGCCCGACCGCGAGGGTGAACAGCAGGAGACCGAACGCCACCCCGTCGACCATGCTGACGAGGTTGTCGTCGAACCACTGCAGGACGCCCACGGCACCCCTTCCTGTACGCGGGGGTGGGTCAGTCGCCGAGGGTGCCGAGCTCCGCGACCCGCACGTTCTCCAGCCCGTTGGCGGTCTTCTGCACCTCGCGCAGGTACCACATCTGGATCGGCGTGCCGTTGTCGTTGAACTTCCAGGTGCCGCGGGGGCTGGCGATGTCACCGAGCTCGCCGATGGCGGCGTTGATGGTCTCCGAGGTGACCTCGTCGCCGGCCTTCTCGATCGCCATGTCGAGCACCTTCGCCGCGTCGTACGTCGCCATCGCGTAGGTGGTGGGCTTGGTGCCGGTCTTCGCCTCGTAGTCGGCGACGAAGGCCGTGTTGAGCTCGTTGTCGAGGTCGGGGCTGTAGTTCATGGACGTGAACACGCCCTCGGCGGCGTCGCCCTGCGCCTGCAGCACCCCGCCCTCGGTGAGGAAACCGGGCGCGTAGAGCGGCATCTTGTCCTTCAGGCCGAACTGCGCGTACTGCTTGACGAAGTCGACCGCCGCGCCGCCGGCGTAGAACGTGAACACGGCCTTGGCGTCGGACTTCTGCACGTTGGACAGGAATGGCTGGAAGTTCGTGGTCGCGGGGAACGGCGTGTAGACCGGGTCGCCCACGGCCTCGCCGCCGGCCGGTTCGAAGGTCGTCTTGAAGCCCTCGATCTCGTCCTCACCGGCCTGGTAGCCGGCCGCGATCATGTAGACCGGCCCACCGGCCTCCTTGGCGACGTACTCACCGAGCGCGATGCCGGGTTCGTCGTTGACGTACGACGTCCGCCAGATGTACGTCGTGTCCGTCAGCGTCGTCGGAGAAGCGTTGGACCCGACGAGCGGGATCTTCGAGGACTCGAACAGGTCCTTGACACCCATCATGGTCGCCGAGCTGACGACACCGACGACGGCGTCAACCTTGTCCTTCTTCACGAGCTTCTCCGCCGCGGCCCGGCCGGACTCCGGGGTCTCGCCCTCGTCGGCGAGCACGACCTTGACCTCGCGGCCACCGAGCATGTTGTCGTGCTGCTCGAGGTAGGTCTCGAAGCCGGCCTTCATGTCGTTGCCGAGCGCGTTGTAGACGCCGGACTGCGGGACGAGCAGGCCGATCTTCACCGGGCCGTCGGACCCGCCGCTGCCGCTCCCGCCCTCCTCACCACCGAGACTGGACCCGCCGCAGGCCGTCGCGAGCAGAGCGAGGGCGCCGACCGCGCCCACCAGGCGGCTGCGGCCGGCGGCACGCCGACCGAGATGACTACCGAACATGTGGATGCTCCCTCGTGTGGATCGTCGCGGTTCGCCGGGACGGTCAGCAGTCCTGCAAGGGGTTGTTCTATCGAGCATTTCTCGCTCGCGTCAATGATTCGACATAACGACTCGGTGACTGTCGTCAGAGAAGTGACTCCAGGGCGGCGGTGACAGCCGGCCACGCGGTGCTGCGCGGATCGATCACCTCGAAGTGCGCGACGCCGGGCAGCTCGACCACCTCGACCCGGTCACCCGCGCTGCTTGCGCGTTCGGCGTAGGAGGTGCTCAGCGCCACCGGGACGTTGGTGTCCTCGACCCCGTGCACGAGGACCGAGCGCACGCCGGAGGGCACCAGGAGCGACGGGTCGGCCACCGCGTACCGCTCGGGCGTCGTTGTGGGGTCGCCGCCCATGAGGTCCCGGGCGGCGCCGTTGCTGAGGTCCAGCTCGGCGGCGAGGTGCAGGTCGCAGACCCCGGCGAGCGAGACGACCCCGCGCACGGGCAGCGGCGTCTCGCGGGACCACGGCGAGGTCTGCAGGAGCCGGTGCCGCGACGCCGCCCAGAGCGCGAGGTGCCCGCCGGCGGAGTGCCCCACGTAGACGACCCGGTCGAGGTCGACGGTGCCGGACCCGAGCTCGGCCACCACGAGGTCTGCCAGCCGGTCGCTCCAGGCCGCGGTGTCGTCGAAGGTGCCGGGCCAACCACCGCCGGCCTGCCCGACCCTGCGGTACTCCGGCACCGCGACGACGTAGCCGAGCTCGGCCAGTGCGCTCGCCTGCGGGCCGGCGTGGGTGCGGTCGTACCTCTCGCGCCAGAACCCGCCGTGCACGACGACGACGAGCGGGCGGGGAGTGCGGCCATCGGCGGGCAGCCGCAGGTCGACGACGTGGTCGGGGCCGGGGCCGTAGCGCAGCGTCAGGTCGGGCGGGGGAGCGGGCCTGGTCAGGACCTCCAGCGGGTCGCGGGCCACTGCTCCTCCTCGGTCGGTCGGCCGCGCCGACGCTATCGTGTCCGCGTGACGACGCACACGGAGGCGCATGAACAGCGCTCCGAGCAGCCGCGGTCCCTGATCGTCACGATCTACGGCCTGTACGCGCGGGAGGCCGGTGGCTGGATCTCGGTCGCGTCGCTCATCCGGCTCATGGCCGACCTCGGTGTCGACGAGCCGGCCGTCCGCTCCTCGATCTCCCGGCTCAAGCGCCGCGACATGCTCGAGCCGCAACGGCTCGACGGTTCGGCCGGTTACGGCCTCTCCGCTGCGGCGCGCGACGTCCTCAGCGAGGGTGACCACCGGATCTTCCGGCGTCCGGCCGCCCGGATCGAGGACGGCTGGCTGCTGGCGGTCTTCTCGGTGCCCGAGAGCGAGCGGCAGAAGCGGCACATGCTGCGGTCGCGCCTCGCGGCGCTCGGCTTCGGAACGGCCGCCGCCGGCGTGTGGGTGGCGCCCGCGCACCTGTACGAGGACACCCGGCGGACGTTGGAGCGGCTCGGGCTGACCGAGTACGTCGACCTGTTCCGCTCCGACTACCTCGCGTTCGGTGACCTGAGGTCCAGCGTCAGCAGCTGGTGGGACCTCGACTCCCTCCGCGACCTCTACGACGAGTTCCTGCAGGCGCACGGACCGGTGCTGTCGCGCTGGCGCAGGCGGCGCCGGGACGACGACGCGCAGGCCTTCGCCGACTACGTCCGGGCGCTGACCCAGTGGCGCAAGCTGCCCTACCTCGACCCGGGCCTGCCCGAGGAGCTGCTGCCGCGCAGCTGGCACGGTCGCCAGGCCGCCGACCTGTTCTTCGACCTCCAGGACCTGCTGGCCGAGCCGTCGGCCCGCCACGTCCACGCCGTGACCGGCGGGGTGGGGACCCGGGTCGCGTCGCCGCTCGCAGGAGTACCCGCTCGCTCCTGACTGAGACCTTCGGCCCGTGGTGTCGACGACGAAGGTCCCTCGTCGGATCGGACGCGGGACGGCAGGGTGCCCGGTGATGGGTGAGACGGTGCGACCGGACCTGGCGCCGGCGGACGAGTTCGAGGCGCGACAGCGGCTCGAGCGCAGCATCACGGCGCTCGCGCTCATGGTCGAGGGCGGCGCGTTCGACACCGAGGCGGACACCTGCGGGCTCGAGGTCGAGCTCGACCTGGTCGACCCCCTGGGTCGGCCTCGGCACGTCAACGCCGCCGTGCTCGCGGCCCTGGACCGGGCCGACGTCCAGGCGGAGCTCGGGAGCTTCAACATCGAGTTCAACGTCGACTCCCGCCCGACGCACGGACTGGTGCTCAGCCGGCTGGACGAGGAGCTCGCCGGCACGTTGGGCGCTGCGACCGCGGTCGCGCAGGGCCTGGGGGCCCGCGCCGTCGCGGTCGGCATCCTGCCGACGTTGCACGCGTCGGACCTCACCGCCGGCCACCTGTCCACCAACCCGCGCTACCCGTACCTCGACGCGAAGATGGCCGCCCTGCGCAACCGCGCGGTCCGGCTGGACATCCGCGGGCACGAGCACCTCGAGCTCGAGACCGACTCGATCGCCGTCGAGGCAGCCGCCACGAGCCTGCAGGTCCACGTGCGCGCGGCTCCGGACACGTTCGCCCGCTTCTTCAACGCTGCCCAGGCCGTGAGTCCGGCCCTGGTCGCCGCGGCCGGGAACTCCCCGTTCCTGCTGGGGCGCCGGCTCTGGCAGGAGACCCGAATCCCGCTCATGGAGCAGTCGCTGGACACTCGGGCGACCGGGTCCGGGCCGTCCGACGAGCCGCCCCGGGTGTGGCTCGGTGACCGGTGGGCCGGCGCCGCC
>DASTVO010000122.1:0-23055 GCA_035759075.1 Actinomycetes bacterium
GCGGGCCTGGAGCACCGCATCGGCGGCATCGAGAAGGCCGACATCACCGGCAACATCTCCTACGACCCGGCCAACCACGACCTGATGGTCCGCACCCGGCAGGCCAAGGTGGACGCCGTCGCGGCGACCATCCCGCCGACCGAGGTCGAGGACCCGTCGGGGCGTGCCCGGGTGCTGGTTCTCGGCTGGGGCTCGACCTACGGCCCGATCGGCGCGGCCTGCCGCCGGGTCCGCGCGGCCGGCATCGAGGTCGCGCAGGCGCACCTGCGCCACCTCAACCCGTTCCCCCCGGACCTGGGCGAGGTCCTGAGCCGCTACGACAAGGTGCTCGTGCCCGAGATGAACCTCGGCTACGGGTTCGGCGGCCAGCTGTCCCTGCTGGTGCGGGCGAAGTACCTCGTCGACGCGATCGGCTACAACCGCGTCCGAGGACTGCCGTTCAAGGCCGAGGAGCTGGCGGCAGCGATCACCACGTGCATCGACGACCTGACGAGCGAGGACCTGCAGTGAGCATCCCCACCCAGGGGTTCCCGACCGCCCCCGGCGGCCTCCCGGCGCTGGACCTGGTGCCGAAGTCGACCGAGAAGCAGACCGCGAAGGACTTCAAGACCGACCAGGAGGTGCGCTGGTGCCCCGGCTGCGGGGACTACGCGATCCTGGCCGCGGTGCAGTCGTTCATGCCCGAGCTCGGGCTGGCGCGCGAGAACATCGTGTTCGTCTCCGGGATCGGCTGCTCGTCGCGGTTCCCGTACTACATGGACACCTTCGGGATGCACTCGATCCACGGGCGGGCACCGGCGATCGCGACGGGGCTGTCCGCCTCCCGGCCGGACCTGTCGGTGTGGGTCGTCACCGGCGACGGCGACGCGCTGTCGATCGGGGGCAACCACCTGATCCACGCCCTGCGGCGCAACGTGAACCTGAAGATCCTGCTGTTCAACAACCGGATCTACGGGCTGACCAAGGGCCAGTACTCCCCCACGTCGGAGCTCGGCAAGATCACCAAGTCGACGCCGCTGGGGTCGCTGGACTCGCCGTTCAACCCGGTGTCGCTGGCGCTGGGCGCCGAGGCGTCCTTCGTCGCCCGTTCGATCGACTCCGACCGCAAGCACCTCACGTCGGTGCTGCGCGCGGCCGCCGCCCACCGGGGCACCGCGCTGGTCGAGATCTACCAGAACTGCAACATCTTCAACGACCACGCGTTCGAGCCTTTGAAGGACCCGGCGACCCGCGACGACTTCACCATCCGGCTGGAGCACGGCGAGCCGATCATCTGGGGCGCGCAGGGGCAGTACGGCGTGGTCCGCGACCGGGACCAGGCGCTCAAGGTGGCCGAGGTCGCCTCGGTACCGGCCGAGGAGCTCGTCGTCCACGACGTCCACGCCGAGGACCCGTCGCACGCCTTCGACCTGTCCCGGCTCGCCGACCTGTCGCTGGCCCGGACGCCGATCGGGGTCTTCCGCGACGTGGACCGGCCGGTGTACGACGACCTCATGCGCGAGCAGATCGAGCGCAGCCAGGAGTCGCAGGGCGGATCGGCCGGCCCCGCCGAGCTCGCCGGGCTGCTGGCCGGCTCGGACACCTGGACGGTCTCCTAGCCACCCGGACGCGGCCGGGCCAGTTCCCACTCGGCGCCTGGAGCGACCAGGCGTCTCGGGCGGCGAGACAGCACCAAACTGGTTGGACACTCCTGTCTGACCCGGGCTAGCGTGCAGCCGTGGCGGACGAGCGGCGTGGCGTCGCGTACGGCGTGGCCTGCTACTTCCTGTGGGGCCTCTTCCCGCTCTACTGGCCTCTCCTCGAGCCGGCCGGTGCCGTGGAGATCGCCGCGCACCGGATCGTGTGGTCCCTGGTCTTCGTGCTCGGGCTGCTGGCGATCCGGCGCAGCTGGTCCTGGGCCCGCCCGCTGCTGCGCGACCCGGCCTCGATGGTCCGGATGGCGCTCGCCGCGGCACTCATCGGCGGCAACTGGTGCATCTACATCTGGGGCGTCAACAACGAGCACGTCGTCGAGACGTCGCTGGGCTACTTCATCAACCCGGTCGTCACCGTGATGATCGGCGTGCTCGTGCTGCAGGAGCGGCTGCGGCCGTTGCAGTGGGCCGCGGTGGCGCTCGGCGCGGTCGCCGTCGTCGTGCTGACCGTCGACTACGGCCGGCCACCGTGGATCGCGCTGGGGCTGGCGTTCTCGTTCGCCGCGTACGGCCTGCTCAAGAAGCAGGTCGGCGCCCGGGTCGGCGCCGTCCAGTCGCTGACCGTGGAGACCGCGGTCCTGTTCCTTCCGGCGCTCGGGTGGCTGGTGCTGCTGGAGTCGCGCGGCGACGGCCAGCTGGGGCACTCGGGCGTGGGCCACGGGCTGCTGCTCGCCAGCGCCGGCATCGCGACCGCGGTGCCGCTGCTGTTCTTCGCCGCGGCCGCCCGCCGGGTGCCCCTCTCGCTGCTCGGCATGCTGCAGTACCTCGCCCCGGTGCTGCAGTTCCTGACCGGGGTGCTGCTCTACCGCGAGCCGATGCCGGCGTCCCGGCTGGCCGGCTTCGCGCTGGTCTGGGCAGCCCTGGTCGTCCTGTCGGCCGACGGGCTCCGCAACCGGGCCCGGGTACGACGCGCCGCCGCCCGGCCGGAGGTCGCGGACGCCTACGTCTGACGGTCGACCACCGCAACCGCGGTCAGAGCTTGGTCAGCTCCCGGAACGGGGACAGGACGCGGACTGTCTGCGACGCGAACTCCACCTGGACGGCGAGCCCGGGCTCGACACCGACGACGCGGCCGAGCCCGCACCGGTCGTGGGTGACGCGGTCGCCGACCTCGAACACCTCGATCGGGGCGGCGACGACATCTGTGAAGGGGCTTCCTGGGGGGCGCCGGCTCACGGCGCGGTGAGTAGCCATCGGACTCAGTATGCGCCTCCCAGAGGTGAAGCCGGCGCTGGGGCACCGGTGCGCGGGGCGTGCGGCCCGGCTCGGCTCGCCTCGGTGCCCTAACCCGATGGTCTAGTTTGGAGGCACACAAGGCGCCTGCATGTGACGGCTGGAGAAGCCGTCCGTCACGGGCTGCGTCTTCCGGACCGGAACGGCGCCTTTGCCCATGCCTGCATCCTCCCCCGAGCACCCGTCGCGGTCGCTGGTCGAGGCGTTCCGGGAGATGGCTGCGCGGATCCACTCCTCGGAGGACTACGAGGACACCCTCGACCGGATCTCCCGCACGGCAGCCGCCACGATCCCCTGCGACGCGGCGAGCATCAGCACGCTCGAGCCCGACGGTCCGGTGAGCCACGGCATCACCGGTCCGTTGGCGGAGCACGGGGACCGGATCCAGTACGAGGAGAACGAGGGACCGTGTCTCGACGCGGCGATGAGCGAGCGCTGGATCTACACGGCTGACATGGCGGCGGCCGACCAGTGGCCCAAGTCCAGCCGCCGGCTGGTGGACGAGCTGGGCATCCGCTCGATGTTCTCGTGCCGGCTGGCCCTCGACGCCGCGCCGCACCGCACTCTCGGCGGCCTGAACCTCTACTCCACGAAGGCCGACGGGTTCAGCGAGGACGACCAGCTGCTGGCCATCCTGCTCTCCTCCCTCGGTGCGGTCGTGGTCGACGCCTCCCGCCAGCAGGCGAACCTCCGGGCGGCCGTCGAGTCCCGGCAGGTCATCGGTGAGGCGATCGGGATCCTCCGTGCCCAGGGCGACGTGAGCAGTGACGAGGCGTTCGAGATGCTGTCCAAGGCCTCGCAGCGGATGAACATCAAGCTGCGTGACCTCGCCCGGCAGATCGCCGAGGGGTCGCGCCCCGGCCGGGATTCGCTCTAACCTGGCATCACCGTCGACGGGCCGTCCGGAGGCCGGCCGGCGGAAGGGGCGGTCGCTCATGACCGCGGACGGCCGCCCCGACAGGCGGGGCGCCGCGAGTCAGGTGAGTGCGGCCTTGGCCGCGGCGAGGTCGTCCGCGGCGAACACCAGCCGCGTGTCGGTCGCCAGGTAGGCGAGGGTGATGTTCACCCCGCTCGCCCCGAGGCGGCGGCTCACCTCACCGAGCACACCCGGGCGGTCCTCGACCGCGACGACGGCCACCTCCTGCTCGGAGGCCACCGTGATCTCGCCCGCGGCCAGTGCCGTGAACGCGGCGGCCAGGTCGTCGACCAGCACGTGCACCTCTGCCCGACCGCCGCCGCTGGTCACCGCGCAGAACCCGGAGATGTTGACCCCCGCGTCGCCGAGCAGGCTGGACACCCGGGCCAGCTCGCCCGGCTGGTCGTCCAGGTGGAGCGTGAGGTCGGTCGCCATCGGTGCCTCTCCAGGGCTGTCATCCCGATGGTGCCACGGCCTTGGTCATCTCGGGCTCAGGTCGAGCGCCCGACCACCTGGTCGCACAGCGCCGCCAGCGCGTCCTTGGCCGGTCCGTCCGGTAACGGCCCGAGGGCCTCCCGCGCGTCCTCCGCCCAGCGCCGGACCTCGGCCTGGGCCTCGCCCACCGCCGGGTGCGCCCGCAGCAGCCGCAGGGCCTCGGCGTGGTCGTCGTCGGCGGCGAGCCCACCGTCGAGCAGTGCCAGCAGCCGTTCGTCGCCCGGCCGCGGCGACCGCCGCAGCAGCAGCACCGGCAGCGTCGGCACCCCCTCGCGCAGGTCGGTGCCGGGCACCTTGCCGGACTCGGCCGTCTCGGACAGCACGTCGAGCAGGTCGTCGGAGAGCTGGAAGGCGACCCCGATCCGCTGCCCGAACCGGGTCAGGACGTCGACGACCGTCTCGTCCGCGCCGGACAGCATCGCCCCGAACCGGCCGGACGTGGCGATCAGCGACCCGGTCTTGTCGGCGAGGACCGACAGGTAGTGCTCGACCGGGTCCTCGTCGGGGCGGGGGCCGACGGTCTCGCGGATCTGCCCGGTGACCAGCCGCTCGAAGGTCCGCGCCTGCAGCCGTACCGCCTCCGGCCCGAGGTCGGCCAGGATGTCCGAGGCCCGGGCGAACAGGAAGTCACCGGTCAGGATCGCCACCGAGTTGTCCCAGCGCGCGTTCGCCGACTCGGCGCCGCGGCGCAGGTCGGCCTCGTCCATCACGTCGTCGTGGTAGAGCGTCGCGAGGTGCGTCAGCTCGACGACGACCGCGGACGGCACCACCCCGGGTGAGCCCGGGTCGCCGAACTGGGCGGCCAGCAGCACCAGCAACGGCCGGAAGCGTTTGCCCCCGGCGTCCACGAGGTGGCGCGAGGTCTCGGTGACGAAGCCGAAGTCGCTCTTGACCGTGGCGTGCAGCAGCTCCTCGACCGACGCCAGTCCGGACCGCACGGACGCCTCGAGCTCGGGGTCCCCCGAGGGTGCGGTGAACGGGCCGGGAGTCGTCATGACGTCAGCGCACGAGCTGCGTCGAGCGGGCAGCGAGCTCGAGGACCTCGCTCGGGTACACGCCGAGCAGAAGCGTGACTCCGGCGCCGATCGCGATGGCGACGGTCGTCAGCGGGGACGGCACCACCACCGACGGGCCCTCGGGCGCCGGGGCCGAGAAGAACATCAGCACCACGACGCGGAAGTAGAAGAAGGCCGCCACGGCACTCATCACGACGCCCACGATCACCAGCGCCTCTGCGCCACCGTCCCAGGCGGCACTGAAGACCGCGAACTTCGCGGTGAAGCCGCTCGTCAGCGGGATGCCGGCGAACGCGGCCAGCAGGAAGGTGAAGACGACCGCGGTGACCGGGGAGCGCCGGGCGAGGCCGGCCCACTGCGACAGGTGCGTGGCCTCACCGGCCGAGTCGCGCACAAGGGTGACGACAGCGAAGGCGGCGATGGTGGAGAAGCCGTACGCGAGCAGGTAGACGAGCACAGATGAGATGCCGGCCGGCTCACCCGAGGCGCCGACGGCGTCGGTGGCGACCAGCCCGGCGAGGATGAAGCCGGCGTGCGCGACGGAGGAGTAGGCCAGCATCCGCTTGACGTCGGTCTGCGTGATGGCGACCACTGACCCGACGACCATGGTCAGGATCGCGACGCCCCACATGACCGGACGCCAGTCCCAGGCCAGCCCGCCCAGCGCGACGTAGAACACGCGCAGCAAGGCCCCGAACGCCGCCACCTTGGTGCACGCCGCCATGAAGCCGGTGATGGGGGTTGGGGCACCCTGGTAGACGTCCGGGGTCCACGAGTGGAACGGGGCCGCCCCCACCTTGAACAGCAGCCCCACCGCCAGCAGGCCGGTGCCGGCGAGCAGCAGCGTCTCGTTGCCGGCCTCGGTGCTGACCGCCTCGGCGATACCGGACAGGCTCACCGTGCCCGCGTACCCGTAGAGCAGCGCGACGCCGTAGAGGAAGAACGCCGACGAGAAGGCGCCCAGCAGGAAGTACTTCATCGACGCTTCCTGGCTGAGCAGCCGGCGCCGGCGGGCGAGCCCGCACAGCAGGTACAGCGGCAGCGACAGCACCTCGAGCGCCACGAACATCGTGAGCAGGTCGTTCGACGCGGGGAACATCAGCATGCCGCCGACGGCGAACATCAGCAGCGGGAAGACCTCGGTCTGCGTGACCCGCTGGGCGGTCAGCAGCCGCTCGTGCTGTGAGCCGGGGATCGACGAGCCCGCGGGGGCGAACACCCCGCCCTCCTCGACCCGGCGCTCGGCGGTCGCGAGCACGCCCGGGACCGCCAGCAGCAGGATCGTGCCCTGCAGGAACAGTGTCGGGCCGTCGATCGCGATGGCGCCCATCGCCGTCACACCGAGGTCGCCGGCAACGACGACGACGGAGGCGAAGGCGAGCACCAGCGCGCTCAGGGCGATGCCGAGCTGCACCTCGAAGCGGTACCGGCGGCCCATGAAGGCCTCGACGAGGACGCCGACGATGGCCGCGCCGAAGACGATGAGCATCGGCATCAGCTGGCTGTACTCCAGCTGCGGGGTCTCGAAGCTCATCGGGACACCCCTTCCGCCGCCGGGACGCCGGGCTCCGGGTCCTGCACCCCGACCTGTTCCATCGTGCGGCCCACTGCCGGGTTGATCACGTCGAGCAGCGGCTTCGGGTAGAAGCCGAGCGCGATCATGACGGCCACCAGCGGGGCGACGACCCACGCCTCGCGCATGGTCAGGTCGGCCAGCTTGGACGTGTGCTCGTTGGGCTCGCCGGTCATCGTGCGCTGGTACATCAGCAGGATGTAGAGCGACGCCAGGATGATGCCGCCGGTCGCCACGACGGCCGCGACCTCGTACCGGGAGAACGTGCCGACCAGCACGAGGAACTCGCTGACGAACGTGGACAGGCCAGGCAGCGCCAGGGACGACAGGCCGGCGACCAGGAAGGTGCCGGCCAGGATCGGCGCGACCTTCTGCACGCCGCCGTAGTCGGCGATCAGCCGCGACCCGCGCCGGCTGATGAGGAAGCCGGCGATGAGGAACAGCGCGGCCGTGGAGAAGCCGTGGTTGACCATGTACAGCGTGGAGCCCGCCTGGCCGTAGGTCGTCATCGCGAAGATGCCCATGACGATGAAGCCGAAGTGCGAGATCGACGTGTAGGCGATCAGTCGCTTCATGTCGGTCTGGCCGATGGCCAGCAGGGCGCCGTAGAGGATCCCGACGACCGCCAGGGTGATCACAACCGGGGTGGCCCACTTCGACGCGTCCGGGAACAGCGGCAGGCAGAGCCGGATCATCCCGAACGTGCCGACCTTGTCGAGAACGCCCACGAGGAGCACCGCCCCGCCGGGTGGCGCCTCCGCGGCTGCGTCCGGCAGCCACGTGTGCACCGGCCACAGCGGCGCCTTGATGGCGAACGCGATGAAGAAGCCCATGAACAGCAGCCGCTCGGTGCCGGTGCTCATCTCGGTGCCCAGCATGTTCTCGAACAGGAAGGCCTGCGGGCCGCCGTCGGACACGACGTAGAGCCCGATCACGGCGGCGAGCATGAGCAGCCCGCCGGCCAGGCTGTAGAGCAGGAACTTCACCGCCGCGTACGAGCGCTGGGCCCCGCCGTAGGACCCGATGATGAAGTACATCGGGACGAGCATCGCCTCGAACAGGACGTAGAAGAGGAACACGTCGGTCGCCGCGAAGACGCCGATCATGAACGTCTCGAGCAGGAGCAGGAGGGCGAAGTAGCCCTTCACGCTGCGCCTGCGCTCAGGGAGGACGTCGACGTCGTGCCAGGACGCCAGGATGCAGACCGGCGTCAGGACGGCGGCCAACGCGATCAGCACCAGGGCGATGCCGTCGACCCCGAGGGCGTAGCTCACGCCGAACTGCGGGATCCACTCGTAGGTCTCGGCGAACTGGAACATCGCGCTGCTGTTCGCGTCGAACCGCAGCGCCAGCGCGATCGTCAGCGCCAGCGTGACCAGGGAGAAGCCGAGCGCGACCTGCTTGGCCAGCAGCTCGCGGCGCAGGGCGCCGGCCTCGTCGGCGGCGCGATCGCCGGCGGGCACGGCCATGACGACCAGCGCTCCGACCAGCGGCAGCAGCGCGAGGGTCGTCAGCCAGGGGAAGTCAGTCACGTCAGAGCCTCACCAGGAGCATGGCGCCGACCACGACGGCGGCACCGATGAACATCGAGAGCGCGTACGAGCGCACGAACCCGGTCTGCAGCCGCCGGACCCGCCCGGACGTCCCGCCGATCAGTGCGGCGAGACCGTTGACGGCCCCGTCGACGACCCGGTTGTCGAAGAAGACGAGCGACCGGGTGAGGTACTGGCCCGGACGCATCAGCAGCGCCTCGTTGACGGTGTCCTGGTAGAGGTCGCGACGCGCGGCGCGGGTCAGGACCGTGCCGCGGGGGGCAACGGTCGGGACCGCGCGGCGCTGGTAGGTCGACCACGCGAGACCGGCACCGACGAGCACGAGCAGCACGGTCAGCGACGTCAGCACCGGCACGGCGATGACCGGGTGCTCGTCACCGTGCTCGCCGACGACAGGTGCCAGCCAGTCGTCGAGCAGGCCCGTGGGGCCGAGCACCAGTCCGAGGAACGCCGAGCCGACGGCGAGCACCATCAGCGGGACGGTCATCACCAGCGGCGACTCGTGCGGGTGCACGTCCTCGGTCCAGCGGCGGCGGCCGTGGAAGGTCATGATGAAGACGCGGGTCATGTAGAAGGCCGTGACGCCGGCACCGATGAGCGCCGCGGTGCCGAACACCCACGGCCGCCAGCCCTCGCCGACGAACGCGGCCTCGATGATCTTGTCCTTGCTCCAGAAGCCGGACAGACCGGGGAAGCCGATGATGGCCAGCCAGCCGAGCGCGAACGTGGCCCAGGTGAGCTTCATGACCGTCGAGAGGCCACCGAAGCGCCTCATGTCGACCTGGTCGTTCATCCCGTGCATGACCGAGCCGGCGCCGAGGAACAGACCGGCCTTGAAGAAGCCGTGCGTGAGCAGGTGGAAGATCGCGAACGCGTAGCCCACCGGTCCGAGCCCGGCCGCCAGCATCATGTAGCCGATCTGGCTCATGGTCGAGGCCGCGAGCGCCTTCTTGATGTCGTCCTTCGCCGTACCGATCACCGCACCGAAGAGCAGCGTGAACGCGCCGACGATCACGACGGCGAGCTGCGCGTCCGGCGCGGCGTCGAAGATGGCGTTGCTGCGGACGATGAGGTAGACGCCGGCGGTCACCATGGTTGCCGCGTGGATCAGTGCCGACACGGGGGTCGGACCGGCCATGGCGTCACCCAGCCAGGACTGCAGCGGGAACTGGGCCGACTTCCCGGTCGCCGCCAGCAGCAGCATCAGCCCGATGACGGTGAGGGTGGCCTCGCTGGCCCCTTCCGCGCTGCCGAAGACCTCGGCGAAGCTCACGCCGCCGAACTTCGCGAACATGATCATGATCGCGACCGAGAGGCCGAAGTCGCCGACGCGATTGGCGACGAACGCCTTCTTCGCCGCCGCCGCGTAGCTCGCGTTGTGGCTCCAGAACCCGATCAGCAGGTAGGACGCGAGGCCGACACCCTCCCAGCCGACGTAGAGCACGAGGAAGTTGTCGGCCAGGACCAGCAGCAGCATCGCGGCCACGAAGAGGTTCAGGTAGCCGAAGAAGCGGCGCCGGTCGGGGTCGTGCTCCATGTAGCCGATGGAGTAGACGTGGATCAGCGTGCCGACGAAGGTGATCAGCAGCACGAAGCTCATCGACAGCGGGTCGATCAGCAGGCCCACGTCGACGTTGAAGTTCCCGGCCGGGACCCAGCTGAAGAGCTGCTGGCCGACCGCGCGGTCCTCACCGTCCCGGCCGGTCAGCGCCAGGAACTGCAGGAAGCCGATCACGAAGGACGCAGCCGGCGCGGCGGTGCCGAGCAGGTGCCCGAACGAGTCGGTCCGCCGGCCTCCGAGCAGCAGCACGGCGGCGCTGAGCAGCGGGAGCAGGATCAGCAGCCAGCCCAGCGACAGGACACCGGTGGCCTCGGCGACGGAGCCGGGCTCCGCTGCTGACGCGAGGTACGTCGACATGTGTGGCAGTCCCTCAGTACTTCAGCAGGTTGGCGCCGTCGACCGAGGCGGAACGACGGGTACGGAAGATCGTGACGATGATGGCCAGGCCGACGACGACCTCGGCCGCCGCCACGACCATGACGAAGAAGGCGATGACCTGGCCGTCGAGGTTGCCCTGCATCCGGGCGAAGCTCACGAACGCCAGGTTGGTCGCGTTCAGCATGAGCTCGACGCACATGAAGACCACGATCGCGTTGCGGCGCAGCAGCACGCCCGACGCGCCGATGGAGAACAGCAGCGCTGAGAGATAGACGTAGTTCATCGGGTTCATGCGTCGTCCCCCCGGCGCTCGATCTCACCGGGTGTCTCGCTCGGGACGGGCCGGACGTCACCGCGGGCGGCCAGCACCCGCGACACCGACGTCTCCGCGGGCGAGCCGTCGGGCAGCAGGGCCGGGGTGTCGACCGCGTTGTGGCGCGCGAAGACGCCCGGGCTCGGCATCGGCGCCGGGTGCTGGCCGCCGCGGAAGCGCTGGATGGACAGCTCGCGCTGCGACGGCCGCGCCTCGTGCCGCTCCCGGTGGGCGAGCACCATCGCGCCCAGCGCGGCGGTGATCAGCAGGGCACTGGTCGCCTCGAACGCGAAGACGTACCGGGAGAAGATCAGGTTGGCCAGGCCCTGGACGTTGCCGTCCGCGTTGGCCTCCTCGAGCCCGACGTTCGTCACGACCGCGTCGCCGATGCCGAGGACGAGCAGCGCGCCGAAACCGATGCCGGCGAGAACCGCAGCGACGCGCTGGCCGCGCAGCGTCTCGACCAGGGAGTCCCCGGAGTCGACGCCAACCAGCATCAGCACGAACAGGAACAGCATCATGACGGCGCCGGTGTAGACCACCACCTGGACGACGCCGAGGAACGGCGCGTCCTGGGCGAGGTAGAGCACCGCGAGGTCCAGCATGACGAACGCGAGCAGGAGTGCGCTGTGCACAGCCTTGCGGCTGGCCAGCATCCCGATCGCGGCGAGCAGTGCGAGCGGAGCCAGCACCCAGAAGGTGACGGCCTCCCCCGTTCCGGTGTCGGTGGCCGCGGCGAGCACGGCGGAGGACGTCACCGAGGCTCACCGTCCCCGACTGCCGCGGCCCGCGCGGCCGCGTACCGCTCCTGCTCGGGCGTGGCCCGGCTGACCTTCCCCTTGTAGTAGTCCTGGTCGTCGGTGCCCTCGACCATGGGGTGCGGGGCCTCGACCATCCCCGGCTGCAGCGGGGCCAGCAGGTCCTGCTTCTCGTAGATGAGCTTCGCGCGGGTGTCGTCGGCGAGCTCGTACTCGTTGCTCATGGTCAGCGCCCGCGTCGGGCAGGCCTCGATGCACAGGCCGCAGAAGATGCAGCGCAGGTAGTTGATCTGGTAGACGCGCCCGTAGCGCTCACCGGGCGAGTACCGCTCCCCCTCGGTGTTGTCGGCACCCTCGACGTAGATGGCGTCGGCCGGGCAGGCCCATGCGCACAGCTCGCAGCCGATGCATTTCTCCAGGCCGTCCGGGTGCCGGTTGAGGAGGTGCCGGCCGTGGAAGCGGGGCTCGGTCGGCTTCTTCTCCTCGGGGTACTGCTCGGTCACCACCTTCTTGAACATCGTCGCGAAGGTGACGCCGAACCCCTTCAGCTGGGTGGGCAGCTGGATCACCGCTCGTCCTCCTGGGTCGTCGGGGCGGCAGCCGTGAGCGCGGGCAGCTGCTGGCCGGGCATCGGCGGCACGGGGTGCCCACCGGCCATCGGGTCCCACTCCGGCGGCTCTTCGACCTCGGGCTCTGGGGCGCGCGCAGCCACCAGGTCCCACACGAACGTGAGGGCGATCAGAGCTGCGGCCGCGATGCCGCCGTAGAGCAGCACCTGCTGGGTGTCGAGCGTGAGCTCCTGGTTGAGCGCCCGGACGGTGGCCACCAGCAGCAGCCAGCCGAGCGCGACCGGGATCAGCACCTTCCAGCCGAGCTTCATGAACTGGTCGTAGCGCAGCCGTGGCAGCGTGCCGCGCAACCAGATGAAGACGAACAAGAACAGGAAGACCTTGACGGTGAACCACAGGACCGGCCACCAGCCCTGGTTGGCACCGTCCCAGATCGACAGCGGCCAGGGTGCGCGCCAGCCGCCCAGGAACAGCGTGGTCGCCAGCGCGGAGACGGTGACCATGTTGACGTACTCGGCGAGGAAGAACAGCGCGAACTTCAGCGAGGAGTACTCGGTGTGGAAGCCACCGACGAGCTCGCCCTCGGCCTCCGGCAGGTCGAACGGCGCCCGGTTGGTCTCGCCGACCATCGAGATGACGTAGATGACGAAGGACGGGGCGAGCAGCACCGCGTACCAGTAGTCGCCCTGCGCCGCCACGATCTCCGAGGTGGACATGGACCCCGCGTAGAGGAAGACGCCGACGAACGACAGCGCCATCGCGACCTCGTAGGAGATCATCTGCGCCGACGACCGCAAACCGCCGAGCAACGGGTACGTGGAGCCGCTGGACCAGCCACCGAGGACGATCCCGTAGATGCCGACCGACGCGGCCGCGAGGATGTAGAGCACGGCGACCGGCAGGTCGGTGAGCTGCAGCATGGTGCGCTCGCCGAAGACCGTGACCTCGGGACCGAACGGGATGACCGCGAAGGCGAGGAACGCCGGCCCGGTCGAGAGGATCGGGGCCAGGACGAAGACCGCCTTGTCGGCCGCCTTCGGGATGATGTCCTCCTTCAGCGCCAGCTTGATGCCGTCGGCGAGGCTCTGGAGGAGGCCGGCGGGGCCGACCCGGTTCGGGCCGATGCGGTGCTGCATCCGGCCGACCACACGGCGCTCGGCGTAGATCGTGAACAGCGTCATGAGGACGAGGAAGACGAAGATCGCCAGCGCCTTGCCGATGACGAGCCACCACGGGTCGGTGCCGAAGCCGGGCACCTCCGGTGAGGCGAGCAGGCTCGCGGTCATCGGGTGCCTCCCTGCGCCACCGCGGCTGCGCCGGCCCGGAGCTGGACGCGGGTGCCGTTGGCGGCGGCCAGGTCGCGCCGGACCCGCACAGGGCCGGTGTTGGTCGGCAGCCAGACGACGCCGTCGGGCATCTCGGTGACCAGCACCGGCGCGCTGACCTCACCGCGGTCGGTCGAGACGGTGACCACTCCGCCGTCCTGCACGCCGACGCCGCCGGCCGTGGCCGCTGACATGCGGGCCACCGCGGGCCGGGCGGTGCCGGCCAGGTAGGGCTCGTCGTCCTGCATCCGGCCCCCGTCGAGCAGCAGCGGCCAGGTCGAGAGCACGGCCTTGCCGCCGGTCAGGTCCGCCAGGGCCGGCTCGGGCGCCTCGACAGGGGTGAACGTGGCGCGCCCACCGTCCCAGGCGCCCAGCTCGGCGAGCTCGGCACGCGCCGTCGCCACGTCGGGCAGCCCGAGCTCGGCGCCCATCTCGTGGGCCAGCACGTCGAGCACCCGGACGTCGGGCATCGCGTTGGTGCCGCGGAGCACCTCGTCGAACGGGCGGTGGCGACCCTCCCAGTCGACGAACGTGCCGGACTTCTCCACCACGGCGGCGACCGGGAGGACCACGTCGGCCCGCTCGGTGACCGCGGACTCCCGCAGCTCGAGGCTGACCACGAACGGCGCGGCGTCCAGCGCGGCGAGCGCGGCTGTCGGGTCGGGCAGGTCGTAGGGGTCGACGCCGCCGACGACGAGTGCCCGCACCTCACCGGTGTGCACCGCCTGCAGGATGCCGGCGGTGTCACGACCGGCACGGTCGGGCAGCCCGTGCACGCCCCAGGCGGTGCCGACGTCGACGCGGGCGGAGGCGTCGGCGAGCGGGCGACCGCCGGGCAGCAGCGACGGCAGCGCGCCGGCCTCGACCGCACCGCGCTCGCCGGCCCGCCGCGGGACCCACTCGAGCCCGGAGCTGGTCGCCTCGGCCAGCCGGGCGACGGCCGACAGGGCGCCCGGCGCGGTGGCCAGACCCTCTCCGACGAGGATCACGGTGCCGTCGGCCTGCAGCGCGTCGACGGTCTCGCGGAACCGGCCGTCGCCGGTGCGCAGGGCGTCGAGGACCTCGGCCTCGGTGCCGGGCGCGGTGGGCAGCACGGTGGCGGAGAGCTTCTCGAGCCCGCGGGCCGCGAACGGCGCGAGCGCGTGGACGGCGAGCCGGCCGCGGCGGACGGCCTTGCGCAGCCGCAGGAAGACGATCGGCGACTCCTCCTCGGGCTCGAACCCGACCAGCAGCACCGTGGAGGCGCTCTCCAGGTCCTCGTATGTCACGCCGAGCCCGTAGCCGGCCACGTGGGCGGCGAGGAACGACTCCTCCTCGGCCGAGTGCGGCCTGGCCCGGAAGTCGACGTCGTTCGTGTTCAGCGCGACCCGGGCGAACTTCGCGTAGCCGTAGGCGTCCTCGAGCGTCGCGCGGCCGCCGACCAGGACACCGGCCGCGCCGCGTGCGGCGGAAAGTCCGCGGGCCGCGACGTCGAGGGCGTCGGCCCACGACGTGGTGACGAGCGTGCCGTCGGCGTCGCGGACCTGCGGGTAGGTCAGCCGGTCCTGCGCGGTGGCGTACTGGAAGGCCCAGCGCCCCTTGTCGCAGTTCCACTCCTCGTTGACCTGCGGGTCGTCACCGGCGAGCCGGCGCAGCACCTTGCCCCGCCGGTGGTCGGTGCGGATGGCGCAGCCGGACGCGCAGTGCTCGCAGACCCCGGGGCTGGAGACGAGGTCGAACGGCCTGGACCGGAAGCGGTACGCGGCGCCGGTCAGCGCACCGACCGGGCAGATCTGGACCGTGTTGCCGGAGAAGTAGGACTGGAACGGCTGCGCCTCGTAGATGCCGACCTGCTGCAGCGCCCCGCGCTCGAGCATCTCGATGAAGGGGTCACCGGCGACCTGCGAGGAGAACCTGGTGCACCGTGCGCAGAGCACGCAGCGCTCCCGGTCCAGCAGCACCTGCGAGGAGATGTTGATGGGCTTCGGGAAGGTGCGCTTGACGCCCTCGAACCGGGTCTCGCCGCGGCCGTTGCTCATCGCCTGGTTCTGCAGCGGGCACTCGCCGCCCTTGTCGCAGACCGGGCAGTCGAGCGGGTGGTTGATGAGCAGCAGCTCCATCACGCCGCGCTGTGCCTTGTCGGCGACCGGCGAGGTGAGCTGGGTGCGCACGACCATGCCGTCGGTCACCGTCGTGGTGCAGGACGCCAGCGGCTTGGGCTGGCCCTCCACCTCGACCAGGCACTGACGGCAGGCGCCGACCGGGTCGAGCAGCGGGTGGTCGCAGAAGCGCGGCACCTGGATGCCGATCAGCTCGGCGGCGCGGATGACCAACGTGCCCTTGGGCACGTGGACCGCGAAACCGTCGATGGTGACCGTCACGAGGTCTGCGGCGGGCTGCACCTCGGCACCGCTGCTGGTGCTGGAGCTGGTGACCGTCATCGGACGCGGGCTCCCGTCGTGGCGGCGGACGCGAACAGGGTGGAGGCGGCGGGGTCGAACGGGCAGCCGCCGTGGTCGAAGTGCTCGAGGTACTCGTCCCGGAAGTACTCGAGCGAGGAGGTGATCGGGCTGGTGGCACCGTCACCGAGCGCGCAGAACGAGCGGCCGAGGATGTTGTCGCTGATGTCGAGCAGCTTCTCGAGGTCCTCCTCGGTGCCCTTGCCGTTCTCGAGGCGGCGCAGGATCTGCACCAACCAGAAGGTGCCCTCGCGGCAGGGCGTGCACTTGCCGCACGACTCGTGCGCGTAGAACTCGGTCCAGCGCAGCACGGCCCGCACGACACAGGTGGTCTCGTCGAAGATCTGCAGCGCCTTGGTGCCCAGCATGGACTTGGCGTCGGCGATGCCCTCGTAGGACAGCGGGACGTCGACGTGTGCGGCGGTGAGCAGCGGCGTCGACGAGCCGCCCGGCGTCCAGAACTTCAGCTCGTGACCCTCGCGGACGCCGCCGGAGAGATCGAGCAGCTCGCGCAGCGTGATGCCCATCGGGGCCTCGTACTGTCCGGGCCGCTGCACGTGCCCGGACAGCGAGTACAGCGTGAAGCCCTTGGACCGCAGCTTGGGGTTCTCGTTGTCGGTGCCCTGGTCACGGAACCAGTCGACGCCGTGGCGCAGGATGCTCGGCACGCTGGCGATCGACTCGACGTTGTTGATGACCGTCGGCGACGCGTAGAGGCCGGCCACCGCCGGGAACGGCGGGCGCAGCCGGGGCTGCCCGCGGCGGCCCTCGAGGGAGTCCAGCAGCGCCGTCTCCTCGCCGCAGATGTAGGCACCGGCGCCGGCGTGGACCGTGACCTCGAGGTCGTAGCCCGACCCGAGGACGTCCTTGCCGAGGTAGCCCGCCGCGTACGCCTCGGCCACCGCGGCCTGCAGCCGCCGCAGCACGTGCACGACCTCTCCGCGCAGGTAGATGAACGCGTGCGAGGCGCGGATGGCGTAGGACGCGATCACGACGCCCTCGACCAGCTCGTGCGGGTTGGCCATCATCAGCGGGATGTCCTTGCACGTGCCCGGCTCGGACTCGTCGGCGTTGACCACCAGGTAGACCGGCTTGTCGCCGCCCTGCGGGATGAACCCCCACTTCATGCCGGTCGGGAAACCCGCGCCGCCGCGACCGCGCAGCTCGGACTCCTTGACCATGGCCACGACGTCCTCCGGCGTCTTCTGCAGCGCCGCCCGGAGACCGTCGTAGCCCTCGTACTGCTCGTACACCTCGCGAGTCCAGGAACGGTCCTGGTCCCATGCGCGCGAGAGGACGGGGGTCAGGAGGGAGCTCACCGGTTGCCGCCCTTCTGCTCGTCCGACCCGGCGGGTGCCGACGGGTTCGCCGGGTCGGACTCGGCAGTCGAGACCGGGGCGTCACTGGCGCTCGGGCCGCCCGCCGGGCCGTAGCCCTCGCCGGCACCGGAGCGGGCCGCGGCGTCGTGACCCCGCGCCGCCGCCTCGTCCTTGCGCCGCTTGCCGGCCGACATCTGCTCCCGGTAGATCCGCAGCCCGGCCAGCGTCGCCGGCCCGGCTGCCGGGCCCTCGTCCGCGCGACCGTCGGGGAAGCCCGCGAGGACGCGGGACACCTGCTTGAAGGTGCACAGCGAGGCACCCCGGGTGGGCGTCGGCGGCGTCCCGGCGCGCAGGTCGTCGACGAGCTGGACCGCGGACTCCGGCGTCTGGTCGTCGAAGAACTCCCAGTTGACCATCATCACCGGCGCGTAGTCGCAGGCCGCGTTGCACTCGAGGTGCTCGAGGGTGACCTTGCCGTCCTCGGTGGTCTCGTCGTGCCCGACGCCGAGGTGCTCCTTGAGCGTGGCGAAGATCTGGTCGCCGCCCATGATGGCGCAGAGCGTGTTGGTGCAGACCCCGACGCTGTACTCACCGTTGGGGCGGCGCTTGTACATCGTGTAGAACGTGGCGACCGCGGCGACCTCGGCTGCGCTGATGTCGAGCAGCTCCGCGCACAGCTCGATGCCGTGCGGGCTGACGAAACCCTCCTCGGCCTGCATCAGGTGCAGCATCGGGAGCAGGGCCGAGCGGCTGCGCGGGTAGCGCGCGATGATCTCGCGCGACTCGCGTTCGAGACGCTCGCGCACCTCCGTCGTGAAGCCGGTCGTGACCGTCATCGGTCGACACCACCCATCACCGGGTCGATCGAGGCGATGGCCGCGATGACGTCGGCGACCATGGAGCCCTCCGACATCGCCGGGGCCGACTGCAGGTTGTTGAACGAGGGGTCGCGGAAGTGCACGCGGTACGGCCGGGTGCCGCCGTCGCTGACCAGGTGCACGCCGAGCTCGCCGCGCGGCGACTCGATGGCGGAGTAGACCTGGCCCGGCGGGACCCGGAAGCCCTCGGTGACGAGCTTGAAGTGGTGGATGAGGGCCTCCATCGACTGACCCATGATGTGCTTGATGTGGTCCAGCGAGTTGCCCAGCCCGTCGCTGCCGAGAGCGAGCTGCGACGGCCACGCGATCTTCTTGTCGGCGACCATGACCGGGCCCGGCTGCAGCCGGTCGAGGCACTGCTCGACGATCTTCAGCGACTCCTTCATCTCGCGGATACGGATGAGGAAGCGGCCGTACGCGTCGCAGGTGGTCTCGGTCGGGACGTCGAACTCGTAGGTCTCGTAGCCGGCGTAGGGCTGGGACTTGCGCAGGTCGTGCGGCAGGCCGGTCGCGCGAAGGATCGGCCCGGTGATGCCGAGCGCCATGCAGCCGGTGAGGTCCAGGTAGCCGACGCCGACCGTGCGCTCCATCCAGATCTTGTTGCCGACCAGCAGCTTCTCGACGTCCGAGAGCCGCTTCGGCAGCAGGACCAGCAGGTCGCGGATGCGGTCGACGGCGCCGTGCGGGAGGTCCTGCGCGACACCGCCGGGACGGAAGTACGCGTGGTTCATGCGCAGGCCGGTGACCATCTCGAAGATGTCGAGGACCAGCTCGCGCTCGCGGAACCCGAAGGTCATGGCGGTGAGGGCGCCGAGCTCCATGCCGCCGGTCGCCAGCGCCACGAGGTGGGAGGAGATGCGGTTGAGCTCCATCATCATCACGCGGATGACCTTGGCCCGCTCGGGGATCTCGTCCTCGACGCCGAGCAGCTTCTCGACACCGGCCACGTACGCGTACTCGTTGAACAACGGGGCCAGGTAGTCCATCCGCGTCACGAACGTGACGCCCTGGGTCCAGGTGCGGTACTCGCAGTTCTTCTCGATGCCGGTGTGCAGGTAGCCGATGCCGAGCCGGCACTCGGTGACCGTCTCGCCCTCGAGCTCGAGGATCAGCCGCAGCACGCCGTGCGTGGAGGGGTGCTGCGGGCCCATGTTGACGACGATGCGCTCCTCGGCGGCCTCACCGAGGCCGGCCGAGATGGTGTCCCAGTCCTCACCGGTGACGGTGTAGACCGTGCCCTCGGTGGTCTCCCGCCCCTGGACGTAGGGGTCGTCTGCGTCGGGAGCGACCGTGTTGATCTTGTCGGTCACGAGTAGGACCTCCGCTCGTCCGGCGGTGGGATCTGGGCGCCCTTGTACTCCACGGGGATGCCGCCCAGCGGGTAGTCCTTGCGCTGCGGGTGGCCGGGCCAGTCGTCCGGCATCTCGATGCGGGTCAGGGCAGGGTGGCCGTCGAAGACGATCCCGAAGAAGTCGTAGGTCTCGCGCTCGTGCCAGTCGTTGCCCGGGTAGACCGACACGACCGACGGGATGTGCGGGTTTTCGTCGGGACAGGACACCTCGACCCGGCAGCGCCGGTTGTGGGTGACGGACATCAGCGGGTAGACGGCGTGCAGCTCGCGGCCGGTCTCGTGCGGGAAGTGCACGCCCGAGACGCCCATGCACATCTCGAAGCGCAGGGCTGGGTCGTCGCGAAGCGCTCGCATCACGTCGACCAGGTGCTCACGACGGACGTGGAAGGTCAGCTCGTCCCGGTGGACCACGACCTTCTCGACGGCGTCGTCGTAGCCGGGCAGCAGCCGCTCGAGCTGGTCGGCGACCTCGTCGAACCAGCCGCCGTACGGTCGCGAGGTCGCGCCCGGCAGCTCGACCGGACGGACCAGCCCGCCGTAGCCGGAGGTGTCGCCGGTGCCGCGGGCGCCGAACATGCCGCGGCGCACGTCCACCGTCTCCCCCGGACGGGATGCCGGGGCGTGGGTGACGTCCTCCTCGGCGCCCCGACGGTCGATCTCACTCATCGGAGCAGGCCCTTCATCTGGGCGGTGGGCTTGGCGGTGAGAGCGGCCTGCTCGGCCTCCCGGAGCTCCCTGCTCCGGTTGACGCCGAGCGGCTCGTTGCTGATCTGCTCGTGCAGCTTGAGGATCGCGTCGATCAGCATCTCCGGACGCGGCGGGCACCCCGGCAGGTAGATGTCCACCGGCACGACGTGGTCGACGCCCTGCACGATCGCGTAGTTGTTGAACATGCCGCCGCTGGAGGCGCAGACGCCCATCGACAGCACCCACTTCGGGTTCGGCATCTGGTCGTAGATCTGGCGCAGGACCGGCGCCATCTTCTGGCTCACCCGCCCGGCGACGATCATCAGGTCGGCCTGGCGCGGCGAGGCGCGGAAGACCTCCATGCCGAAGCGGGCCAGGTCGTAGCGCGGCGTCCCGACGGCCATCATCTCGATGGCGCAGCAGGCCAGGCCGAACGTCGCCGGCCACAGTGAGCTCTTGCGCATGTAGCCGGCCAGCTTCTCGACGCTGGTCAGCAGCACGCCGCTCGGGAGCTTCTCCTCGATGCCCATCAGCAGGTCTCTTCCCGGGTCGTCATGCGCATCAGTCCCACTCGAGCCCGCCGCGGCGCCACACGTAGGCGTAGGCGGCCAGCAGGGTGAAGATGAACAGGGCCATCTCGACGAGACCGAACAGCCCGAGGGAGTCGAAGTGGACCGCCCACGGGTAGAGGAACACGATCTCGATGTCGAAGACGATGAAGAGCATCGCCGTCAGGTAGTACTTCACCGGGAACCGCCCGCCGCCCACCGGCTGGGGGGTCGGCTCGATGCCGCACTCGTAGGCGTCGAGCTTGGCCCGGTTGAACCGGCGCGGCCCGGTCAGGTGCCCGGCGGCGATCGAGAAGACGGCGAAGCCGAACGAGAGGGCCCCGAGCACGAGGATCGGTACGTAGGAATCCACGCCGGGCTCACTCCTCCCTCACCGGCCGGCTCCTGCCGGCCTGCATCGCACCCGGCGCGTGACCGGGCTTGTCATCCTAGGAGCGGTCGGATCGCCACCCGACCGCGGGTTCGCGCGGGCCCGTCAGGCCGCCGGAGCCAGCCGGGACAGCGCGTTGATCACCTTGTCCATGGCGTCTCCGCCGCGCTGGTCGGTGAGGTTGGCCATGAGCTTCAGGACGAAGCGCATGAGGACCGGGTGCGGCAGCCCGTGGCGGGTCGCGAGCTTCATGACCCGGTCGTCGCCGATCGCCTTCACGAACAGCCGGCCCACCGTGTAGTAGCCGCCGTAGGTCGACTTCAGCACCTGCGGGTACGCGTGCAGGGCACGCTCGCGGGCGTCCGCCGTCGGCCGGGCCAGCGCCTGGGAGATGACCTGCGCGGCGATCTCGCCGGACTCCATGGCGTAGGCGATCCCCTCGCCGTTGAACGGGTTGACCATCCCGCCGGAGTCGCCGACCAGGATCAGGCCACGCGTGTAGTGCGGCTGCCGGTTGAAGCCCATGGGCAGCGCCGCCCCGCGTACCGGCTGGGTGCGGTTCTCCTCGCGGAAGCCCCACTCCTGCGGGGTCTGGTCCAGCCAGCGGCGCAGCAGGTCCTTGTAGTCGACCTGGCCGAAGGCGCTGCTGGTGTTGAGGATGCCCAGCCCCACGTTGGAGGTGCCGTCGCCGACCCCGAAGATCCAGCCGTAGCCGGGGAGCAGCCGGTCGCGGCCGTCGTCTCCCCGGTCCCACAGCTCCAGCCAGGACTCGAGCCAGTCGTCGTCGTGGCGGGGGCTCGTGTAGTAGGTGCGGACCGCCACGCCCATCGGGCGGTCGTCGCGCTTGTTCAGCCCCATCGCGAGCGAGAGCCGGCTGGAATTGCCGTCGGCGGCGACCACGACCGGCGCGCGGTAGGTGATCTCGCCGTTCTCACCTTTGGTGGTCACCCCGGTGATCCGTCCGCTGCGCTCGTCGAGGACGGGGCCGGTGACGGTGGTGCGCTCGTGCAGGGCGGCGCCGGCCTTCACCGCCTGCCGGGCCAGGATGTCGTCGAAGTCGGTGCGGGTGCGGACCAGGCCGTACGCGGGGTAGTCGGCGAGCTCCGGCCACGGGATCTCCAGGCGCATCCCGCCGCCGATGATCCGCAGCCCCTTGTTGTGCATCCAGCCGGCCTGCTCGCTGGTGTCGATGCCCATCGAGACCAGGGACCGGACCGCCCGAGGGGTCAGGCCGTCGCCGCAGACCTTCTCGCGCGGGAACGCGGTCTTCTCCAGCAGCGCCACGTCGAGCCCGGTGCGGGCCAGGTGGTAGGCGGTCGCCGAGCCGCCGGGACCGGCGCCGACGACGACGACGTCGGCGTCTCGGGTGCCGGCTTCGCTCACGGGGGACCACCTCGAAGTGCGCTTGTGAATTGATTCACGAGGGTGCGGCGGTCAGTCTACGCAGGCTCCTGCGGACGCGCCGAGGGGCCCGTCCCGCGGGACGGGCCCCTCGAGGTGGGTGGGGCCGTTCGCACCATGGACGGCCCGTTCGTCAGCTCCGGAAGGCGTCCTTCACCTTCTCGCCGGCCTGCTTGAGGTTGGCCTTGCTCTGGTCCTTCTCCCCCTGCCGCTCCAGGGCCTCGTCGCCGGTGGCCTGGCCGATCTTCTCCTTGGCCTGGCCGCGGATCTCCTCGACCTTGTTCTCGGTCTTGTCGTCGTGCCCCATGAACGTCTCCATCCCTCGTGGTTCGGTCGTTCGGGTGCACCTGCAAGCCTTGCCCGGGCGGCTCGGGCGAAACCCCGGCAAGATCGCACGCGATCGTGGTCAGGCGGCTGAAGCCGGGGTACGAGCACGGTGGAGCGCGACGATGCCAGCCGTCAGGTTCGTCCAGCCGACGTCGACCCACCCGGAGCGCGCGATCTGCTCCGCCAGACCGGCCTGGTCCGGCCAGGCCTGGATCGACTCGGCGAGGTAGACGTAGGCGTCGGGGTTGCTGGACACCCGGAGGGCCACCTTGGGCAGCGCCGACATCAGGTAGCCGCTGTAGACCGTGCGGAACGGCCGCCACACCGGGTG
>DASTVO010000123.1:0-8078 GCA_035759075.1 Actinomycetes bacterium
GTCGCGCCCGCGACCACGTGCGCCGGCGCCGCCACGTGCGCCGGCGCCGCCACGGCTGCCTGCGCCGCCGGATCCGCCGGGGCGGCCGCTGCCCGCGCGGCCGGTCTCGCCGAGGTCCTCGAGCTCCTCGGCCTCGAGCCCCTCGCGGGTCCGCTTCGCCCTCGGCAGCACGCCGGTGACGTTGCGGGGGATGTCGAGCTCCTCGTAGAAGTGCTCGGAGGTCGAGTAGGTCTCCTCCGGCTCGCCGAAGCCGAGGTCGAGCGCCTTGTCGATCAGAGACCACCGGGGCATGTCGTCCCAGTCCACGAAGGTGATCGCGGTGCCCGACGCACCGGCGCGCGCCGTACGCCCGATCCGGTGCAGGTAGGTCTTCTCGTCCTCTGGGCACTGGTAGTTGATGACGTGGGTGATGTCCTGCACGTCGATGCCGCGCGCGGCCACGTCGGTGGCCACCAGCACGTCGACCTTGCCGTTGCGGAAGGCCCGCAGCGCCTGCTCGCGGGCACCCTGGCCGAGGTCGCCGTGGACGGCGCCGGAGGCGAAGCCGCGCTCGGCGAGCTCGTCGGCGACCTTGGCGGCGGTGCGCTTGGTGCGGCAGAAGACCAGCGTCAGCCCGCGGCCCTCGGACTGCAGGATCCGGGCGAGCATCTCGACCTTGTCCATCGCGTGCGCGCGGAACGCGTGCTGCTCGACCGCCTTGACCGTCTGGCCGTCGTCGTCGGGGTCGACGGCGCGAATGTGGGTCGGGTGGTGCATGTACGCCCGGGCCAGGGTGATGATCGCGCCCGGCATCGTGGCCGAGAAGAGCATCGTCTGCCGGCCGGCCGGGACCAGCCGGACGATCTTCTCCACGTCCGGCAGGAAGCCGAGGTCGAGCATCTCGTCGGCCTCGTCGAGCACGAGCGTGCGGACGTGGCCGAGGTCGAGGTGACCCTGCTGGGCCAGGTCGATCAGCCGGCCCGGGGTGCCGACGACCACCTCCACGCCCTTGCGCAGCGTCTCGACCTGCGGCTCGTACGCGCGGCCGCCGTAGATCGACAGGATCCGGACGTCACGCTTGGCGGCGGCCTTCTCCAGGTCGCTGGTGACCTGCACGCAGAGCTCGCGGGTCGGGACGACGACCAGGGCCTGCGGCTTGTCGGCCACCGGCGGCGGCAGGGCCGGGTCGGCGTGGTCCTCACCGGGGGTGACGACCCGCTGCAGCAGCGGGATGCCGAATCCCAGCGTCTTGCCGGTGCCGGTCTTGGCCTGGCCGATGATGTCGTGGCCGTGCAGGGCCACCGGCAACGTCAGCGCCTGGATGGGGAACGGTTGGGTGATGCCGACGGCCTCGAGGCCTGCGACGGTGGCCGGGAGCACACCGAGCTCGGCGAACGTGGGGGTCTTCAGGACAATGCCCTTCTCGTGGTGCGGGGTCCGCCCCCGGGGCCGCACGCCGTGTCCGGGGACGTGGCGGGCCGCGCAGGGACCGAACCGCTGTGGTCGGAGCCGATCGTTTCGACACTGTGGCTGCGACCGGGCACCGTTCTTCGGGACACACCCTACCGTCGATACGCTGCGCCACGTGAGCGAGGACGTGCCCGCCGACGGCTCCAGCACCGACCCGTTGGCCGACGTCGGCTACCGGCAGGCGGTCGTCGACCTCCTCGGCGCCCTCGCCTATGGCGAGCTCACGGCGTTCGAGCGGCTGGCCGACGACGCCTCCCTGGCCCCCAGCATCTCCGACAAAGCGGCGCTGGCTGCGATGGCCGTCGCCGAGTACAACCACTTCGCGCTGCTGCACGCCCGGCTGGAGGCGATGGGCGTGGCCTCCGAGGAGGCGATGGAGCCGTTCATGCCGGCGCTGGAGGCCTTCCACGAGCGGACGGCGCCCGGGGACTGGCTCGAGGGGCTGGTCAAGGCGTACGTCGGCGACGGGATCGCCACCGACTTCTACCGCGAGGTCTCCGCCTACCTGGACGAGTCCACCCGCGACCTGGTGCTGCAGGTCCTCGAGGACACCGGGCACTCGGCGTTCGCGGTCGAGCGGGTCCGCGCGGCGATCGCCGCCGACCCGCGGCTCGCCGGCCGACTGGCGCTGTGGGGGCGTCGCCTGGTCGGCGAGGCTCTCAGCCAGGCCCAGCGGGTCGCGGCGGAGCGCGACGCGCTCGCGGCGCTGCTCGTCGGCGGGGTGGCGCACCGCGGTGCCGACCTCGCCGAGGTCGGGCGGATGTTCGCCCGGCTCACCGAGAACCACACCAAGCGGATGGCGACGCTGGGCCTGTCGGCCTGAGCCGGGGCGGCCGGAGGCCGGGTCCCTACATCGCGCCGAAGCCCACGTGCCGGGCCTCGGGCTCACCGATCTCGACGTAGGCGAGCTTCTCGGCCGGCACGACGACGCGGCGGCCCTTCTCGTCGTCCAGCGACAGGATCTTGCTCTCGCCGGTCAGCGCGGCCGAGACGGACTTCGTGATGTCCTCGGTGGAATCCGCGCTCTCGATCACCAGCTCGCGGGTCGCGTGCTGGACACCGATCCTGACCTCCACAGTGGACCTCCGGCTCGTGCTGGCGGGACGTGGCGGTCAGGCTAGTCGGTCCGTCCGACTCGTTGCAGGTCAGTGCGCTTCGCCCGTACGCGGGAAGCCGCCGATCCCGCGCCACGACAGGCTGGCCAGCAGCCGGGAGGCGGCGTCCCGGGGGATCGAGCCGCCCTCGGAGAGCCAGAACCGGGCGGCCACCTGAGCCATCCCGACGAGCCCGACAGCCAGCAGGCGGGCCTGCTCCGCGGGCAGGCCGGCGTCGTCCCGGATGACCTCGCTGATCAGCTCGGCGCAGGACAGCGTCGTGCCCTCGACGAGCTCGCGGACCTCGGCCTGGTTGGTCAGGTCGGACTCGAACACCAGCCGGAACGCGCCGCCGTCCTCGTCGACGAACCGGAAGTAGGCCTCGATCGTCGCCGCGACCCGCTGCTTGTTGTCGGTCGTGGAGTCCAGCGCCTCTCGCACCGCGGCGACCATCGCGTCCGCGTGCTCCTCGAGCAGCGCCAGGTACAGGTCGAGCTTGCCGGGGAAGTGCTGGTAGAGCACCGGCTTGCTGACGCCGGCCCGGTCGGCGATGTCGTCCATGGCGGCCGCGTGGTAGCCCTGGGCGACGAACACCTCCTGCGCCGCGCCGAGCAGCTGGCGGCGCCGCGCCGACCGCGGCAGCCGCGCGCTGCGGGCCTGCGAGTCGGCGGCTGTCGGCACGGGTGCTCCTTCGGTCATGTCACGGCCCGGGCCAGGCGTGGACGCCGGCTCGTGCAGCGATCCTAGGGCCCGGCAGCGCCTCTCAGCGGTACTCCTCCTCGCTGAGCGGCACGGAGCGCCGCTGCTCGGAGACGTCGGCCGGGTCCGCGTCGAGCGGGGGCTCGTCGGGCAGCTCGTCGTCGAGATCCTCGTCGCCGACCACGTCCTGCTGCTCGAGGGCGTCCGCCTCCGGCACCTCGGGGGGCACGTTCTCCCGCTCGCGTTCAGTCATCGCCCCAGGTTAGGCGTGCGCGTCGGTTCGCCGCATTACCCGCCACCGGCCCGTGCTCCTGCGAGACTGTGCAGGTGACCGTGAGCGACCACCGCGACCTGGTGTCGGCGCTGCTCGGCGTGCCCGGGGTGGCCGCCGCGGCTGTCGAGCCGGTCGAGCACGGCCCGGGCACGCTGCGCCTGCAGCTGGCGCCGGGTGCCGACGAGGTGGACGTCGCGGGCGCCGTCAACCGTCTGCTGCGCAGCCGGTTCGGGCTGGCGGTGGACGCCGAGCGGGTCCGGGTCCTGGAGGAGTCCGCGGCCGGGCCGTCGGGACCGCCCGCGGCGCCGGCGGAAGGCGCCGGCGGAGCAGGCGGTGCCGACCACGAGCCGGCGGCGCGTCCAGCTGACGAGGCGGCACCGGCCCGCAACGGCCGGTCGCCCGGCCCGGCCGCGTCCGCCGGGTTGCCTGAGGTCACGGTCACCCGGCCCGGGCGCCTGGTGATCGAGCGGGTGCAGCTGGTGTCGGCCGGCCTGGGCACCTCGGTGTCGGTGTCGCTGGGCCTGGACGGCCGGTCCGTCGAGGGGGCCGCGGAGGGCACGTCGACCACCGGCAGCCTGCTGCGCTCGGTGGCGGCGGCCACGCTGCGCGCGATCGAGAAGATCGTCGGCACCGAGGCCCGGTTCGACGTCGAGCACGTCGAGATCGCCGTCACCGGCCCGGACCGGACGGCGCTGGTGGTCGTGACGATGGTGACCGGCCGGGCGACGCAGCGGCTGTCCGGGGCGTCGGTTGTGCGCGAGGACATCCGGCAAGCCGTGATCCGCGCGGTGCTCGCGGCGGTCAACCGCCGGCTGGAGCCGATGCTCGCCGCGCGGGAGGTCCGGGCGACGTGAGCCCTCCCGTCCGGCCGCCGTGGCCGGGCCGGCTGGTCGAGCTGCCCTCGGGCACGACGCTGCACGTCCGGGAGGCCCCGCCGCAGGGCGCCGGTGGCGCGGTGGAGCCGGCGGTGATGGTGCACGGCCTGGGCGGCTCCGCGACCAACTGGACCGACGTCATGGGGCTGCTGCGCGACCGGCTGGACTCGGTCGCGCCCGACCTCCCCGGCTTCGGCTGGTCACCGCCGCCGCCCGGCGGGGACTACTCGCTGCGGACGCACGCCGAGACCCTCGCCGCGTACGTCGCGTCCCTCGACGCCGGGCCGGTGCACCTGCTGGGCAACTCGCTGGGCGGCACCGTCTGCCTCGTCGTCGCCGCGACCCGGCCCGAGCTGGTCCGGACCCTGACGCTCGTCTCGCCGGCGCTGCCGGTGCTGCGGCCGCGCGCCAGCAACCTGCACCTGCCCGCACTGGCGGTTCCGTTCGCCGGGCAGCGGCTGGCCCGGCGGCTCAACCGGTTCCCGGTGCACCAGCGGGTGCAGGCCACGCTGGCGCTCACGTTCGCCGACCCCCGCCGGGTGCCGCCGCAGCGGGTGGACGAGGCGATCAGCGAGGCGCGCCGCCGGCTGCAGCTCGAGCACGAGGCCGAGGCCGTCCTGGGGTCGCTGCGCAGCCTGATCGCCGCGTACCTGCGTCCCCGCAGCTGGCCGCTGTGGCGGCTGGCCGAGACGGTGAGGGTCCCCACCCTGCTGGTCTATGGGCTCGCCGACCGCCTGGTCGACCCGCGCACAGCCTCGCGGGCCGCGCGGGCGATCCCGCACGCCCGCCTGGTCCTGCTGCCCGACAGCGGGCACGTCTCGCAGATGGAGCACCCGGAGGTGGTGGCGGCGGCGGTCCGGAGGTTCCTCGACGCCGCCGCCCGCGACCCGGCTAGGTGAGGAAGCCGCGCAGCAGCGCCGCGGTGCCGCTGAGGTGCTCGGTCATCAGCACCCGGGCCCGGTCAGCGCCGCCCCGCAGCACCGCGTCGACGATCTTCGCGTGCTGTGCGCGGGAGTGGGCGATGTTCGGCGGCAGCAGCGGGATGGCGTTGAGCAGGTCGTTCAGCCGCATCCGGTTGTCGGACACCGCCGCGGTCAGCGACGGCGAGCCGACCATGCCGACGATGGCGAGGTGGAGGGCGCTGTCGGCCGGCCGGTAGTCGCTCACCGCGGCCGAGTTCTCGTGCGCCAGCGCCTCGCGCAGGGCGGTGACCGCCTCCGGCGGCTGCGACGAGGTCGCGGCGAGAGCTGCGGCACCCGGCTCGAGCACCTCGCGCATCACCAGCGCATCGGCCATCTCGCTGCCCATGTCGCGGGCGATCTGGCGGGCGTCGCGCTGGTCGCGGCGCCACTCCTGGGAGGGGAGCACGAACGTGCCGCCCGCCCGCCCGCGACGTGACTCCACGTAGCCGGCCTCGGCCAGGGACTTGATCGCCTCCCGCAGGGTCAACCGGCTGACGCCGAGAGTCGTCGCCAGCTCGCGCTCGGGCGGCAGCCGGTCCCCGGGCGCGACCTGGCCGAGCTTCACCGCCTGCAGCAGGCGTTCGACCGTCTCCTCGTAGGCGTTTCCGCCGCGGAGCTTGCGGAAGGCCGGCCGCAGCCCGTGCGTCGTCAACACGTCGACCTGCTCGTTCACCCCGTCGTGATGCCGTCAGCCGGTGGGTGCCGGTTTGGTGGGCTCGTCACGACCGGTCTCGGCTTCGCCGGTGATGTCGGACACGTGGGTCGTGCCGTAGCCCTCGGTCTCCAGGTGGGCGCCGTGCTTGCCGCCGGTCATCGCGAACTCCTCCTCCGGCGACAGGATCAGCTTGTGCCGGCCCGCCACGGCGAAGTACAGGACGGCGAGTGCGAACCAGATCGCCACACCGACCACACCGGGGCGGTAGTCGGCGTTGAAGAAGAGCGACACCAGCGAGACGGCGGCGATCACGCCGGCCACGATGGCACCGGCCTCGCCCAGCGGGCTGCGGTAGGGGCGCTCGATGTTCGGCCGCTTCCGGCGCAGCAGCACGAACGCCACCATCTGCATGATGTAGCTGATGACGGCGCCGAAGACAGCCATGGTCAGCAGCGCGGCGCCGACGCTGGCGGACCCGGAGTACTCGAGGATCAGGGCCAGGATGTAGCCGATGACCGCTCCGGTCAGCAGCGCGGTGTGCGGGGTCTGCCGGGTCCCGTGGGTCACCGACAGGACGTTGGGGAAGTAGCCGGCCCGCGAGAGCGAGTAGATGTTCCGGCCGTAGGCGAAGATGATCGTGTGGAAGCTGGCCACCAGGCCGGTGACCGCGACCAGGGCGAGCAGGGAGGCCGCGGTCCCGTCGCCGAAGATGGTCTTCAGCCCGTCGAACAGCGGTTCCGCCGACTCGCTCAGGGTGGCCGACCCGGGGGCGATGCCGGCGCTGAGGAACAGCGTGAGGAACGCCGCGACGATCAGCGTGAACAGGCCGTAGATCGTCCCGCGCGGGATGTCCTGGCGCGGGTCGTGCGACTCCTCGGCGGCGAGCGGCAGCTCCTCGATCGCGAGATAGAACCAGATCGCGAACGGGATCGCGAAGAAGATCCCGCTGACGCCGTCGGGGAACCACCCGCCGACGCTGTCGATGGCCTGGGCCTGGAAGTCGAGCTTGGTCAGGGCTCCCGCCCAGAACACGACGAGGATCGCGAGCGCAGCCAGGCAGATGAAGACGGAGAAGCGGAACGAGGCCTCGACGCCGAAGACGTTCAGCCCGACGAAGATGCCGTAGAAGATCGCCCACCAGATCGGAGCCGGCATCGAGAAGCCGAACAGGTCGTCGGTGATCGAGTCCATGTAGCCACCGATGCCGACGACGATGACCGCCGGCGTCACGATGTACTCGATGCTCTCGGCGACGCCGGTGACGAAGCCGCCCCAAGGACCCATCGCGGTGCGGCCGAACGAGTACGCGCCGCCGGTGTGCGGCAGTGCGGGAGACATCTCGGCGATGGAGTAGCACAGGCCGAGGTACATCACGGTGATGACCAGGGTCGCGACGAGCAGGCCGCCGAAGCCGAACTCGAGGCCGAAGTTCCAGCCGAAGAAGTCCCCGGAGATGACGGCCGCTACCCCGAGGGCCCACAGCGACCAGACGCCGGCGTGGCGTCGCAGCGTGCGCTTGGCGAAGTAGTCCTTGTCGGCCTCGCGGTAGGTGACGTGCGCTCGACGATCGGCCATGGGCGTCCTCTCTCGGCCCCCCGCACAGCGATGTTGATCGCGAAGGTAGACCTGGACGGGAAATGGGTCAAGGCTTTCCCATTGGGCGTATGGTGGCGCCGCTGGTCACCGGGGGGCTCAGGAGAGAGAGGTCGCCGTGGACGGTCGGTCGCGAGGCATGACGGTGGACGAGCTCCGGGCGGAGATCGAGGCCGGCGCCGTCGACACGGTACTCGTCGGTTTCACCGACATGCAGGGCCGGCTCCAGGGCAAGCGCCTGCACGCCCGGTACTTCCTCGACGAGGTGCTCGAGCACGGGACCGAGGGCTGCAACTACCTGCTCGCGGTGGACGTCGACATGAACACCGTCGAGGGCTACGCGATGTCCTCCTGGGACAAGGGCTACGGCGACTTCATGTTCGTGCCGGACCTGGCAACGCTCGCGCGGGTGCCGTGGCACCCGGCAACGGTGCTGCTCATCGCCGACCTCGCGTGGGAGGACGGCAGCCCGGTGAC
>DASTVO010000124.1:0-5604 GCA_035759075.1 Actinomycetes bacterium
CGCTTGGCGTCGTCGACCAGTCCCTTCGACAGGCTCGCCCGCCCGCAGCAGCCGCGGCTCTCCAGCCGCACCGACCAGCCGGCCCGCTCGAGCAGCTCCACCGCGGCCCGTCCGACCGACGGCTCGGTGTAGGTCGTGAACGAGTCGGCGAGGAACGTCACCGTGCCCCAGGAGCCGGTGGCCGGCCGCGGCGTCGCCCGGCCGGCGAACCACCGCACCAGCGTCTCCCGGTGGAAGCGCGGCAGCGGCCGCTCCGGCGCGATGCCCAGCCGGCGGCCCAGCGCCGACCGCAGCGGGCGCACCCGGCCCGGCAGGTTCGACAGCGGGGCCGTGGCCGACCCCAGCCGGTTCAGCACCCGGATCGCGCCGAACACCCGCGACCGCACGGGCACGCCGTGCTGGTCGTGGTGGTGGGCGAGCGCCTCGCTCTTCAGCGTCGCCATGTCCACGCCGAGCGGGCACTCGCTCTTGCACGCCTTGCACATCAGGCAGAGGTCGAGGATCTCGTGCAGCCGCTCGTCGCCGAGCGCGGCCGCGGGGTCCGGCTCGCTGAGCGCCTTCACCAGCGCGTTGGCGCGGCCGCGGGTCGAGTGCTCCTCCTGCCGGGTCGCGATGTACGACGGGCACATCACCCCGGCGGTGCTCTTGCGGCAGAGGCCGATATTCTGGCAGCGGTCCGCGGCGTCGCGCATCCCGCCGACCACCTCGAATGACAGCCGGGTCCGCAGCGCCGGCGCCGGTGGCAGCGCCGGGTCGCGCAGGTTCTCGGTCATCGGCGGCGCGTCGACGATCTTGCCGGGGTTCAGCACGCCGGCCGGGTCGAAGAGCGCCTTGACCTCGCGCATCGCCCGGTAGAGGTCCTCGCCGTACACGTCACGGTTGAACTCGCTGCGCACCAGCCCGTCGCCGTGCTCACTGGAGTTCACCCCGCCGAACTCGGCGACCAGGTCCTTCACCTCGGTCGCCACCGCGCGCATCGTCTCGACCTGCGCCGGGTCGGTGAGGTCGACGAACGGCCGCACGTGCAGGCAGCCGACCGACGCGTGGCCGTAGAACCCCGCCGTCAGCCCGTGCCGGTCGATCACGGCACGGAACCGCTCCGCGTAGTCCGCCAGCCGCGACGGGTCGACCGCGGTGTCCTCGACGAACGCCAGCGGCCGCCGGGTACCGACCGCCGCGGCCATCAGCAGCCCGAGCCCCGACCGGCGCACCTTGAGCAGCGCGGTCCGGGCGGCGGCCGTCTCCGCCCGGATCGTGCGGTAGCCGTGCCGGTGCCGCGTCCACAGCGCGTCCAGCCGGTCCAGCCCGGCCCGCACCTCGGCGTCGTCGTCGCCGCTGAAGGCCACGAAGAGCAACGCGCCCGGGTCGCCGTCCAGGCTCGCGGCCAGGTCGGCGTACTCCAGCTTCTGCCGCGACAGCTCGATGATCGTGCGGTCCAGCAGCTCCACCTGGGCCGGGTCGCAGGCGAGCGCGTCCTCGGTCGCGGCGATGGCGGCGGCGACCGAGACGAAGTGCCCGACCGCGAACACGGTCCGCCGCGGCTTGGGCACGAGACCGACCAGCGCCTGGGTCGCGACCGCCAGCGTCCCCTCCGAGCCGGTGACGAAGGACGCGAGGTCGATCGTCGGAAGGGCCCGGGCGAGCGCGTCGAGCCGGTAGCCGCCGGACCGCCGCCAGAACGGCGGGTAGTCGTGCGCGATCGCGCGGGCGTGGTGGGAGACCAGCCCGGGCAGCCCGCGGTAGATGCTGCCCTCCAGCGAGTCCCACGCCGCACGCCGCTCACGTTCCGCCTCGCCGACCGGCTCGAACCGGGCCCGCGACCCGTCCGCGAGCACCACGTCGAGCGCCCGCACGTGGTCGGCCGTCATGCCGTAGCGGACGCTGCCGCTGCCGGCCGAGTTGTTGCCGACCATCCCGCCGATCGTGGCGCGGTTGCCCGTCGACGTGTCCGGCCCGAACATCAGGCCGTACGCGGCGGCAGCGCGGTTCAGGTCGTCCGCCACGACTCCGGCGTCGACCAGGGCGGTGCCCGCCTCCGGGTCGATCTCCCGGACCCGGTGCAGGTGCCGCGAGGTGTCGACGACCAGCCCGGGGCCGACGGTCTGGCCGGCCAGGCTGGTGCCGGCGCCCCGGGCGACCACCGGCACGCCGAAGGACGCGGCCGCCGTGACCGCAGCCGACACGTCGTCGGAGTGGCGCGGGAAGGCGACCCCGAGCGGCCGGACCGCGTACATGCTCGCGTCCCGCGAGAACAGGTGCCGGGTGTAGTCGTCGAAGGCGACCTCGCCGTCGAGGTCCCGGCGCAGCCGCGCCGCCAGGTCGGCGGACAGCTCGTCCGACAGCTCGTCCGACAGCTGACCCCGGCCTTCCACGGTCGACAGTCTGCCGTCTGGGGAGGAATGCTTCGCCCGCAGCGGGGCAAGGGGCCCGGCATGTTCACTGACCACCTCGCCACGTACCTCAACGACCACTCCGCCGCGGCGATGGGTGGTGTGGAGCTGGTGCGCCGCGCCGCCTCGGCGCAGCGCGGCTCCCGGAACGGGCCGGAGCTGGCGCGGCTCGCCGACGAGGTCGCCGAGGACCGGCAGTCGCTGCTGGTCATCATGCGGCGCCTCGACGTGCCGGTCCGCCAGTACAAGGTGGCCGGCGGCTGGGCGCTGGAGAAGGTCGGCCGGCTCAAGCTCAACGGGTCCGTGCTGTCCCGGTCGCCGCTGAGCTCGCTCGTCGAGCTCGAGGGCCTGCTGATGGGGGTGCACGGCAAGCTCGCGCTCTGGCAGACCTTGCGTGCGCTCGCCGACGATGACGAGCGGCTGGACGCGGTCGAGCTCGACCGGCTGGCGTCCCGGGCGGAGGACCAGCTCAAGCGGCTGGAGGACATGCGGCTGCAGACCAGCACGGACGTGCTCGGCGGGGCGCGCTGACCGCTCCGCCGGCGTGACGCCACATAGTCTCCGCGTGTGGGCACGCGGGACGGGAGACGGCGCCGCAGGCTGACGGTGGTCCTGGTCAGCCTGCTCTCGGTCCTCCTGGTGCTGGCCCTCGTCGGGACCGTCTTCGTGACATGGACGGTGCGCCGCTCGTTCCCGCAGCGGGACGGGGCGGCGACGCTGCCCGGCCTCGGTGCCGACGTCACCGTGCACCGTGACGAGCGCGGCGTGCCCCAGCTCTACGCCGAGACGGCCGACGACCTGTTCCGGGCGCAGGGCTTCGTGCACGCGCAGGACCGGTTCTGGGAGATGGACTTCCGACGGCACGTCACCGCCGGGCGGCTCTCCGAGCTGTTCGGTGCCGACCAGCTCGAGACCGACGAGTTCGTGCGCACCCTCGGCTGGCGACGGGTCGCCGAGCGGGAGCTCGAGCTGCTCGACCCGCAGACCGTGGCGTGGCTGCAGGCCTACGCCGACGGTGTGAACGCCTACCTCGCCGACCGCTCCGGCTCGCAGCTCAGCCTGGAGCACGGCCTGCTGCGCCTCACCAACCGCGGGTACCAGGTAGAGCAGTGGACGCCGGCCGACTCGGTGGCGTGGCTGAAGGCGATGGCCTGGGACCTGCGCAGCAACATCGAGGAGGAGCTGTCGCGGGCTCGCCTCGCCCGCACGCTGAGCCGCGAGCAGGTCGAGCAGCTCTTCCCCGCGTACCCCTTCGACGTGCACCCGACGATCGTGGCCGGGGAGCCGCCCGGGCCGGACGTGGTGCCGGTGCCGGACGCGGCCCGGGCGCTGCCGCGCGAGGCCGGCCGTGCCCTGGACCGCGTGCGCAGCGCGATCGACGCCGTGCCCGAGCTGCTCGGCCCGCACGGCAGTGGGATCGGTTCGAACTCCTGGGCGGTGTCCGGCGCGCACACCGCGTCCGGCCTGCCGCTGCTGGCGAACGACCCGCACCTCGGGCCGTCGCTGCCCTCGATCTGGTCGCAGATGGGGCTGCACTGCACCGAGGTCACCGCCGCGTGCCCGTTCGACGTGTCGGGGTTCACGTTCTCCGGGCTGCCGGGCGTGGTGATCGGCCACAACGCCGACATCGCGTGGGGCTTCACCAACCTGGCGCCGGACGTGGGCGACCTGGTGCTGGAGAAGGTGCGAGGAGACACCTACGAGTACGCGGGGGAGCAGCTCGACCTCGAGGTCCGGGAGGAGCTGATCGGCGTCGCCGGTGGCGAGCCGCTGCGGCTGCGGGTGCGCTCGACCCGGCACGGACCGCTCGTCTCCGACGTGAGCAAGAGCTTCCGGCGCGCGGGTGACGGGAAGTACGCGGTCGCGCTGCGGTGGACCGCGCTCACCCCCGGCCGGTCGATGGACGCGCTGTTCGCGTTGAACCGGGCGGGCGACTGGGAGGAGATGCGCACTGCGGTCAGCCTCTTCGAGGTGCCGGCGCAGAACGTCGTCTACGCCGACCGCACCGGGAGGATCGGCTACCAGGCGCCCGGCAAGGTGCCGGTGCGCACCGGTTACGACGGGCGGTGGCCGGCCGAGGGCTGGACCGGTGAGCAGGAGTGGACCGGTTTCGTCGACTACGACCGGATGCCGCGGGTGGTCGACCCGCCGGAGGGCTTCCTGGTCGCCGCGAACCAAGCGGTCGTCCCGCCGTCGTACCCGGTGTTCCTCACCGAGGACTGGGACGCCGGCTACCGTGCCGCGCGGATCGTGGACCGGCTGCAGCGCCTCGTCGACCGGGGCGACGTGACCACGGACCGGATGCTGCGCCTGCAGCGCGACCAGCGCAGCGCCATCGCACCGGCCCTGCTGCCGCACCTGCTCGACGTGTCCCCGCCGGAGAACGTCGGCGCGGCGGTCGAGCAGCTGCGTCGCTGGGACCTCCGCCAGGGCGCGGACTCGGCCGGCGCCGCGTACTTCAACGCGGTCTGGCGGCACGTCCTCCGGCTGACGTTCCACGACCAGCTGCCGAAGGCGGAGCGGCCCGACGGCGGCGGCCGGTGGATGCAGGTCGTGACCGGGCTGCTCGACGAGCCGCGCAGCCCGTGGTGGGACGACGTGCGGACCGAGCGCCGGGAGACCCGCCACGGCATCCTGACCGAGGCGCTCGCGCTCGCCCACGAGGAGCTGGCCGACCAGCTCGGCGACGAGCCGGACGCGTGGCGGTGGGGCGAGCTGCACGCGCTGCCGCTGGAGAGCCAGACGTTCGGTCAGTCGGGGATCGGTCCGGTCGAGTGGCTGGTGAACCACGGCGACGTCGACGTCGGCGGCGGGGAGTCGACGGTCGTGGCGACCGGCTGGTCGTCCGACGAGGGCTACCGGACCAACTGGGTGCCGTCGATGCGGATGGTGGTGGACCTCGCCGACCTGGACGCGTCGCGGTGGGTGAACCTGACCGGCGCGAGCGGGCACCCGTTCCACGACAACTACACCGACCAGGTAGAGCTGTGGCGCGAGGGTCGGACGACCGCCTGGCCGTTCAGCCAGGGGGCCGTCGTGGAGGCCGCGCGGCACACGCTCGTGCTGGAGCCCTAGCGGGTCACCGCTGGGCCGGCGGCACGTTCTGGTTGTGCCGGAACACGTTCTCGGGGTCCATGCGGGTCTTGAGCACGGTGAGCCGCCGCCAGGTTTCGTCGGCGTAGGCCTCCCGGATGCGCTCCGAGCCCTCGGCCTC
>DASTVO010000125.1:0-2188 GCA_035759075.1 Actinomycetes bacterium
GCCGGCGCCCGGCTCCGCTGTGAACGCGAACACCGCGGTGGTGTCCGTGCCGCTGGCGGCCGGCTTCGATGTGAACACCGGCACCGGCGGCGCGGTGGTGTCCAGGATCCACGACCAGGACGCCGCACCGCTGAGGTTGCCGACGGCATCGACGGCGACGACCCGGAACGTGTGCAGTCCGTCGGCGGTCAGTGGGCCGAACGGCCATACGTCGCTGACGCAGTCGACCGCGGTCTGACCGTCGAGGGAGCACGTGAAGCTGACGACCGACGTGTCGTCGGTGTCGAAGGTGAACAGCGGCTGGGTGTTGCTGCTCGGGCTGGTGGGACCGTCCGTGATGACCGGCGGGATCGGAGCAGTGGTGTCGATGACCCAGGTGGCACTGTCGACGTCGCTGATGTTGCCCACGGCGTCCTGGCCGCGGACCTGCAGGGTGTGCGAGCCGGCCCCGAGGCCGGAGTACTGCACCGGTGAGGTGCACGCCTGCCACGGGCCGCCGTCGAGAGCACACTCGAGGATGCCGGAGTCGTCGCTCCACACCTCGAAGGTGGCCGTCGTCTGGTTGGTCCGGTCGGCCGGCCCGGTGACGATGAGCGGCTTGGCGGGGGGCGTCGTGTCGAGGACCCACAGCGCGGTCGCCGGCTGCGCGGCGTTGCCGACGGCGTCGAATGCCCGGACGGTCAGCGAGTGAGCACCGTCCACCCCCACACCCGGCACGGTGTAAGGGCTGGTGCAGGAGACCGGCGTCCCGCCGTCGACCGAGCAGTCGTACGACGTGGCGCCGTCAGCGCTGAACGTCACCACCGGCGCGGTGTCACTGGTGTAGCCGGACGGGCCCGCCAGCGTGACGTTCGCCGGGGCGGTGCTGTCCAGGACCCAGGAGACGCTGGCCGGGGTGCTGGTGGTTCCGAACGCGTTCACCGCGCGGACGTCCACCGTGTGGGCGCCCTCGACGGTGGCGCTGACGACGTGCGGGCTCGAGCAGGCGGCGAACGCGGCCCCGTCGAGGGAGCACTCGTGGCTCACAGCGGCAGGGTCGGTGTTCGAGAACGAGACGCTGACGGTGGTCGAGCTGGTGGGCGAGGACACCGGCGCCACGGTCGGCGCACCCGGCGGCGTGCCGGCGACCCGCCAGCTGTAGCGGTAGGTGCTGGGCTTGCTCTTGCCGGTCAGCTTGGCGCGCAGTGAGAAGGAGTGCACCCCATCGGTGAGCGGGCCGTAGACCTGCTGCCCGCCCGAGCACGTCGTGGGCGCCATCCCGTCGAGGCTGCAGGTGTACGCCGTGCTCGGCGCGGGTGTCCAGGTGAAGGTGGCGTAGCGCTCACCGGTCGGGTTGGCGGGCTGGCTGGTCACGACCGGCGTCGGCGTGGGCGTCGGCTTGCCGGGCGCGGCCGCGGCCGGGGAGGCCGTGACGGTGCCGGCGGCCAGGAGGCCGGAGAGGACGATCGCGACGTGTCTCGCGACGCGTGATGCGTGCATGGCGGGGCTCCCCCGTGTGGGCGACATGGACAGAGATGTCGCGACCCGGGCGAAGAGACTGGTAGCGACGTCCTATGCCTCGGGCGAGAGGCCCCGGAGGGTTAGCACTTGAGCAACGGAAGGTAAAGATTCACCAAAATGGCATCATCCGATCGGACGGGCGGACCGCCGATCGGTGGACCGGAGGACCTGTATGTCCGGTTGGCCGGTCAGGAGGCGTTCTCCCACAGGCCGACGAGGTTGCCCTCCGGGTCGCGGAAGTACGCGGAGAACCCCATGTCCATGACCGGGGTCCGCGGCACGACCGTCCTCCCGCCGAGGCCGCCGACGGTCTCCAGCGCCTTCTCGATGTCGTCGACCGCGATGACCACGGTTGGGACAGTCATCTCGCCCTCGCGCTTGAACATGCCACCGTTGATGGCGCCGGCCTCCTTCGGCCGGCTCTGCTCGTCGACGGGTGTGGTGCCGACCATCGCGTAGTCCATCCCGGGCACGGCACTGATCTCCCAGCCGAACGCCGACCGGTAGAACTCCTGCGCCCGCTCCATGTCGTCGGCGGGGATCTCGAAGTGCACGACCTGACCACCCATGGCTGCCTCATTCCTCGGAACTGTGCCGCGTCCGGATGGCGCGACCGTCGTGCTCGACGCTAGTCCTGGGCTCAGACAAGTCCAGCCCGCTGCGGTTCGGCGACGTTGCGCCCCGACAC
>DASTVO010000126.1:0-8705 GCA_035759075.1 Actinomycetes bacterium
GGGGACCACGCCCCAGTCGGCGGAGAGGCGGTCCAGCATCCGCAGCCCGCGCCCGGTCCCCGAGGCGAGCTGGAAGTGGTGCATCCGCGGCGGCACCGGAGAGGCGTCGTGCACCTCCACTCGCACCCGCTCGTCGCGGTCCTCGATGACCAGCCGGATGTCGCTGCGGGCGTGCAGGACGGCGTTGGTCACCACCTCGGAGACGAGCAGGAGGACCGTGTCGACGTCGATGTCGCTCTCGCGCAGCGCACTGCGGGCGAACCGTCGGGCGAGCGGCACGCTGTCCGTAGTCGGCGGCAGCTCGAGCACGCTCACGTGCCACAGGCTATCGCGCAGCCCACGCCACGAACGTTCACCGCGCGCGCGGCGGACGGGCCCGGTCGCGAGCGGCCTTGGCGGCCTCGAGCCGCTCCCGGCGCTCGTTGCGGTCGAGAACGACCGCCTCCTCGGGCGTTGGCGCCGAGCCGCCGAGGCGGGCGGGCTGCCACCAGCCGTCCTCCGGTCCGGCCGGCCGGTCCGGGTAGGCCTCCTGGGCCTCGTGCAGCAACCGCTCCATGCGGGCTCGCAGGTCGGCGGTGACGGCCACCGCGTCCGCGGCGGGGCCGACCTCCATCGGCGCCCCGACGGACACCGAGATGGGCACGTTGGTGCGGCCGAGCCGCTTCGGCCGACCCTTCGTCCAGACCCGCTGCGAGCCCCAGATCACCGTGGGCAGCAGCGGCACCCCGGCCTCGGCAGCCATCCGTGCCGCGCCTGCCTTGAAGTCCTTGAGCTCGAACGACCGGCTGATGGTGGCCTCGGGGAACACCCCGACGACCTCGCCGTCCCGCAGCGCCTGCACCGCGTTGCGGTACGAACCGGCACCGGCGTCGCGGTCGACGGGGATGTGATGCATGCCGCGCATCAGCGGCCCGGCGACCTTGTGGGCGAACACCTCCTGCTTGGCCATGAAGCGCACCAGCCGACCGGACGGTCGCGCCGCGAGGCCGGCGTAGGTGAAGTCCATGTAGCCGACGTGGTTGATCGCCATGACGGCCCCGCCGGACCGTGGCACGTTCTCGGTCCCGCGCATGGTGAAGCGCAGTCCCTGGAGCGCGAAGACCGCCCGCGCGAACGCGATGACCGGCGGGTAGACGAGCTCGGCCACGTCAGTGCGTGACTTCCAGGGCATCCAGGAGCTGGTTGACCGAGGCGTCCAGGTCCCCCGCGCCGTCGATGACGACGTCCGGGTTCTCCGGGGGCTCGTACATCTGGCCGACGCCGGTCATGTTCGGGAGGGTGCCCGCCTTGGCCTTCGCGTAGAGACCCTTCGGGTCGCGCTCGACCACGACCTCGGACGGTGTGTCCACCCATACCTCGAGGAAGTCCCCCTCGCGGAACAGGGCCTTGGCCGCCCGACGGTCACCACGGAACGGAGAGACCAGCGACACGATCACGATGAGCCCTGCGTCGAGCATCAGCTTCGCGGTCTCGGCCACGCGCCGGACGTTCTCGGCCCGGTCCTCCGGGGTGAAGCCCAGGTCCTTGTTCAGGCCGGTGCGCACGCCGTCGCCGTCGAGGACGTACGTGTGCAGGCCCATGCCGTGCAGCTTGCGCTCGAGGGCGTCCGCGACCGTGGACTTGCCGGCGCCCGGGAGGCCGGTGAGCCACAGCACGCGCGGCGTCTGCCCCTTGAGGCGGGCCCGGGCCTCCTGGTCCACCGTGAACGCGTGCGGCACGACGTTGTGGGCTCGGCGCAGCGCGTGCCTGACCAGTCCGGCGGCGACGGTGTCCCGGCTGACCCGCTCGACGAGCAGGAAGCCGCCGGTGTCGCGGCACAGCGAGTAGGGGTCGAGCGGGACCGGGGTGTCGGTGGCGATCTCGACGTGCCCGACGTCGTTCATCTTGAAGGTGCGGGCCGACATCTCCTCGCCGGTGACGACGTCCCGCCGGCCGCGGATGGCGGTCACGACCGCGGGCACCGCGAGCGAACCGGCCATCAGCAGGTAGGAGCGGCCGTGGCGCAGCTCCTCCTCGCCGGTCCACACCAGGTCGGCGGCGAACGCCGTGGCCGGCCGCGGGAAGTGCTCGGCCGCCTCGCCGTCCGCGGGTGCGACCAGGAGGTCGCCACGGGTGACGTCGGTCTCGGTCTCCAGCGTCAGCGTGACGGCCTGGCCGGCGTGGGCCTCCTCGCGGTCCTGGCCGCCGATGATGACCCGCTCGACGGAGATCGGGGAGCCCTTGGCGTTGACGACGACCTTGTCCCCGGGGCGGATCGAGCCGGCGACCACCGTCCCCGCGTACCCGCGGAACTCGTCGGCGCGGACGACGACCTGCACCGGCATCCGGAACGGCGCCTTCGTCTGGTCCTCGACCGGCGCGGGGCGCCACGAGGTCAGCGCCTCGAGCACCGTCGGACCGTGGTACCAGCTCATCGACTGCGACCGCTCGAGGACGTTGTCCCCGGTGAGGGCGCTGACCGGGACGACCTCGACCTCCTCGAGGTCGAAGCGCGCCGCGGCCTTGCGCACGCCGCCGGCGAGCTCCTCGAACGCCACGTGCTCGTAGCCGACGGCGTCCATCTTGTTGATGGCGACGATCACGGTGCGGACGCCCATCATCGCGCAGACGGTGAGGTGCCGGTGGGTCTGCGGCCTGATGCCGCGCGTCGCGTCGACCAGCAGGATCGCGATGTCCGCGGTCGAGGCGGCCACGGCCATGTTGCGGGTGTACTGCTCGTGGCCGGGGGCGTCGGCGATGATGGCGCGCCGCCCCGAGGGCAGGTAGAGGTGGCGGTAGGCCACGTCGATCGTGATGCCCTGCTCGTGCTCGGCCTCGAGCCCGTCGGTGAGCATCGAGAAGTCGACCTCCCCCTTGGGGATGGTCGAGCCGCTGCGCCGGGTGTTGCGGGCGTAGTCGAGGATGTCGTCCGGGATGCTCTCGGTGCCGGCGAGCAGCCGGCCGATGAGCGTGGACTTGCCGTCGTCCACCGACCCGCAGGCCACGACGCGGACGATGGGGTGCTCGACGAGCGCGATGGTCTCCTTGCTGCTTGTGCTGCTCATGCTCAGAAGTACCCCTCGGTCTTCTTGCTCTCCATGGAGCCGCCGCCCTCGCCGTCGATGAGGCGACCGGCTCGCTCCGAGCGCCGGTCGATGAGCATCTCGGCGAGCAGGTCGTCGAGGTTGTCGGCCTTGGACTCGACCGCCGCGGTCAGCGGGTAGCAGCCCAGGGTGCGGAAGCGGACGCTGCGCATCTCGGGCTGCTCACCGTCCCGCAGCGGGTAGCGGTCGTCGTCGACCATGATCAGCTGTCCGTCCCGCTCGACGACCGGGCGCTCCTTGGAGAAGTAGAGCGGGACGACCTCGATCTGCTCGCGCTGGATGTAGCGCCACACGTCGAGCTCGGTCCAGTTCGACATCGGGAAGACCCGCATGGTCTGGCCGTCCGCGAGCTGGGTGTTGGCGGTCCGCCAGAACTCCGGGCGCTGCTTGCGCGGCTCCCAGCGGTGCCCCGGCTCGCGCAGCGAGAAGACCCGCTCCTTCGCCCGGGAACGCTCCTCGTCCCGGCGAGCACCACCGAACGCCGCGTCGTACCCGCCGTGGTCCAGGGCCTCGCGCAGCGCCACGGTCTTCATGATGCGGGTGTACTCGTGCGCGCCGTGGGTGAAGGGCGTGACGCCCTCTTTCACACCCTCTGCGTTGGTGTGCACCTTGAGGTCGAGGTTGTGCTCGCGGGCCATCCGGTCCCGGAACGCGATCATCTCCCGGAACTTCCACGTGGTGTCGATGTGCAGCACCGGGAACGGCACCCGGGCGGGTGCGAACGCCTTGACGGCCAGGTGCAGCAGGACCGACGAGTCCTTGCCGATGCTGTAGAGCATCACGGGCCGCCGGAACGCGCCGGCGGCCTCACGGAAGACGTGGATCGCCTCCGCCTCCAGGGCGTCCAGGACGGCGTCGGGCGCGATGGCGGTCTCAGCGGAAGACGACATGGGCAACGGTGACCTCTCGAGCTCGAGCAAGGACAGCGGCCATTGTGCCTGCCCGGCGCCGAGCGGCCCAATCGGCCCTGGCCAGGCACTTCGCCCAGGAAGTACGCGGCGGCCGGAATCTCCGTGGCTCGTTGTCGGTTGCGGCTCCTACTGTGCGCATGCCGTCCTGAAGCCGCCCGCCGGCTCAGGCATACCCCCAGGAGCAGTCGTGACCGATCCCGTCGCCCCCACCAGCGAAGCCGTCGCGGACGCGCGGGCCTCCTCCGCCGAGCCGGACCCGAGGCGCTGGTTGGCGCTGGCCGTGCTGGCCGCCGCCCAGCTCATGATCGTCCTCGACGCGTCGATCGTGAACATCGCCCTGCCGTCGGCCCAGGCGGACCTCGAGATCAGCAACGCGGACCGTCAGTGGGTCGTCACCGCCTACACGCTGGCGTTCGGCGGGCTGCTGCTGCTCGGCGGCCGGATCGCCGACTACACCGGCCGCAAGCGCACGTTCGTCATCGGCCTCCTCGGCTTCGCCGGGGCCTCTGCGCTCGGCGGCATCGCGCCGAACCAGGAGCTGCTGTTCGCCGCCCGCGCCCTGCAGGGTGGCTTCGCGGCCCTGATGGCTCCGGCCGCGCTGTCGATCGTGACGGTGACGTTCACCGACCCGAAGGAGCGGGCCAAGGCGTTCGGCGTCTTCGGCGCGCTCGCGGGCGGCGGTGCCGCGATCGGCCTGATCGTCGGCGGCGTGCTCACCGAGTACGCCTCCTGGCGGTGGACCCTGGGGGTCAACGTCCCGGTCGCGCTGCTCGTCGCCGCCCTGGCGCTCCCGTTCGTGCACGAGAGCAAGGCGCACGGCGACACCCGCTACGACGTCCCCGGCGTCCTGCTGGCCACTCTCGGGCTCGTCTCGCTCGTGTACGGGTTCACCGAGGCGGCCCGGGCGAAGAACCCCGCCGACCCGACGGACACCGCCGTCCAGGGGTGGACGGCCGGGTCGACGATCTTCTTCCTCGTGACTGCTGTGGTCCTGCTGGTCGCCTTCGTCTGGTGGGAGACCAGGGCCAGGAACCCGATGCTGCCGATGCGGGTGCTGCTGCACCGCAACCGCGGCGGGTCCTACCTGACCTTCCTGCTCGTGGGCGCCGGGCTCTTCGCCATGTTCCTGTTCCTGACCTACTACTTCCAGGTCAACCTGGGCTACTCGCCGCTGAAGGCCGGCTTCGCGTTCCTGCCGTTCAGCGCCGGCATCATCCTCACGGCCGGCGTGGTGGCCCAACTGCTGCCGCGCCTCGGGCCGAGGCGGCTTATGGTTCCCGGCCTCGTGATGGCCGTCGCCGGCATGCTGCTGCTCACCCAGATCACCCAGGACACCGCCTACTGGTCGCACGTGCTGCCCGCCATGCTGCTCATGAGCATCGGCCTCGCGGGCGTGTTCATCCCGGCCTCCAGCACGGCGCTCATCGGGGTCGGCTCGCACGACGCGGGAGTGGCGAGCGCGGTGCTCAACACCTCGCAGCAGATCGGCGGCTCCCTGGGTACCGCGCTGCTCAACACCCTGTTCGCTGGCGCCGTGACGTCGTACTTCGTGGACAACCCGGTGACCGACCCGAGCCGGGCGGAGGCCGCCTCGAAGCTGGCGTTCATCCACGGCTACCACGTGGCGTTCTTCTGGGGCGCGGTGCTGCTCGCCGCCGCGCTGGTGGTGACACTCGTCTTCATCAACGCGCGCAAGGAGGACGTGCCGACCGACCAGGAGCTGGCCGCGGCCGCGTGACGGCGTCTCACGCCGGCCCGGCGTGACGGCAGGATGGCCCGGGTGACGACCCGGGTTGCCGTCGCGGCGCCGAACCGAGCGGCCGCGGACGCCGCGCTGCGCGTCGCTGCGCTCGGCGGCGGCGCGGTGGACGCGGCCGTTGCCGCGACCCTGGTGGCGATGGTCACCGAGCCCGGCATCGTCTCGCTGGCCGGCGGCGCGTTCGTCACGGTTTGGCCCGCCGACGCGGCCGACGCGGTGACCGTGGACGGCTACGTCTCGATGCCGGGCGCCGGCCGGCCCCGGGGGGCGCCGCCGCCGGTCGCCCGCGAGGTCCGGACCGAGTACGGCGGCGGGGTCGTCATGACCGCCGGCCACGCGTCCGTGGCGACGCCCGGGGCGCTGGCGGGCCTGGACCTGGCACAGGAGCGGTACGGCGTCCTGCCGTGGCGGGAGGTCGTGGCCCCCGCCGCGGAGACCGCCCGGGACGGCTTCCGACTGGGCTCCGCGGCCGCCTACTACCTGCCCTACGTCCGCGACAGCCTGCTGGCCTGGGACCCGCACACGGCTGCGGTCCTGCGTCGCGACGATGGTGGCTGGGTCGAGGTCGGGGACCGGGTCGTGGTGCCCGGTCTGGCCGGCACCCTGGAGCTGCTGGCGCGCGAGGGCGCGCGGACGCTGTACCACGGGGAGCTGGCGGTCGCCGTGGCCGCCGACATGGCCGACCGCGGTGGGCTGCTGACGGCGACCGACCTCGCCGCGTACCGACCGGTGGTCCGGCCCGCGCTGGGCGTCGACGCCGGCCACTGGTCACTGCGCACGAACCCGCCCCCGGCCATCGGCGGCGCGGTGCTCGCCGCGATGCTCACGCTGTTCGGTGAGCGGCCGGCCGCCTCCTGGACCGCCGACGACGTCGCCGATCTGGTGCGCGTGCAGCGGCGGGTCCTCGACGTGCGGCGGGACGTCCTCGACCTCGCCGACGACCGGGAGTCCGCGGCGGCGACGCTGCTGCGCGACGTGGGCTGGCAGCCGCCGCGGTCCCCGAGCACCGTGCACGTGTCGGTGGTGGACGACACGGGCGCCAGCTGCGCGGTCACGGCGTCCAGCGGGTACGGCTCCGGGGTCACGGTGCCGGGCACCGGGCTGTGGCTGAACAACTGCCTCGGCGAGCTGGAGCTGAACCGCGGTGCGCCGCTGCCGCCCGGCCGGCGACTGCGCAGCAACATGGCACCCACGGTCGGGCGCCGCGACGACCCGTCCGGTCGCAGCGCGCTGGCGATCGGCAGCCCGGGCGCGGACCGGATCACGACGGCCTTGCTGCAGGTGCTCGCGCGGCTCGGATCCGGGACCGGCAGCCTGCAGGAGGCGGTCGACCGGCCCCGGCTGCACGTCAGCCACCTGGAGCCGGGCGACCCCGACGGCGCGGCCCGGGTGGAGGCCGAGGAGGACCTGCCGCTACCCGAGACCGACCTGCCGGTGCGGCGTCACCACCGGCACTCGATGTACTTCGGCGGGGTGGGCGTCGCGGTGGCCGCGCCCGGCGGACGGCTCGAGGCCGTCGGCGACCCGCGACGGGCGGGGGCCGTTGCCGTCTCGGAGTGACCACCCGAGAATGACGTCTCCCAGCGACGTTCGTGCGAGGAGAGGCCGTGACGTTCCTGCCGTACCCGGAGCCCCGCTACCACGGGGAGTCCGGGACTCAGTCGGCCCGGCTGCGGCGAGCCGACACCCCGCCGGAGCTCACCACGCCGTCGGGGACCCGGGTGGGTTACCTGGCCACCGGCACCGACAGCGACGGCCAGCTCGGCCTGTACCGCTACGACATGGGGCCGGCGCAGGGCGGTCCCGGCCCGCACTTCCATCGCACCATCACCGAGTCGTTCTACGTGCTCGCCGGGCAGGTGCAGCTGCACGACGGAACCGGCTGGGTCGAGGCCGGCCCGGGTGACTTCCTGTACGTGGCGCAGGGCGGTGTCCACGGCTTCCGGAACCACTCCGGCGCGCCGGCCTCGATGCTCATCCTGTTCACGCCGGGTGCTCCCCGAGAGGGCTACTTCGAGCGGGTGAGCGAGACCGGGCAGATGTCCGAGGAGGAGCGCGTCGAGTTCTACCTGCGCCACGACACCTTCTGGGTCTGATACTCCGGCTGGTCCGCTCTAGCGACCGGTCGGCGAACCTCCTGGTGCGGGGGTGGAGCCGGTCGGCTCGGGCGCCGGCTGTTGCTGCACCCGTGCGGCGGACGGCGTCAGCAGGGTCACGTAGTCGCTGGGCACGAGGGGCTCCGAGGTCCGTTCGCCACCGGGCAGCGGCGCTTCCACGGGCTCGCCGTTCTGCAGCAGCCGCACGGCGTCGATCCCGTCCACGGAGGTGACGCTGAGCACGAGCTGACCGATCGCCAGCGGCAGCCGGTCGGCGACCGGACCCTGCTCGGACAGGGCGATCTCGACCGAGGCGACGCCGTTCGTCACCTGCGCGAGCCGCAGCCCGACGTCGGGGCCCAGCGCCGTGGCGAGGCCACGGGCGCGCTGGTCCTCGGTGGGCCCGGCCGCGAGCGAGCTGAGCAGGGAGGTCGCGACGGAGAACACTCCCTGCGCGCCGAGCGGCTGAGCCTGCGGCACCAGCCGGTCCTCCTGGTCCACGAAGTAGACCTGCGGGACCGTCACCGCGGGACCGGTCGGTGTCGTCTCGGGCGCGGGCGCCGCAGCCGGTGCGTCCTCGAGCAGGCGGTACGGCACGGTCTCCCGGTCGATCGTGCGCAGCGTCGCGTTCTCCGGCACGCCGCACCCGACCAGCAGCAGGGCAGCGGTCGCGGCCATCGCGACGCCGCGCGCCCGGCGGCCGGTCACGCCTCCCCCGCCGTTCCGTGCACCGGCCGTGGCAGCCGGACGACGAACGCCGACCCCACCCCGTTCGGACCTGGTACGCACCAGACGGCGCCACCGTGCGAGCGGACCGTCTCCGCCACCAGGCTCAGTCCCAGGCCGGCGCCCGGCA
>DASTVO010000127.1:0-4672 GCA_035759075.1 Actinomycetes bacterium
CCCCAGGGGGTCGGCCGCGTCCATGTCGTCAGGTGGGGTTAGATCGTGAGCGTGAGCGAGAACGGCGGGGCGCCGACACGGCTGTGGGGCGGGCGCTTCGGCGGCGGCCCGAGCGAGGCGCTGGCGCGGCTCTCGGTCAGCGTCCACTTCGACTGGCGGCTCGCGCCGTACGACCTGGCCGCCTCCCGGGCGCACGCCCGCGTGCTGCACCGCGCCGGGCTGCTCGACGAGGCCGAGCTGACATCCATGCTGAAGGCGCTGGACGACCTCGACGCGGCGGTGCGCGACGGGTCGTTCCGGCCCACCGCCGAGGACGAGGACGTCCACACCGCGCTGGAGCGCGGCCTGCTGGAACGGGTCGGCGCGCTCGGCGGCAAGCTGCGCGCCGGCCGCAGCCGCAACGACCAGGTCGCCACCGACCTCAAGCTGTTCCTGCGCGACGCCGCCCGGCTCGTCGTCGCCCGGGTCGCCGAGCTCGAGACCGCGCTGGTCGGCCTCGCCGAGCGGCACCGCGGCACGCCGATGCCCGGCATGACCCACCTCCAGCACGCGCAGCCGGTGCTGCTCGCGCACCACCTGCTGGCCCACGTCCACGCGTTCAAGCGCGACGTCGAGCGCTTCCAGGACTGGGACGAGCGGACCGCCCTGTCGCCGCTCGGCGCCGGCGCGCTGGCCGGCTCGTCGCTGCCGCTCGACCCGGTGGCCGTCGCCGCCGAGCTCGGGTTCCGCGGCCCGGTCGACAACTCGATCGACGCGGTCAGCGACCGCGACTTCGTGGCCGAGTTCGCGTTCGTGGCGGCGCTGCTGGGGGTGCACCTGTCCCGGCTGGGCGAGGAGCTGTGCCTGTGGGCGACCACGGAGTTCGGCTGGGTCGAGCTCGACGACGCCTACGCCACCGGGTCGTCGATCATGCCGCAGAAGAAGAACCCGGACGTGGCCGAGCTGGCCCGCGGGAAGTCCGGCCGGCTGGTCGGCAACCTGATGGCGCTGCTGACGACGCTCAAGGGCCTGCCGCTGGCCTACGACCGGGACCTGCAGGAGGACAAGGAGCCGGTGTTCGACTCGGTCGAGCAGCTGCTGCTGGTGCTGCCGGCGATGGCCGGGATGGTGTCGACGCTCGGCGTCCGTGACGAGCGGCTGTCCGCGGCCGCCGCGACTGGGCACGCCCTCGCCACCGACGTGGCCGAGTGGCTGGTCCGCAACGGTGTCGCCTTCCGGGACGCGCACGAGATCGCCGGCCGCCTGGTGCGGCACTGCGACGACCACGGCCTCGAGCTGTGGGAGGTCGACGACGACGGCCTGCGGACGGTGGACGACCGGCTGAGTCCAGACGTCCGGTCGGTGCTCTCCGTCCGCGGCGCCCTGGAGTCCAGATCCACGCACGGCGGCACCGCGCCCGCCCGGGTCGCCGAGCAGCTGTCCGCCCTCGCCGACGCGGCGCACGGGCACGCCGCCTGGGCCAGTGGGGGCTGAGGTCGCAGGCGACTCCACTTGGCGCCCACCGTCGACCGGCATACGTTTGAGCCGAGCGGTAGCCCGCGCCGGATCAGTGCTGGAGGCAGCGATGCTCCAAGGCGTTCTCTGCAAGCTCGGTCGCCACAGATGGGGCCCGCTGGAGGGCGACAACTGGGGCGGCTTCCACACCTGCACGTTCTGTGCGAAGAGCAAGCGGCTGGAGACGGACCACCCGCCGGAGTCACACGACCATCTCGGCATCAACAGGTAGTCGTCCCATAGCGCCGTACCCGTACGGTGTGCGGGATGCGGCTGTCCGAGGACTTCTTCGACCGCCCGGTCCTCGAGGTTGCGCCGGACCTGCTGGGTGCCGTCGTCGAGCACCGGACGGCCGCCGGCACGGTCGCGGTGCGGCTCACCGAGGTCGAGGCCTACGACGGAGAGAGCGACCCCGGCTCGCACGCCTTCCGCGGGCGGACCCCCCGCAACGAGGTGATGTTCGGCCCGCCCGGCCGGGTGTACGTGTACTTCACCTATGGCATGCACTGGTGCATGAACCTGGTCTGCGGGCCGCCCGGCCAGGCGTCGGCAGTGCTGCTGCGCGCCGGCGAGGTGGTGCGGGGGGAGGAGCTGGCGCGGTCGCGGCGCACCACCTCGCGCTCGGCGCGGGACCTGGCGCAGGGTCCGGCCCGGCTCACGGTCGCGCTCGGGGTCGACGGCTCGCTGGACGGCACCGACGCCACCGATGCGGGCTCGTCGCTGACGGTCCGGGCCGGCGGCGGCGTCGCCACGGAGGCTGTCCGCAGCGGTCCGCGGGTCGGGGTCGCGGGCGACGGCGCCGGGCACCCCTGGCGGTTCTGGGTCGAGGGCGAGCGCAGCGTCTCCGCGTACCGGGCGGCGGTACTGCGTCGCCGCCGCACCCCGGCATCGGGCAGGCTGAGCCCCTGACCGCTGTCCGCCCGTGTGGAAAGGCATCTTCCGTGATCCCCGCCTCCGAGCTCCTCGACGACCTGCAGTGGCGCGGGCTCGTCGCCGTCAGCACGGACCTCGACGCCCTGCGCGAGGCCCTGGACGAGGGCCCGGTCACGTACTACTGCGGGTTCGACCCCACCGCCCCCAGCCTGCACATCGGCAACCTCGTGCAGATCCTCACGCTGCGCCGGCTGCAGCAGGCCGGTCACCGGCCGCTGGCCCTGGTCGGCGGTGCGACGGGGCTGATCGGCGACCCGAAGCCGTCGGCGGAGCGGGCCCTGAACGAGCGGGACACGGTCGCCGAGTGGGTGGAGCGGGTGCGCGCCCAGATCGAGCCGTTCCTGTCCTTCGAGGGCGAGAACGCCGCGACGATGGTGAACAACCTCGACTGGACTGCGCCGCTGTCGGCGATCGACCTGCTGAGAGACATCGGCAAGCACTTCCGGGTGAACAAGATGATCGGCAAGGAGGCCGTCAGCGCCCGGCTGAACTCCGACGCCGGGATCTCCTACACCGAGTTCAGCTACCGGATCCTGCAGGGGATGGACTTCCTCGAGCTCTACCGGCGCTTCGGCTGCGTGCTGCAGACCGGCGGCAGCGACCAGTGGGGCAATTTGACCGCCGGCCTCGACCTGATCCACCGGGTGGAGGGCCGCTCGGTGCACGCGTTCGCGACGCCGCTGGTGACCAAGGCCGACGGCACGAAGTTCGGCAAGACCGAGTCCGGCACCGTCTGGCTGGACCCGGAGATGACCTCGCCGTACGCCTTCTACCAGTTCTGGGTCAACACCGAGGACCGGGACGTCGGCTCGCTGCTGCGGGTGTTCTCCTTCCGCAGCCGCGAGGAGATCGAGGCACTGGAGAAGGCCGCCGCCGAACGCCCGGCCGCCCGGGAGGCCCAGCGCGCGCTGGCCGAGGAGCTCACCGCGCTGGTGCACGGAGAGGCCCAGCGGGACGCGGTCGTCGCCGCCAGCCAGGCGCTCTTCGGCCGTGGCGAGCTCACCGGGCTCGACGCGCGGACGCTCGAGTCCGCCCTGGCCGAGCTGCCCCGCGCCGAGATCCACCGGGAGGGCGACGGCCTCACCGCGGTCGTCGATCTGCTGGCGGCCGGCGGCCTCTCGCCGTCGAAGTCCGCGGCCCGGCGGGCGGTCGCCGAGGGCGGGGCGTACGTCAACAACGAGCGGGTCGGCGACGTCGAGGCGCGGCCGGTCGAGGCCGACCTGCTGCACGGCCGCTGGCTGGTGCTGCGCCGAGGCAAGCGCAACCTGGCTGCGGCCGAGCTGGTGGACGGTGGCTGACCGCCCGGGCGCGGCTGCTCGACACCCCGGTCATCGCTCTGACCAGCGGATTTGCAAATGGTCCGGGGGCTGCCTAATGTTCTCTTCGTCGCCCGGCAGGGAGAGACGGACACCGGAAGGTGGCCGTTCCCGGGGTGGCCCCTAAGCGTGTCAAACTCACCGGGACCTTGGTCGCGGGGGTGAGGCGCGGGCGGGGCAGGCAGGAGCCGGCAGTCAGTTTGACAGCCCCAACCCGCCTGAGTAGGTTTGAACGGTTGCCCCGAGACCGGCCGAAAGGCCCGGTTCGGTGCGCGTCCGCTCCTTGAGAACTCAACAGCGTGCCAAAAGTCAATGCCAAAAACCCCGTCCGGGGGATGTGGCGACGTCGCTCATCGAGCGGCGGCAACGCATCGCCCGACGGAAATTCCTTTGGTACATGACAGACAACTAACTATTTGCTAGTTACGTCTTTCATTGCCAGATCGTCCATGGTCTCGCCAGACCATGGGCACTCTTCATGTGTCAGCACCCTGCACTTCGGTGCAGCTTGCTATATAGACATCTACGGAGAGTTTGATCCTGGCTCAGGACGAACGCTGGCGGCGTGCTTAACACATGCAAGTCGAACGGTGACCTCGGAGCTTGCTCCGGGCGATCAGTGGCGAACGGGTGAGTAACACGTGACCAACCTGCCCCTTGCTCTGGGATAACCCCGGGAAACCGGAGCTAATACCGGATACGAGATCTCGCGGCATCACGAGGTCTGGAAAGTTTTTCGGCAAGGGATGGGGTCGCGGCCTATCAGCTAGTTGGTGGGGTAACGGCCCACCAAGGCGACGACGGGTAGCCGGCCTGAGAGGGCGACCGGCCACACTGGGACTGAGACACGGCCCAGACTCCTACGGGAGGCAGCAGTGGGGAATATTGCGCAATGGGCGAAAGCCTGACGCAGCGACGCCGCGTGAGGG
>DASTVO010000128.1:0-2696 GCA_035759075.1 Actinomycetes bacterium
CGGCGCGCCACCGACGCTGCCGGCGGGTCCGGCGTCGTGGCGTCGACCCCGGCCCGCCGCAGGGCCTCGCTGTTGACCCAGGCGCAGTGGTGGTCCGAGGACTGCAGCACCACCGGCCGGTCGGGCACCGCGTCGTCCAGCCACCGGGCGTCGAAGAGCCCGCCCGGCGCGAGCGTCGGCTCGTACGGACCGCCCTGGACCCACTCCTCGTCGGGGTGCTCGTCGGCGTACCGGCGGACGGCTTCGGCGACCTCGGCGACCGAGCGGGCGTCGCGCACCTGCGGGCCGGCCATCTCGACCCCGCCCCACAGCGGGTGCACGTGCCCGTCGCCGAAGCCGGGCATGACGGCGCCGCCGTCCAGGTCGACCACCTGGGCGGCACCGGAGGTGAGCGCCAGCGCCTCCTCGTCGAGCGCGACCACGACGCCGCCCGTGACGGCGACCCCCCGCGTGAGCGGGGCGTGCGGGTCGCCGGTGCGCACGGTGCCCCGCAGCACCAGGTCGGCCCGCACAGGTGTCAGGACTCGATGTTGGACATCACGTGCTTGACGCGCGTGTAGTCCTCGAACCCGTACATCGAGAGGTCCTTGCCGTAGCCGGAGTGCTTGAAGCCGCCGTGCGGCATCTCGGCCACCAACGGGATGTGGGCGTTGATCCAGACGCAGCCGAAGTCCAGTCGCTTGGCCATCCGCATCGCCCGGCCGTGGTCCTTGGTCCACACCGAGGAGGCCAGGCCGTACTGCACGCCGTTCGCCCAGCGCACCGCCTCGTCCTCGTCGGTGAACCGCTGCACGGTGATGACCGGGCCGAAGATCTCGTTCTGCACCATCTCGTCGTCCTGGTGCAGGCCGGACACGACGGTCGCCTCGTGGAAGTAGCCCTCCGCCAGGTCGCCGCCGACGCGGTGCCCGCCGGCCGCCACCGTCACGTGCTCGGGCGCCCGCTGCAGGAAGCCGGTGACCCGGTCGAGCTGGTTGGCGTTGTTCAGCGGTCCGAAGAGGATGTCCTCGTCGTCGGGGCGGCCGGTGCGCGCGTTCTCCTTCGCCTCCTGCGCCAGTGCCTGCACGAAGTCGTCGTGGATGCCCGGCCCGGCGAGCACCCGGGTCGCGGCGGTGCAGTCCTGCCCGGCGTTGAAGTAGCCGGCCACGGCGATCGCCTCGGCGGCCGCGGCGAGGTCGGCGTCGTCGAACACCACGACCGGTGCCTTGCCGCCGAGCTCGAGGTGCACCTTCTTCAGGTCGGTCGCCGCCGACGCGGCGACCTCCATGCCGGCGCGGACCGACCCGGTGATGGAGACCATCTGGGGCACGGGGTGGGCCATGAGCGCCCGGCCGGTGTCGCGGTCCCCGGCCACGACGTTGAAGACGCCGGGCGGCAGGAAGTCCGCCATGATCTCGGCCATCAGCAGGGTCGACGCCGGAGTGGTGTCGGCGGGCTTGAGGACCACGGTGTTCCCCGCGGCGATGGCCGGTGCCCACTTCCAGACCGCCATCATCATCGGGTAGTTCCACGGGGTCACCTGGGCGCAGACCCCGATCGGCTCCCGCCGGACGAACGACGTGTGCCCGGCCATGTACTCCCCGGCCGAGCGACCCTCGAGGACCCGAGCGGCCCCGGCGAAGAACCGGATCTGGTCCACCATCGGGCCGATCTCCTCCGACATGGTCAGCGCACGGGGCTTGCCCGTGTTGCGGCACTCCACGTCGACCAGCTCGTCGGCCCGGCTCTCGAAGGCGTCGGCGATGCGGATCAGCGCCTTCTGCCGGTCGCTGGGCGTGGAGTCCCGCCACCCCTCGAAGGCGGTCCCTGCGGCGCGGACGGCGCGGTCGACGTCCTCGGCCGAGGACACCGGCGCCTGCGCGTACGGCCGCCCGGTCGACGGGTCGACGACGTCGCTGGTGCGGCCGTCGGCGCTGTCGACGTGCTCGCCGGCGACGAAGTTGCGCAGGACCTGGGGTGCGTCGGTGGTCACGGGGAGCCTCCTGGCCGTGGGAGCTGGACGACCCGCAGCCTAGCCCGGTCGGGGTCCTTCTCAACAGTTCCGAGCGCGTCTGACAACAGATTCAGCAACATCTGGCGCTGTCCACTACGGATTCACTTGCCAAGGCGCCGTCTTCTCGGGAAGATCTGGCCCATGGTCGGCAGGGAGCGCGGCAACGGGGCGGTGCTCGACGACGTCTCCAAGGCGATCATCGAGCAGCTGCAGGAGGACGGCCGGCGGCCCTACGCCGCCATCGGAAAGGCCGTCGGGCTCTCCGAGGCGGCGGTGCGCCAGCGGGTGCAGCGCCTCCTGGACGCGGGGGTCATGCAGATCGTCGCCGTCACCGACCCCTTGCAGGTCGGCTTCCCGCGCCAGGCCATGATCGGAATCCGCTGCGAGGGCGACGTCGAGGCGGTCGCCGAGAAGATCGCCGACATGCCCGATGTCGACTACGTCGTCATCACCGCCGGCGGGTTCGACCTGCTCGTGGAGGTCGTCTGCGAGGACGACGACCACCTGCTCGAGCTGATCAGCAAGCGCATCCGGGCCGTGCCGTCGGTCCGCAGCACCGAGTCCTTCGTCTACCTGAAGCTGCGCAAGCAGCTCTACAACTGGGGTACCAGATGACCGTCCCGCAAGACGTCTTCGAGTCCGGCCCGGACGCGATGGCCGAGAGCGCCCGCAACCACCTGTGGATGCACTTCACCCGCATGTC
>DASTVO010000129.1:0-4935 GCA_035759075.1 Actinomycetes bacterium
GAGGCCCACCAGTCGCGCAGGATCTCGCCCTGCAGGCCGAACATCTCGCGCTGCTCGGCCGCCTCGGCGTGGTCGTAGCCGAGCAGGTGCAGGATGCCGTGGGCGCACAGCAGGTCCAGCTCGTGGGCGGTGCTGTGGCCGGCTGCCTCCGCCTGCCTGCCGGCGACCTCGGGACAGAGCACGACGTCACCGAGCAGACCGGGCACCGGCTCCTGCTCGTCGCTGCCCGGCCGCAGCTCGTCCATCGGGAACGACATGACGTCGGTCGGCCCTTCCTCGTCCATCCACTGCACGTGCAGGTTGGCCATGGTCTCGGGGTCGACGGCGATCACCGAGAGCTCGGCGAGCGGGTGCACGCGCATCCGGTCGAGGACGAACCGGGAGAGCAGGGCGAGCCGGTCGACGTCGACGTCGGCACCGGACTCGTCGTTGACGTCGACGCTCATCGGGACCGCTTCGGGCCGGAGCCGCCCCGGCCCGGCCGGCCGTCGGAGCGCTGGATCGCATCCCACCGGCCGTACGCGTCGACGATCTGGGTGACCAGCTTGTGCCGGACGACGTCCTGGCTCGCCAACCGGCAGAAGTGCACGTCCGGCGTCCCGTCGAGGATCTCCTGCACGACGTGCAGACCGCTGTGCGTCCCGCCCGGCAGGTCGACCTGGGTGACGTCACCGGTGACGACCATCTTCGACCCGAAGCCCAGCCGGGTGAGGAACATCTTCATCTGCTCCGGGGAGGTGTTCTGCGCCTCGTCCAGGATGATGAAGGCGTCGTTGAGGGTGCGGCCGCGCATGTAGGCCAGGGGTGCGACCTCGATCGTCCCGGCGGTCATCAGCCGGGGGATCGAGTCCGGGTCGATCATGTCGTGCAGCGCGTCGTAGAGCGGGCGCAGGTATGGGTCGATCTTCTCGTACAGGGTCCCGGGCAGGAAGCCGAGCCGCTCCCCCGCCTCGACCGCCGGCCTGGTCAGGATGATGCGGTTGACCTGCTTGGCCTGCAGCGCCTGCACCGCCTTCGCCATCGCCAGGTAGGTCTTGCCGGTCCCGGCCGGCCCGATCCCGAAGACGACCGTGTGCTTGTCGATCGCGTCGACGTAGCGCTTCTGGTTGAGGGTCTTCGGTCGGATGGTGCGACCGCGGTTGGACAGGATGTTGTGCGTCAGCACCTCCGCCGGGCCCTCGCCAGACTCGGCCCGCAGCATCGCGACCATCCGCTCGACGGCGTCGACGGAGACGCCCTGGCCGGTGCGCAGAACGGTGGTCAGCTCGTCGTAGAACTGCTCGACGAGGGCCACCTCGCCCGGGTCGCCGGACACGGTGATCTCGTTGCCGCGGACGGAGATGTCCACGGTTGGGAAGGCGGTCTCGACCACCCGGAGGAGCTCGTCGCGGGGCCCGAGGACAGCGACCATCGGCTGGCTGCCGGCCGGCACGACGATCGTGGTGCGAGCCTGGGGTGACTCGGTCATGGGTCGGCCGCTCGGCCTGTCCCCCTGCTTCCTCTGGGCGGGGTGCCGCGAGGGCACCGGACCACCCAATGCTAGGCGATCGGCGCTGCCCGCCCAACGCCGAGCGGGTCGCCGGGGGCCGCCGCGCTCAGGAGCCGAACGGCCGCGGGTCGCGGGTGACCGGGTAGGTGGCCCAGTAGAGCCGCTCGACGCTGCCGTCCGGGCCGCGCACGACGCGCAGGAGCTCACCCTGCTCGCGCCCCGAGACGACCCGGAAGAGGTCCGGTCCCTCCTCGGCGAACACCGACGGCGGGCGGGTCCGGGCGGCACCGGCCGGCTTGGCCTCGAGCCGGCCGGCGCGGGCCGAGAAGACGTACGCGGTGCCCTCGGACCACCACTGCCCCAGCAGCTCCTCGAGCGGGGCCGGCACCGGGGGCCCCGGCCGCCACGGCTCGGGGAGGTCCGGGTCGTCGTCCAGGACCCGCAGCACGAGCTCGACGGCGAGACCGCCGGGGTCCGCGGCCGCGGAGGTGTTCGCGAGCACGACGCCGCCGACCTTCTCCGCCCGCCGCACCGCGAGCCCGGCCAGGAACCCGGGCATCGCGCCGTCGTGGCCGACCAGGACCCGCTCACCCCGGCGGTGCAGCATGAGCCCCAGTCCCCAGGCGAGGGTCCACGCCTCGAGGTCGTAGACCACCTGCGGGTGGCACATCTCCTCGACCGTGTCGGGTGACAGGACCGCCGCGTCGGGGTCGGCGAGGAACGCGGCCCAGCGGCCGAGGTCGTCGACCGTCGACCACAGCTCCGCGGCGGGAGCGAACGCGTTGCCCGGGAACTCGGGCTCCTCGAGCAGCCGGTCCGCGTACGGGTCGGTCAGGTAGCCCCGCGCGTACGGCGCCTGCCGCCGCGGCGTCGTCCGCGCCATGCCCAGCGGCGTGAGGACACGGTCCTGCACCGCCTGCTCCCACGACTGCGCCCGCAGCCGGGAGACCACCTCGCCGAGCAGGGCGTAGGCGAGGTTCGAGTAGTGGTGGCTGCGGGCCGGCGGCAGCACCGCCTCGGCCTGCTCGAGGCCGGCCAGCAGCTCCTCGCGGTGCGGGCCCTCCGGCTTCTCCCAGACCTCGCCGACCGGTTCGCGCTGCAGGCCGGAGAGGTGCGAGAGCATCCGGCGCACCGTGATCCCGCCGTGCCGGGTGCCGCCGACGTGCCGGTCGAGCGGGTCGTCGAGGTCGAGCAGGCCGTCGTCGCGGCACTGCATGACCAGCACGGCGGTGAAGGTCTTGGTGATCGAGCCCATCCGGAACTGGGTGTCGGCGGTCGGCAGGGCGTGCAGGTCGTCGGCGTCGGTCGTGCCGACGAAGCCCTGCCAGACCGGCCCGCCGTGACGCACGACGGACGCCGCCAGACCGGCGGAGCGCCAGTCCGCCTGCTTGCCGGCGACCATGCGGTCCAGCCGCCGGGCCAGCGGCTCCGGCACCGGTCGGTCCGCACTCACCCGGGCGGCCATGTCATGTCGCGCCCCGCCAGCACGTGGCCGTGGACGTGGAAGACCGACTGCCCGGAGCGCGCACCGGTGTTGAACACCAGCCGGAAGCTGTCGTGACCGTCCGCACCCGCCACCGCCGCGGCGGTCCGGGCGAGCTCGGCGTGGGTGGTGGGGTCGGCCGCCGCGAGCGCCGCGACGCTCGGGTGGTGATCACGTGGGACGACCAGGACGTGCGTGGGGGCCTGCGGGTTGATGTCGCGAAAGGCGATGACGCGCTCACCCTCGTGCACCAGGTCGGCGGGGACGTCGCCCGCCACGACCTTGCAGAAGAGGCAGTCGGACTCGGGCATGCGCGGCACTGTAGCGAGCGCTGTGCGGCGCGCCGGGCTGCAGACGGCGGCCGACTCCGGTAAACCGGACCGACGAGGTGCGCGTCGTACGCATGTGAGAGCGGCGCCGGCACCACCACGAGCACGACCTCAGATCGGGGCGACGAGCACCATGACCGACTCCGCGGTCGCCCCCGGCTGGGGCGCCGACGAGGCCGTGACCCACCTGTACGCCGCCCACTACCGGTCGCTCGTCCGCCTCGCCGCGCTGCTGCTGCGAGACGCCGTCGTGGCCGAGGAGGTCGTGCAGGACTCCTTCGTCGCGATGCACGGTGGCTGGCGCCGGCTCTCCGACCCGGACAAGGCGCTGGCGTACCTCCGCCAGTCGGTGGTGAACCGGTCCCGGTCCGCGCTGCGCCACCGGTCGGTCGTCGAGCGGCACCCGACGGCCGCTCTCCCGCACGGCGCCAGCGCGGAGCACGGCGCGATGGTGGCGATGGAGCACCAGGAGGTGCTCGCCGCGCTCCGGCGGCTGCCCCAGCGCCAGCGCGAGGTGCTGGTGCTCCGTTACTACGCAGACCTCAGCGAGGCCGATATCGCCGACGCCCTGGGCATCAGCCGGGGTGCGGTGAAGAGCCACGCGTCCCGCGGCATGGCCGCACTGCGCGAGAGCCTGGAGGCCGGCTCGTGACCACCCACTTCCCGCATGACGACGACCCCCTGGCGGCGCGGCTGCGCGACGCCCTTTCCTCGGAGGCAGAGATGGTCCACCCGTCCGACGACGGACTGCAGCGCATCAGGGACGGGATCGAGGAGGGCGGTCGCCCGTGGTGGCGGCACCCGGCGGCGCTGTCGGTCGCGGCCGCCGTGGCGCTGGGCGCCCTGGTCGGCGGCGGGCTCGCGCTGACCGGCGGGGACGGCGACAGCAAGACCGTGGTTGCCGACGACCCCACAGCGACACCCACGCCGACCCCGACGCCGTCGGAGTCCGAGGGCACACCGTCCCCGACGCCCTCGCCCATGCAGGACGTCTGGGTCTACTACGTGCTCGACGACCCAGCAGCGGGGCCGCGGCTCTACCGCGAGCAGCACTCGGTGCGGGTCGCTGACGGGCAGACGGCCGCGGCAGCGGTCGTGGAGATGGCCAACGAGCCGGCCCTCGACCCCGACTACTCCTCGCCCTGGCCGGACGGGACCGAGCTGCTCGATTACGCCGTGGACGGGGACACGGCCACGGTCGACCTCTCCCAGTTCCCCTCCGTCGGCTCCGAGTTCGAAGGCGTCGCCGTGCAGCAGCTGGTGCACACGGTCACCGCCAACGACAACGCGGTGAAGAAGGTCCGTCTGCTGGTCGACGGTCAGACGCCCGAGGGCGCCTTCGACTGGTCCCAACCGGTCAAGCGGTCCGCTGCCCTCGACGTACAGGGCCTGGTCTGGCTGCTCGAGCCGCGCCAGGACTCCGAGGTCTCCTCCCCGGTGCGGATCGCCGGCTTCGGCACCGCCTTCGAGGGCACGGTGAGCTGGGAGGTCCGCCGGGAGGGCTCCGACCAGGTCGTGAAGGAGGGCTTCGCGCAGGCCGGGTCCAACGGCGAGTTCGGTGAGTTCACCGACACCGTCGAGCTGCCGCCGGGCACCTACGAGATGCGCGCCTTCGAGAGCTCGGCGCAGGACGG
>DASTVO010000130.1:0-18049 GCA_035759075.1 Actinomycetes bacterium
GGATCGAGGGTCCGGTGGAGCGCTACCGGGTGCTGCGCGACGACATCCACGCCGACGTCTGCGCCAAGGGCTACGACGCCGACCGCAACACCTTCACCCAGTACTACGGCTCACGGACCCTGGACGCTGCGCTCCTTCTCATCCCGCAGCTCGGCTTCCTGCCCGCCCACGACGAGCGGGTGCGTGGGACGCTGCGCGCCGTGCAGGCCGAGCTCTCCGCCGACGGCATGGTCCGCCGCTACGACACCGGTGAGGGTGTCGACGGTCTGCCGGGCGACGAGGGTGCCTTCCTGGCTTGCTCGTTCTGGCTCGCGGACGCACTCATCCTGGACGGTCAGGTCGATGCAGGACGCGAGCTGTTCGAGCACCTCCTGTCCCTGCGCAACGACGTCGGCCTGCTGGCAGAGGAGTACGACACGGTCCGCGGCCGCCAGCTGGGCAACCTGCCGCAGGCCTACAGCCACCTGGGACTGGTCAACACCGCGCTCAACCTCGCCGAGGTCGGACGACGCGACGAGCGGGCGCCGGCCGAGGAACGCGCAGAGGGCGCCGGCGGCGGCTGACCAGGTCGACAAAGGGCCTCAGCGCAGCGCCGGCTGGCGCACGGTCAGCGTGCCCGCGGCGGTGTCGAGCCCGGCTGCCACCCCCAGCGGCACGGTGAGCTGTGGCACGCCGTGACCGAAGGGCAGGCCCGAGACCAGGGGCACCCCGAGCGGGGCGAGCCGTTCGACGACGGTCTCGAGCGCGCCGTCCCCGCAGTCCACCCAGGTGCCGAGCACGATCCCGGCGACGCCGTCGAACCAGCCCGTGCGCAGCAGCTGGGTGAGCATGGAGTCGAGGCGGTACGCGGGCTCGGCGATGTCCTCGAGCAGCGCGAGCCCACCGGCCGCCGGCCGGGACTCGACGGTGCCCACCGTGCTCGCGAGCAGTGCCACCGTCCCGCCGACGGTGACGCCGGTGGCCCGGCCGCCGACGTGGCAGGACACCTGCGGGCCGGTGAGGACCCGGACCGCCTGCGGGTCGAAGAGCGAGCGCCGCAGGTGCTCCACGGTCTCCGGGTCCGGGTCCGCGCCGCCGAAGGACGCCGCCGCCGGCATCGGGCCGAACAGCGAGACCAGCCCGAGGTGGTGGGCCACGGCCTCGTGCAGCACCGTCACGTCGCTGAAGCCGACCAGCACCTTGGGGCCGGCGGCGCGCATCAGCGCCCAGTCCAGGCGGTCGACCAGCCGGGCGGCGCCGGAGCCGCCGCGGGCACACAGCACCGCGGCCACGGACGGGTCGCACCAGGCGGCCAGCAGGTCCGCGGCCCGCGCCGCGTCATCCCCCGCGTGGTGGCGGGAGCGGGCGAGGACGTGCTCGCCGGTCACCACGTCGAGCCCCCACCGCCGCAGGGTCGCCACGCCCCTGGCCAGCCGGTCCGGGTCGATGTGGCCGCTCGGCGCGACCACCGCCACCCGGTCGCCCCGGCCCAGCCGGCGGGGGCGCTCGAGGGGCTCCAACGGGGTCACCGGCCCACCTAACCAGGCGCCGGCGCACCGGACCCTCCCGGGCGCGTCGCCGGTTCCCCGCCGCCCGCGAGGGACAGAATGTCCGCTATGGACCTCGGACTGCAGGACCGCGTGTTCGTCGTGACCGGAGGCAGCAAGGGGCTGGGCCGCGCCGGGGCGGACGCCCTGGTCGCCGAGGGAGCGCGGGTCGTGCTCTGCTCCCGCGACGGCGACGCCCTCTCGGCCGCGGCGGAGGCCCTCGGCGGCGCGGACCACGCGATCGCGATGCCGGGCGACCTCGCCGACCCCGAGCTGGGTGACCGGCTGGCCGCCGCGGCCATCGGCCGGTGGGGGCGTCTCGACGGCGGCCTGCTCTCGGTCGGCGGGCCTCCCCCCGGGCCTGCCCTGTCGCTGACCGACGACCAGTGGCGGGCCGCCTTCGAGACCGTCACGCTCGGCCCGCTGCGGATCGCCCGCTCGCTGGTGCCCGTGATGGGCGAGGACGGCGGCGCCCTCGCGCTCGTGCTGTCGTTGTCGGTGAAGCAGCCGATCGACGGGCTGGCCTCCTCCAACGCGCTGCGCCCCGGCCTCGGCATGCTCGCCAAGACGATGGCCGACGAGCTGGGCCCACGGAACATCCGGGTGCTGGGACTGCTGCCCGGGCGGGTGGACACCGACCGGCTGCGCGAGCTCGACCAGGCCAGCGGCCGCCCGAAGAAGCAGCGCGAGGAGTTCGAGAAGCGCATACCGCTGCGCCGCTACGGGCGGCCCGAGGAGTTCGGCCGGGTGGCCGCCTTCGCGCTGTCACCGGCCGCGTCGTACCTCAACGGCGTCATGGTCCCGGTCGACGGCGGGCTCGGTCGGGCGCTCTGAGGGCTGCGTCAGCGGCGCCGCTGGCCGAGCACGACGAGCACCACGAAGGTCGCGAGGAACGCTCCGATCGCACCCGACCCGGCCCGCAGGAACGGCAGCAGCGCGAAGAGCACCCAGACGGCCCCGGCGGCGACCACGCCGGTCACCGCGGCCGATCGGACCCGGCTCGTCCAGGTCGGCGACGCGTCCGCCCGCCGCTGCGGCGGCCCGGGCGCGCCGCCGCCGAGGGACCGCTCCACCTCGGCGAGCAGCGACTCGACGTCGTCCGTTCCGTCGTCGTCCCGGTCGTCCTTGCGCGCCATCACCCCATCGTGCCCCAGCGGTCCCGCCCTCGCCGAGCCGATCTTCCGCAGTACCGTGCCAGGGATGAACGCCCGCGGGCGCCGCTGACCGAGTTCGAGGAGGGGCTGGGCTGATGGAGGTCCACGAGATGGCGCTGCCGGGCATCGGGGTCCGGTACGACATCACCACCGAGCGCGGCCGTCACATGGCGATCGTGGCGTTCCGCGGCGGCGGGCACGAGCTCGCGCTGTACGACGAGCGGGACCCGGACCGCAGCCGCGACGTCATCCCGCTCACCGAGGAGGAGAGCGACGCCATCGCGGAGGTCCTCGGCGCCACCCGGATGGTCGAGCGGGTCGCCGACCTGCACAAGCAGATCGAGGGCCTCACCACCGAGCAGCTCTCGTTGCCGGCGACCTCGGACTACGTGGGCCGCCCCCTCGGCGACGCGCGGATCCGGACCGTGACCGGGACGTCGATCGTGGCCGTGGTCCGCGGCGAGCAGGTGCACGCGGCCCCGCGGCCGGACTTCGTGCTCCAGGCCGCCGACGTCGTCGTCATGGTCGGCACCCCGGACGGTTGCCGCGCCGCTGGTGAGCTGCTCGGCGTCCACGAGATCTGAACGCCGGCCCGACACGTGGACACCGGCGCGGTCCTGCTCGAGCTCGGGGCGATCATCCTCGGGCTCGGCGTCGCGGGCCGGTTCGCCGCGCGGCTCGGCATCTCCCCCATCCCGCTGTACCTGCTGGCCGGGCTGGCCTTCGGCGAGGGCGGGGTGCTGCCGCTGGACACCTCCGAGGAGTTCATCGAGGTCGGCGCTGAGATCGGTGTCGTCCTGCTCCTGCTGACCCTCGGACTGGCGTACACGCCGGCCGAGCTGTCGAGCACGATGAGGAGCAACTACCGGTCCGGGCTGGTCGACCTCGTGCTGAACGCGACGCCGGGCGCGGCCGCCGGACTGCTGCTCGGCCTGAGCCCGGCCGGCGTCCTCACGATGGCCGGCGTCACCTACATCTCCTCGTCGGGCATCGTCGCCAAGCTGCTCGAGGACCTCGGCCGGATCCCGAACCGGGAGACGCCTCCGGTGCTGGCGATCCTCGTCTTCGAGGACCTGGTGATGGCGGTCTACCTCCCCGTCCTCGCTGCGGTCCTGGCCGGTCTGTCGGTCCTCGGGACGTCCGCGAGCGTGCTCGTCTCGCTGGCGGTCGTGGGCCTGGTCCTGCTGGCGGCGTTCCGCTTCGGCGACCGCATCTCGGCGCTGGTGTTCAGCACCGACTCCGAGCAGATGATCCTGCGGGTGCTGGGGATCACCCTGCTCGTGGCGGGGGCCGCGCAGCAGCTGCAGGTCTCGGCGGCGGTGGGCGCGTTCCTCATCGGCATCGCGATCTCCGGTGAGGCCGGCGAGAGCGCTCGCGGTCTCGTGAGCCCGTTGCGTGACCTGTTCGCCGCCGTCTTCTTCGTCACCTTCGGGCTGCGCACCGACCCCGGCGCGGTGCTCCCGGAGCTGCTCCCGGCGCTCGCCCTCGCGGTGGTCACGGCGGCGACGAAGGTCTACACCGGCTGGTGGGCGGCGGGACAGGTCGGCATCGGGCCGCGCGGTCGGCTACGCGCCGGCGCGGCACTGGTCGCCCGCGGCGAGTTCAGCATCGTCATCGCGGGCCTGGCGGTCGTGGCGGGCATCGACGGGGTCGGGCCGCTGACCACGGCCTACGTCCTGGTGATGGCGGTCATCGGGCCGCTGTTCGCGCGGTACGCGGAGGTGCTCGGCGCACCCGTGCTGCGCCGGGTGGCGCCGTGACCGGGTTCGACCGGCGAGTCGCCGCGACACGCCGGACAAGGTCTTGACACCCCGTGCTTCCCCGGTCGTACCGTGCCGTTTGTCCGGATTTCCCGACCGGGAAGGAGGCGTGTCTGTGACCACACCGCAGCGTTCTCCCGTCGAACCGGAGGGGCCGTAAGGGCCGACATAGCGACAGGAAGGGCCAGGGCTGTCCGCCCTGGCCCTTTCCCTGTCCCGGCTCACCCGTGGAAGGCCGTGCGGGCACCCGCTCGGGCATCACACGGCAGCGACCTCGGGCTCGTCGCGCTCCTGGTGCTCGAACTGCGTGCGGTAGAGCTCGGCGTAGAGGCCGCCGGCCGCGAGCAGGTCCAGGTGCCGCCCGCGCTCGACGACCCGGCCGTGGTCGACGACCAGGATCTGGTCGGCCTCCCGCACCGTGGAGAGCCGGTGCGCGATGACCAGGGACGTGCGGCCCTCCAGCGCCGTCTTGAGCGCCCGCTGGACCGCGACCTCGGACTCGGAGTCCAGGTGCGCAGTCGCCTCGTCGAGGACGACCACGTCCGGTGCCTTGAGGAGGAGCCGGGCGAGCGCGAGCCGCTGCTTCTCCCCGCCGGAGAGCCGGTAGCCGCGGTCCCCGACCGTGGTGTCCAGCCCGTCCGGCAGGGCCGAGACGAGCTGCCAGATCTGAGCGGCCTTCAGCGCCTCGACCATCTCCTCGTCGGTGGCCTCCGGACGCGCGTACAGCAGGTTGGAGCGGATCGTCTCGTGGAACATGTGCGCGTCCTGGGTCACGACCCCGACGACCTCGTGCAGCGAGGCGAGCGAGACGTCGCGCACGTCGTGGCCACCTACGAGCACCTCGCCCTCGACGGTGTCGTAGAGCCGCCCGACCAGTGCGGTGATGGTCGTCTTGCCGGCGCCCGACGGCCCCACGAGTGCGGTCATCGTCCCGGCCGGGACGGTGAACGACACGTCGTGCAGCACCTGCTCGCTCGGTGCCTGGTCGAGGACCGCGACCGCCTCGAGCGAGGCCAGCGAGACCTCGTCGGCGGTCGGGTAACGGAACGACACGTTGCGCAGCTCGACGTCGGTTGCGCCGCGCGGCAGCGGCTTCGCGTCCGGCTTCTCGTCGATCATCGGAGGCAGGTCCAGCACCTCGAACACCCGCTCGAAGCTGACCAGGGCCGTCATCACGTCGACCTGCACGTTCGACAAAGCGGTCAGCGGGCCGTACAGCCGACCCAGCAGCGCGGTGAGCGCGACGAGGGTGCCGACGCCGAGGGAGTCGGCGATGGCGAGCAGGCCGCCGAGGCCGTAGACCATGGCGGTCGCGAGGGAGGCGACCAGCGTGAGGCTGGTGAAGAACACCCGGCCGTACATCGCCTGCTTGATGCCGATGTCGCGCACCCGGCCGGCCTTGTCGGCAAAGGCAGTGTTCTCGTCGTCCAGCCGGCCGAAGAGCTTCACCAGCAAGGCGCCGGACACGTTGAACCGCTCGGTCATCGTGGTGCTCATCGACGCGTTGAGCTGCATCGCCTCGCGGGTGATGGCCTGCAGCCTGCGCCCGACCCAGCGCGCGGGCAGCAGGAACATCGGGGTGAGGACCAGGGCCGCGAGCGTGACCTGCCAGGACAGGATCAGCATCGTCGTCAGGACCAGGATCAGGCCGATGATGTTGGACACGACCGACGACAGCGTCGAGGTGAACGCCTGCTGGGCGCCGATGACGTCGGTGTTGAGCCGGCTCACCAGCGCACCGGTCTGGGTGCGGGTGAAGAACGCGACGGGCATCCGCTGCACGTGCCCGAACACCTGGGTCCGCAGGTCGTAGATGAGGCCCTCGCCAACCTGCGACGAGAGCAGCCGCTGGATGAGGGTCAGGATGGCGTCGACGACGGCCAGCCCTGCGACGACGAGAGCGACCGTGACGACCACGCCCTTGTCGTCCTTGAGCACGCCCTCGTCGATGATGACCTTGAACAGCAGCGGGAGCGCGACGACCAGCATCGCGTCAAGGACCACCAGGAAGAGGAAGAGGCTGATCTGCCCGCGGTACGGGCGGGCGAACTGCACGATCCGCGGGATGGTGCCCGGGGCGAGCTTCTTCTTCGCCACCTCGCCGTCGCGGGTGAGCGACCGCATGGCCATCCACGGGCTGTGCGACATCGACACCGGGCGGCCTCCTGTAATCACGATTACAACCGGGACGAACGCCCCGACTTCGCGATTGATTCCTTGACGCTACGCCGCGGGGGTGACAGGCACCCCTCAGAAGGCGCTGATGCCGGTCAGGGCGCGACCGATGAGGAGCTTCTGCACCTGGCTGGTGCCCTCGTAGAGCGTGGTGACCCGGGCGTCCCGCAGGTACTTCGCGGCCGGGTACTCGTCGACGTAGCCGTAGCCGCCGTGCACCTGCACGCAGGCGTCGGCCACCCGCACCGACGCCTCGGTCGCGAACAGCTTCGCCTTCGACGCCGCCAGCGAGTACGGCTCCCCCCGCGCCTTCAGGTCGGCGACCGCCCAGGTCAGCAGCCGGGAGGCGTCGACCGCGACGGCGGAGTCGGCGATGAGCTCCTGGACCAGCTGGTGACCGGCGATCGGCTTGCCGAACTGCTCCCGCGAGCCCGCGTACGCGACCATCGTGTCCAGCGCCGCCTGCCCGATGCCCGTGCAGGACGCGGCGATCGACATGCGGCCGTCGTCGAGGGCGGACAGCGCCACCTTGAGGCCGTCGCCCTCCGCGCCGAGCAGCGCCTCGGGCCCGACCTCCACCCCGTCGAGCACCAGCTCGGCGGTGTCGCAGGACCGCAGGCCGAGCTTGCCGTGCAGCGGTACGGCGGTGAACCCGGGCCGGTCGGTGGGCACCAGGAACGCCGACACACCGCGAGCGCCCGGGCCGCCGGTGCGCGCCATGACCAGCGCGAGCCCGGCGATGGAGCCGTTGGTGATGAACACCTTGCGGCCGCTGATCGACCACCCACCGCCGGGCGTCGGCTTGGCCGTCGCCCGCAGGTCGGCCGGGTTCGACCCGTGGTCGGGCTCGGTCAGTCCGAAGCAGCCCAGGACCTCGCCGGTGGCCATCGCCGGCAGCCACTGCTGCTTCTGCTGGTCGCTCCCCCAACGCTGCACCGACCCGGCGACAAGGCCCAGGTGCACCGACATGATCGACCGGACGTTGGCGTCCCCCCGGCCGAGCTCCTCGATGAACAGGCAGTAGGTCAGCGGGTCGGCCCCGCCCCCGCCGTACTCCTCGGGCACGGTCATGCCCACGAAGCCGGTCCGGCGCAGACCGTCGAGCGCCTCCTGCGGGAACCGCTCCTCGCGGTCGTTGCGCAGGGCATGCGGGACGACGACCTCGTCCACCCATTCGCGGACCGCCGAGCGGACCGCCCTCTGGTCGTCGGTCAGGGCGAGATCCACTCAGCGTCCTCCTGCCAGGTCCCGCAGCCGGCCGGCCTGCGCGGCCCGTTCCGCCGCCTGCTGCTGCTCGTGGGTGCGCAGCGCAGCATCTCGCAGCAGGGCCTTGGTGGCGCGGACCGCCCCCGCCGGCGCGGCGAGCACCGCCGCCGCCAGGTCCCGAGCGGCGTCGTCGAGCTCGTCCCGCGGCACCGCGAGCGACGCGAGGCCCAGCGCGACGGCCTCCGGCGCGGCGATCCACCGGCCGGTGAGGCAGACCTCCAGGGCCCGGGAGTAGCCCAGCGCCTCGACCAGCGGCTTGGTGCCGGCGAGGTCAGGCACCAGGCCGAGCGTGGTCTCCCGCATCGACAGCAGCGCGTCGTCGGCGAGGACCCGCAGGTCGCAGGCCAACGCGAGCTGGAAACCGGCGCCGACGGCGTGGCCCTGGACGGCAGCGATGGTGACCAAGCGCTCGTCACGCCACCAGGTGAAGGCGTCCTGGAACCGGGAGATCTCCCGGTCGAGCGCGGGGTCGTCGAGTCCGGCCAGCGTCACCAGGCCGGGCTCACCGTCGACCCCGGTCGTGAACATGGCGCGGTCCAGGCCGGCGGAGAAGGACTCGCCCTCCGCGTGGAGCAGGACGACCCGCACCGTGCGGTCGGACAGCAGCTCACGCCCGACCTGCGCGAGCGCGCGCCACGTCGCGGGTGTCTGCGCGTTGCGTTTCTCGGGGCGCGCCAACGTCACCGTGACGAGGGCACCGTCACGCTCGACCCGCACCCCCGAGCCCTGACCGGGGCCGGGGTCGGCCGGCCGCGCGGAGGTCAGGACTTCTTGCCGCGCGTGGCGCCGCCGCGACCACGCAACGTCACACCGGACTCGGCGAGGATCCGGTGCACGAAGCCGTACGACCGGCCGGTCTCGGCCGCCAGCTCCCGGATGCTGGACCCGCTCGAGTACTTGCGCTTGAGGTCAGCCGCGAGCCTGCTGCGGTCTCCGCCGGTGATGCGCGCGCCCTTCTTGAGCTCGACCACGCCAGCCTCCTAGATCGGATGGACTTCCTCGCCATGATCGTCCAGACCTGGCAACAGCGCCAGGGGGCATAGCGGGCGTCTCAGGCTGCGAGTCGACCGCCGATCAGGCGAGGGCGACCAGGTCGGCGTAGTCGGCGTTCCACAGGTCCTCGACCCCGTCCGGGAGGAGGATCAGCCGCTCCGGCTGCAGGGCGTCGACGGCGCCCTCGTCGTGGGTGACCAGGATCACCGCGCCCTTGTACGTGCGCAGCGCACCGAGGATCTCCTCGCGGCTGGCCGGGTCGAGGTTGTTGGTCGGCTCGTCGAGCATCAGCACGTTGGCGCTGGAGACCACGAGCGTCGCGAGGGCGAGCCGGGTCTTCTCCCCGCCGGAGAGCACCCGGGCCGGCTTGTCCACGTCGTCGCCCGAGAACAGGAACGACCCGAGGATCCGGCGCAGCTCGACCTCGGCGGTGTCGGGGGCCGAGGAGCGCATGTTCTCCAGCACCGTGCGGTCCGGGTCGAGCGTCTCGTGCTCCTGCGCGTAGTAGCCGACCTTGAGCCCGTGACCGGGAACGACCTCTCCGGTGTCCGGTTCCTCGATCCCGGCGAGCAGCCGCATCAACGTGGTCTTCCCGGCGCCGTTGAGGCCGAGGATCACGACCCGGCTGCCGCGGTCGATCGCCAGGTCGACGTCGGTGAAGACCTCCAGCGAGCCGTAGGACTTCGACAGACCCTCGGCCGTCAAGGGCGTCTTGCCGCAGGGCGCCGGGTCGGGGAAGCGCAGCTTGGCGACCCGGTCATGACGACGGACCTCGTCCAGCCCGGCGAGCAGCCGCTGCGCCCGCTTGTCCATGCTCTGCGCGGCCCTGGCCTTGGTGGCCTTGTAGCGCATCCGGTCGGCCTGCGCCTTGAGCGCGCTGGCCTGCTTCTCCGCGTTGGCCCGCTCCCGCTTGCGGCGCCGCTCGTCGGTCTCCCGCTGGGCCAGGTAGGCCCTCCACCCCACGTTGTAGAGGTCGATCTCGGCCCGGTTCGCGTCCAGGTGGAACACCCGGGTCACCGTGTGCTCGAGCAGGCCGACGTCGTGGCTGATGACCACCAGCCCACCCTTGTACGCGCGCAGGTACTCCCGCAGCCAGACGATCGAGTCGGCGTCGAGGTGGTTGGTGGGCTCGTCGAGGAGCAGTACCGAGTCGGCGCCGGTCGAGGAGAACAGGATCCGGGAGAGCTCGACCCGCCGCCGCTGCCCGCCGGAGAGGGTCCGCAGCGGCTGCCCGAGCACCCGCTCCGGCAGGCCGAGGCTGGACGCGATGGCCGCGGCCTCGCTCTCCGCCGCGTACCCGCCGGCCGCCTGGAACTCCGCCTCCAGCCGCACGTACCGCCGCATGGCCCGGTCGTGGGTGTCGGGGTCTGCGCTGGCCATCTCGCCCTCGGTCTGCCGGAGCCGGCTCAGCACCTCGTCGAGACCACGGGCGGACAGGATGCGGTCGCGGGCCAGCACGTCCAGGTCGCCGGTGCGCGGGTCCTGCGGGAGGTAGCCGACATGGCCGGACCGGGTGACCTCGCCGGCCGCCGGGGCACCCTCACCGGCGAGCACCCGGGTGAGCGTGGTCTTGCCGGCGCCGTTGCGCCCGACCAGTCCCACCCGGTCCCCGGGCGCGATGCGGAAGGTCGCACCGCTGAGCAGCAGCCGCGAGCCCGCACGGAGCTCCAGCCCGGTGGCGGTGATCATGAGGATTCCATTCGTCGTCGTACGGGTGGTCTCGGCGTTCCTGGGTAACGAGAGACCAGCTCACGAGGACGGCGCGGACACGAGCCGTAGTCTACGTGCGGCAGGAGAGAGGGCGGTCCGCGCGATGGGGATCAAGTTCGACGACCAGTCGGTGGACGTCTCCGGCGTCTCCGACCGACGCGGTCGGGGCGGCGCCGTCGCCATCGGCGGCGGCGGGGTCGGAGTCGTCGGCCTGCTCATCTACGTCCTCATCTCCGTGCTCGGCGGCGGCAACGTCGACCCCGGCCAGCTGGTGCCGCAGGGCGGGCCGGTGCAGGGCGAGGGCGCCGGCACCGGCGACCTGGCGACCCGGTGCAACGCCGAGGGCGCGATCGAGCGGTACGACGACTGCTTCCTGGTGAAGGTCTACAACGAGGTGAACGAGGTGTGGACCGACGAGTTCGCGAGGTCCGGTGAGACCTACGAGCGACCGGGGCTGACGTTCTTCACCCAGGGCGTGCAGACCGGCTGCGGGACCGCGTCGTCGCAGGTGGGGCCTTTCTACTGCCCGCCGGACCAGGGCATCTTCATCGACATCGGGTTCCTCGAGCAGCTGCAGCAGCAGTTCGGCGCCGAAGGGCGCTACGCCCAGGCGTACATCATGGCCCACGAGGCCGGGCACCACCTGCAGACGCTGTTCGGCACCGAGCGCAAGGTGCGTGCCGCGCAGCAGGCGAACCCCTCGCAGCAGAACGAGCTCTCGGTCGCGATGGAGCTGCAGGCCGACTGCTACGCCGGCGTCTGGAGCAAGCTGGCCGACGAGCGCGGCAACGTCTCGATCGGCGAGGCCGAGCTCGACCAGGCCATCGGCGCCGCCGAGGCGGTCGGCGACGACCGGATCCAGCAGAAGACGCAGGGCCGGGTCGACCCCGAGTCGTGGACGCACGGCTCGGCCGAGCAGCGCCGCGAGTGGTTCCTCCGCGGCCGCCAGTCGGCCGACGTCAACGCCTGCGACACCTTCCGCTGAGACCGTCCCGTTCAGCCGGCGGGGCGCACCTGGACGCTCTCGCAGCCGCGCAGCCGGTCCGACGGGTCGGCGCCGAAGTAGACGACCAGGTCGGCCCCTGGGCCGCAGTCGATCAGGTCGGCGACGCCGTCGTCGTCCGCCCTGATCTCGTCGTCTCCCCGGCCGGCGAACACGCGGTCCCGGCCGTCCGTCACGCCGACCACGTCGTCGCCGTGCCCGGCGACGAGCAGGTCCTGGTCGTCGGGGGCGGGCGCGTCGAACGAGGTCGGCACGAAGTCGGTGATGGCGTCGGCGCCGGGACCGCCGTGGATGCGGTCGTCCCCGGAGCCCCCGGACAGCGTGTCGCCGGCCCGGCCGCCGAAGATCACATCGGTGCCGCCCCAGCCGAAGACCAGGTCCCGCCCGGGGCCGCCGCGCACGCTGTCTGCGCCGGCGCCCCCGTCGAGCACGTCGTGGCCGTCGCGCCCGGCCAGCCGGTCCGTCCCCCGGCCACCGTGGAGGCGGTCCCTTCCCGGGCCGCCGGCCAGCACGTCGTCACCGGTGTTGCCGCGCAGCGTGTCGTCCCCCCGGCCGCCGAGCGCCACGTCGTCGCCATCCTTCGCCCGCACGACGTCGTCCCCCGCCCACGCCGAGATGGTGTCTGCCCGGGGCGTCCCCACCAGGCGGTCGGCCCCGCTGGTGCCCCTGACCGTCTCCGCGAGGGCGGCCGGGGCCAGCACGAGCCCCAGCACGAGCGCCGGCACGAGCGCCGGCGCCGCGGACAACGCGGCGACGACACGTCGCAGCATGTCGTCCCCCTCGCCTCCGGTGGCTCCCGCGCCCTCTCGTCACTCTCCCGTCGTGCGCGGCTGACCGCAAGGTCACCGCATAGCCTGCTCGGGTGGCGGAGCTGGCGCAGGTGAACGTCGCGGTCATGCGGGCGCCGCTGCGCCACCGGCAGATGACGGGCTTCGCCGCGGCGTTCGAGCAGGTGGCCCGGCTCGCGCAGAGCAGCCCCGGCTTCGTGTGGCACCTGCGCCCGGAGACGGAGCCCGTCGTCCGCGACGCCGACGGGGACCAGGTGGTCAACCTGTCCGTCTGGCGCGACTACCCGAGCCTGCACGACTTCGTCTACCGCGGCGAACACGCCGGGCTGCTGCGGCAGCGCGGCGACTGGTTCCTGCCGACCCCTCAGCCGTCGACCGCGCTGTGGTGGCAGCCGGACGGCGACCGACCGAGCCTGCAGGAGGCGCTCGACCGGCTGCGCCACCTGCGCGCGCACGGGCCGACCCCGCGGGCGTTCTCGCTGACCCGCCAGTTCACCCCCGAGGGAGCTCCGGTGCGGGCGGGAGACCTGCTCAGACGTTGAAGCCGAGGGCCCGCAGCTGCTCGCGGCCCTCGTCGGTGATCTTGTCCGGGCCCCACGGCGGCATCCAGACCCAGTTGATCCGGGTCTCCTTCACCAGCGTCGACAGCGCCGAGTTGGTCTGGTCCTCGATGACGTCGGTCAGCGGGCAGGCGGCCGAGGTGAGCGTCATGTCCAGCGTCACCGCGTTGTCGTCGTCGACGTGGACGCCGTAGAGCAGCCCGAGGTCGACGACGTTGATGCCCAGCTCCGGGTCGACGACGTCGCGCATCGCCTCCTCGACCTCCTCGACCGTGGCGATGCCCGGCTGGCCGCCGTTGTCCGTGGCGGTCTCGCTCATGCGCTCTCCTCCGTCTGGGTCGTCCCGTCGCCCTGGGCGCGGGCGGTGGCGTCCTTCCAGGCCATCCAGCCCAGCAGGGCGCACTTGATACGTGCGGGGTACTTGGAGACGCCCTCGAACGCGACGGCGTCCTCGAGCACCTCCTCGAGGTCGTCGGTGACGGCCTCGGTGTCGCCCTTCGCCCTCATCAGGGTGAGGAACGCGTCGTAGGCCTGCTCCGCTTCCGCCAGCGGCTTGCCAACGACGAGGTCGGTCATCACCGAGACCGACGCCTGCGAGATCGAGCAGCCCATCGACTCGTAGGACACGTCCTCGACCGTGCCGGCGTCGCCGAGCCGCACCCGCAGGGTGACCTCGTCGCCGCACGTCGGGTTCACGTGGTGGACCTCGGCGTCGAACGGCTCGCGCAGCCCCTTGTGATGGGGGTTGCGGTAGTGGTCCAGGATGATCTCCTGGTACATCGACTCGAGCTTCACGACCGCACCCCGAAGAAGCGCTTGACGTGCTCGAGCCCGTCGGCGAGCGCGTCCACCTCGGCCGGCGTGGAGTAGAGGTAGAACGACGCGCGGGTGGTCGCGGGCACCCCGAAGCGCTGGCACACCGGGCGGGCGCAGTGGTGGCCGACGCGCACCGCGATGCCGCGCTCGTCGAGCACCTGGCCCACGTCGTGCGGGTGGATGTCACCGAGCGCGAAGGAGATGGCCGCACCGCGGTCCAGGGCGGTGGCCGGGCCGATGATCCGCAGGCCCTCGATCGCCTGGAGCCGGTCCAAGGCGTACGCGGTGACGGCGTGCTCGTGCGCGGCCACCTTCTCCATGCCCAGCGCCGACAGGTAGTCGACCGCCGCACCCAGGCCGACGGCCTGCGCGATCGGCGGGGTGCCGGCCTCGAACTTGTGCGGCAGCGCGGCGTAGGTCGAGGTCGCCATCGTGACCATCTCGATCATCTCGCCGCCGCCGAGGAACGGTGGCAGCGCCTCGAGCAGCTCCTGGCGGCCCCACAGCACGCCGATGCCGGTCGGGCCGCACATCTTGTGCCCGGTGAACGCGACGAGGTCGGCGCCCAGGGCCTGCACGTCCAGAGGCATGTGCGGCGCGGCCTGCGACGCGTCCACGACCACGAGCGCGCCGACCTCGCGGGCGCGGCGGACGATCGCCTCGTGCGGGTTGACCGTGCCCAGGATGTTCGACACCAGGACGAACGAGACGACCTTGGTCCGCTCGGTGATGACACGGTCGATGTCGGCCAGGTCGAGCCGGCCGTCGTCGGTGATGCCGAACCACTTGAGCGTCGCGCCCGTCCGCTGGGTGACCATCTGCCACGGGACGATGTTGGAGTGGTGCTCCATCTCGGTGATGACGACCTCGTCACCGGACCGGATGCCGTACGGACGGTCCGCCCAGGTGATCACGTTCGCCGCGAGGTTCAGCGCCTCGGTGGAGTTCTTGGTGAACACGACCTCGGAGCGGTCACGGGCGTTGACGAAGGCGGCCACCTTGTCGCGGGCGCCCTCGTACAGTGCCGTGGCCTCCTCGGCGAGCACGTGGATGCCCCGGTGCACGTTGGCGTTGTGCCGCGTGTAGTAGTCGTCGACCGCGTCCAGGACCTGACGGGGCTTCTGCGACGTCGCGGCGTTGTCGAGGTACACCAGCGGCTTGTCGTCGTGCACCAGCCGGTCGAGGAGGGGGAAGTCCTTACGGACTTCCTCGACGTCGAGGGCAGTGGTGAGGGTCATGCCGATGCGCCGGCCTTGGCCTTGCCGATGAAGCGCTCGTAGCCCTCGGTCTCGAGCTGGTCGGCCAGCTCCCGGCCGCCCTCCTCGACGATCCGGCCGTCGACGAAGACATGCACGAAGTCGGGAGCGATGTAGCGCAGGATGCGGGTGTAGTGGGTGATCAGCAGCACGCCGGTCTCGCCGCCCGCACGCACCCGGTTGACGCCCTCGGAGACGACCTTGAGAGCGTCGATGTCCAGGCCGGAGTCGGTTTCGTCGAGCACGGCGATCTTGGGCTTGAGCAGCTCCAGCTGCAGGATCTCGTGGCGCTTCTTCTCACCGCCGGAGAAGCCCTCGTTCACGCTGCGCTCGGCGAAGGACGGGTCCACGGAGAGCCGCTCCATGGCCTCCTTGACCTCCTTGACCCAGGTGCGCAGCTTCGGGGCCTCGCCGTCGACCGCGGTCTTGGCGGTCCGCAGGAAGTTCGACACGGAGACGCCGGGCACCTCGACGGGGTACTGCATCGCGAGGAACAGGCCGGCCCGGGCACGCTCGTCGACCGACATCTCCAGGACGTCCTCGCCGTCGAGGGTGACGGTGCCGCCGGAGACGGTGTACTTCGGGTGGCCGGCGATCGAGTAGGCGAGGGTCGACTTCCCGGAGCCGTTGGGACCCATGATCGCGTGGGTCTCCCCCGCCTTCACGGTGAGGTCGACTCCGCGCAGGATCTCCTGCGCGCCGTTCTCGGTGTCGACGGTGACGTGCAGGTCGCGGATCTCGAGGGTGCTCACGAGGTGCTCAGCTCTCCTTCTCCGACGGCGACCAGGACGTCGTCGCCGTCGATCTTCACGGGGTACACGGGTACGGGCTGGGTGGCCGGCAGGCCGGTGGGGCGGCCGGTGACGAGGTCGAAGCGCGACCCGTGCAGCCAGCACTCGATCGTCTGGTCCTCGACCTCGCCCTCCGACAGCGCCACGTTGGCGTGCGAGCACACGTCGTGGATGGCGTAGACCTCGCCCTCGCTGCGGACCACCGCGACGGGCACGCCGTCGATGACGACCCGGAGGGCGGTGCCGTCCTCGACGTCGGCGACGGCGCAGGCGCGCTGGTACTCGGCCACTAGCGGACGGCCCCCTCGAGCTCCCTCTCGACCTGCGCCATCAGGCGCTCCTGCACGTCCGGGATGCCGATCTGGTTGATCACGTCGGCGAAGAAGCCGCGGACCACCAGGCGGCGGGCCTCGTCGGCCGGGATCCCGCGGGACTGCAGGTAGAACAGCTGCTCGTCGTCGAACCGCCCGGTGGCGCTGGCGTGGCCGGCGCCGACGATCTCCCCGGTCTCGATCTCGAGGTTGGGCACAGAGTCGGCCCGGGCACCGTCGGTCAGCACGAGGTTGCGGTTGAGCTCGAAGGTCTCGGTGCCCTCGGCCTCGGCCCGGATCAGCACGTCGCCGATCCAGACGGTGTGCGCCTCCTCGCCCTGCAGCGCGCCCTTGTAGACGACGTTGGACCTGCAGTGCGGCACGGCGTGGTCGACGAAGAGCCGGTGCTCGAGGTGCTGGCCGGCGTCGGCGAAGTACAGGCCGAGCATCTCGATGTCACCACCGGGCGCGGTGAACCGCGCCTCGGAGGACACCCGGGCCAGGTCGGCGCCGAAGCCCACCGCGATGCTGCGGAACCGCGCGTCGCGGCCGACCCGGACGGACTGCTGCGACACGTGCACGGCGTCGTCGTCCCAGTCGTTGACGACGACCACGGTCAGCGCGGCGCCGTCGCCGACGACGATCTCGACGTTGTCGGCGTAGGTGGCGCTGCCGGTGTGGTCGAGGACGACCACCGCCTGGGCGAACGGCTGCACGTCGAGGAGCAGGTGGCCGAAGGCCGTGCCGCCGTCGCCGCGCACCGCGATGGTCGTGGGCCGGCTCGCGACCGTGTCCTTGGGCACCGTCACGACGGTTGCCTTCTCGAAGACGCTCCAGGCACGGGCCGCGACCCGGTCGGCGGGCTCGCCGGCGCGGCCGAGGCGCACGTCGCCGCGGGCGACGGTCTCGACCTCGACCTCGGGGGCCGCGTCCACCTCGACGTGGACGGCGCCGTCACCGGGCGCGTCGTCCTCGTGCAGATGGCGGAGCCGGTCCAGCGGGGTGAACCGCCACTCCTCCTCGCGCCCAATGGGCACGTCGAAGTCGGCGAGGACGAATGACGTCGCCCGCTCGCCACGGCTGTCGCCCGGGAGGGGGACGGCGCCGTGGGAGTGCGGCTTCCCGCTGAACCCGCCGGTGTCGGCGGAGAGGATCTCGGATGCTGTGCTCGTCATCCGACAGCGCCCTCCATCTGCAGCTCGATCAGTCGGTTGAGCTCGAGCGCGTACTCCATCGGGAGCTCCTTCGCGATCGGCTCGACGAAGCCACGCACGATCATGGCCATGGCCTCGTCCTCGGTCATGCCCCGGCTCATCAGGTAGAAGAGCTGGTCCTCGCTGACCTTCGACACGGTCGCCTCGTGGCCCATCGTCACGTCGTCCTCACGGACGTCGACGTACGGGTAGGTGTCCGAGCGGCTCACCGTGTCGACGAGCAGGGCGTCGCACTTCACCGTCGACCTGGACCCGTTGGCACCCTCGAGCACCTGGACCAGGCCGCGGTACGAGGTGCGGCCGCCCCCCCGGGCCACCGACTTGGAGATGATCGTCGAGGACGTGTTGGGCGCGGAGTGGACCATCTTGGCTCCGGCGTCCTGGTGCTGGCCCTCGCCCGCGAACGCCACCGACAGGGTCTCGCCCTGGGCGTGCTCGCCGAGCAGGTAGCAGGCGGGGTACTTCATCGTGACCTTGGAGCCGATGTTGCCGTCGATCCACTCCATGCGACCGCCCGCCTGGACCGCGGTGCGCTTGGTCACCAGGTTGTAGACGTTGTTCGACCAGTTCTGGATCGTCGTGTAGCGGACGTGGGCGTCCTTCTTCACGATGATCTCGACGACCGCGGAGTGCAGTGAGTCCGAGGAGTAGATCGGGGCGGTGCAGCCCTCGACGTAGTGCACCGAGGAGCCCTCGTCGGCGATGATCAGGGTCCGCTCGAACTGG
>DASTVO010000131.1:0-10836 GCA_035759075.1 Actinomycetes bacterium
TGCCAGTCGCAGTGCCCGGCCTGGAACACGGGCAAGCCGCTGTCGCCCAAGCTGGTGATCATGGACCTGCGGGACCACCTGTTCGCCAAGGGCCCAGCGGTCCTGAGTGCCGACGGAAAGGCCGTGACCGGCATCGAGGAGGCCGGCGTCGAGAGCTCGACGAACAGCCACGGCCGGCACCGGGCGGCGCACGGCGGGGTTCCCGAGTCAGGCTTCGGCCGGGTGCCCGAGCCCGGGCAGCCGCAGGTCGACCGGCCGCTCGTGGGCACCGCCGAGCAGGGCGGGGTCATCGACCCGGATGTCCTGTGGTCCTGCACGACCTGCGGCGCGTGCGTCGAGCAGTGCCCCGTGGACATCGAGCACGTCGACCACATCGTCGACATGCGCCGCTTCCAGGTCCTGGTCGAGTCCTCGTTCCCGAGCGAGGCCGGCACGATGCTGAAGAACCTCGAGAACAAGGGCAACCCGTGGGGCATGAGCGCCAGGGCGCGCCTGGAGTGGACCCAGGGCCTGCCCTTCGACGTGCCCGTCCTGGGCGCGGACGTCGAGGACCTCTCGGAGGTGGACTACCTCTACTGGGTCGGCTGCGCCGGCGCGCTGGAGGACCGGGCGAAGAAGACGACCCGGGCCTTCGCCGAGCTGCTTCACATCGCCGGCGTCCGGTTCGCGGTCCTCGGAGAGGCCGAGGCGTGCACGGGTGACCCGGCGCGGCGCCTCGGCAACGAGTTCGTCTTCCAGATGCTCGCCCAGCAGAACGTCGAGACCCTCAACGAGGCCGGTGCTGACAAGACGGTCATCGTGGCGACCTGCCCGCACTGCTTCAACTCCCTGGCGCGGGAGTACCCGCAGCTCGGTGGGACCTACGAGGTCGTGCACCACACCCAGCTGCTGTCCCGGCTGGTCGAGGAGGGCCGTCTCACCCCGGTGACCCCGATCGACCAGCTGGTGACCTACCACGACCCGTGCTACCTCGGGCGGCACAACAAGGTCTACACGCCGCCGCGGGAGATCCTCTCGATGGTCCCGGCCCTGCGCACCGAGGAGATGCACCGCTGCAAGGAGCGCGGCTTCTGCTGCGGCGCCGGCGGGGCCCGCATGTGGATGGAGGAGAAGATCGGCAAGCGCGTCAACGTCGAGCGGGTCGACGAGGCGCTGTCCCTCGACCCCGACGTCGTCTCGACGGCCTGCCCGTTCTGCCTGGTCATGCTGGGCGACGCGGTCACCGCGAAGAAGCAGGAGGGCGGTGCCCGGGAGGACGTCGAGGTCGTGGACGTCTCCCAGCTGCTGCTGCGCTCGGTCCACCGCAACATCACCGTCGTGCCGGTTGGCGACGAAGGTGGTGACGTCGCGGCGGGCGGCGCCGGCGGCGAGGTGCCCTCCCCGGCCTGACCGCCGACCGGACCGGTGCGGCATCGGCCATTCGGTCAGCCATACGGCGAACTGTTAGCCCGAACGAGTGCATTGGGTGGCCGGGGGGTCACCCGGGGTAACAGGTAAAGGGATAGTCACGATCTGTGCACTACGACCTACAGATCGTGGGGGGAACTCCTGTGAAACCGCATCGTCTCGACCGGGCCATGGGCTGGCGCGCTGGCGTCGCCCTGGCGCTGGCCGTCGGCGGCTTGGTCGTCGCCCCGTCGACCGGGGGGCAGGCCACGACCGGGGAGAGCGTCACCCCGGCCATGGCCGCGCCGAAGGCGCGCTTCATCGTCCAGAGCACCGACGACGACATCCTCGAGGTGGGGCGCGCGGCGGCCGACCTCGGCGGCCGGGTCGTGGCGACCCAGGAGTCGCTCGACACGCTCGTCGTCGACCTGCCGGTGGCCACGGCCAACCGCCTCCGGACCGTCGGCGGTGTCCAGGCGATCACGCCGGACAGCCAGGTCCAGCTCCAGGGCGCCGGCTTCGGCCCCACCGGCGAGGACGGCGACATGACGAACATCGCCCGGGTGACCGGCGCCACGACCTACTGGCGCAACGGCTTCCGTGGCCAGGGCGTCGACGTCGCCCTGCTCGACTCGGGCGTCCTCCCCGTCGAGGGGCTCACCACCCCGAACAAGCTTGTGCTCGGGCCGGACCTGTCGTTCGAGTCGCAGGAGAAGGACCTCCGGCACCTCGACACCTTCGGCCACGGCACCCACATGGCCGGCATCATCGCCGGCCGGGACGGCCTGACCGGCGAGACCCGGTTCGTCGGGATGGCACCGGCCGCCCGCGTCGTCAGCCTGAAGCTCGCCGACGCGCAGGGCAACACCGACGTCTCCCAGGTCATCGCGGCCATCGACTGGGTCGTCACGCACGGCCAGGACGCGGGGCTCAACATCCGGGTCCTGAACCTGTCCTTCGGCACCGACTCCACCCAGGACTACCGCCTGGACCCGCTGGCCCACGCCGCCGAGGTCGCCTGGAGCCAGGGCGTTGTCGTGGTGGTCGCGGCCGGCAACGGTGACGGCACCAAGGCCGGGCTGTCGAACCCCGCGTACGACCCCGCCGTTCTCGCGGTGGGTGCCGTCGACCCCAAGGGCACGCTCGAGCGCGGCGACGACGTCGTGCCGGCGTTCTCCCAGCGCGGCAACCTCGCCGAGGGCAAGCGCGCACCGGACGTCGTGGCGCCAGGCTCCTCGGTCGTGAGCCTGCGGGCCAAGGGCAGCTTCATCGACAGCCGCTACGCCGCGACCGCGGCGATCGGCGAGCGCTTCTTCAAGGGCAGCGGCACCTCGCAGTCGGCGGCTGTGGTGTCCGGTGCGGCCGCGCTGGTGCTCTCGCAGCGCCCGTGGCTGAGCCCGGACCAGGTCAAGGACATCCTGCGCCGCTCGGCACAGCCCGTCCCTGGCGCGACGACCGACGCCCAGGGTGCCGGGTCGCTGGACCTCACCACCGCGTACGCCACGAACGCCCGGGGCGTCACCGCCGCAGCGGTGCACGCCGGCGGAGGCTCGCTGGACAAGGCCCGGGGCAGCTTCCGGGTGAGCAAGAACGGCAGCACCCTCACCGGCGAGCAGGACATCCTCGGCAACGTCGTCGTCGGCGAGGACGTGGCCGCGGTGGCGGAGAAGACCTGGGCGCGCGGCTCGTGGGCGGCCTCGCCGTACCTCGGGGCGACCTGGACCGGTGCCACCTGGACCGGCGCCACCTGGACGGGTGCGACCTGGACGGGTGCCACCTGGACGGGTGCCACCTGGACGGGTGCCACCTGGACCGGAGCGACCTGGACCGGTGCGACCTGGACCGGTGCGACCTGGACGAGCTCGGAGTGGGCCAACGACCTCTGGTCCAGCGCCGGCTGGAGCTGATCACGATGACTGCACAACACGGACCTACTGGACCGAATACGACACGACACGGGGAGGCGACGATGGAGGACCGCATCGCAACGGGCCAGGAGCCTGGCGCGACCTGGGTGTGATGTTCGGCTCAGGCTGCCGGGCAGACGCGTCGAAGCACAGAGCATGACCACTGTGGGGGACGCAGCACAGCAGAACTCGCCGCGTCGGGCATCGCGCCCGACGCGGCGAGTGCTGTCGCTGGTCGCACTGCTGGCGGTCATCGGCATCGTCCTGTGGGCGGGGCTGCAGGCCCACCCGCCGGAGCCGCCGGAGGACTCGCTGCGCATCCCGTGGTGGGTGCTGGCCATGGCCTTCGCGGCCACCGAGGTGTGGGTGTTCCACATCCAGGTCGGCCGCGAGTCGAAGAGCATCTCGATCAGCGAGATCCCCTTCATGCTGGCGTTCTTCTACTCCCTGCCCGAGGACCTGCTGATCGCCAGGGTGGTGGGTCCGGCGCTGGTGATCCTGCTCTACCGTCGGCAGACGCTGCTCAAGTCCGGCTTCAACATGGCGTTGATCTTCGCCGACACCACGGTGGCACTCTTGGTGTTCCGGGTGATCGGAGGCGGAAGCACGGCCGACGGGGCCCGGGAGTGGACCGGCGCCGTGCTGGCCTGCGTGGCCGCCATGGCGGTCGACCTGATCGTGCTGAGCATCGTCATCCGGTGGTACGACGGGAAGCCGCCGGTCTCCGGCGTGCGCAGCCTCGCGTCCGGCCTCGGGCTCGCGGCTGCCAGCGCCCTGATCGGGCTGGTGCCGTTGGTCACCCTGCGCGGTGGGGCGGAGCACGCAGCCGTACCGCTGATCGCCTCCGGGGTCATGCTGATGTTCGGCTACCGCGCGTACGCCTCGCTCTCCGACCGGCACAGCAGCCTGGAGCAGCTGTTCAGCTTCAGTCGTGAGCTCAGCGTCGCGCCCGAGACCGACGACGTGCTGCCGTCGGTGCTCGCCCAGGCCCGCGAGCTGCTCCGCGGGGAGCGTGCCGAGGTGCTGCGGTTCGGCGACCCGGCGGTGACGGTGTGGCGCTTCGACGGCACCCAGGTGAGCACCCTCGACGCCGACCTGGCGAACGACTGTGGCGAGGCCGCCCGCGCGTTGCTGCAGGAGACCGACGCCGTCCTGGTCCGCGGTGACGACAGCGCCGGGCGGCACTACCTGCGGCTCAGCGGCGCCGACGAGGCCGTGCTCGCGCCGCTGTCGTACGACGGCCAGACCGTCGGCGCGATCGCTGTCCACGACCGTCTGGGGGAGGTGCGCGGCTTCTCGGCCAGCGACGTGCAGCTGCTCCAGACCATCGCCAGCCACGCGTCCGTGGCGCTGCACAACGAGATGCTCATCGGCCGGCTGCGCCACGACGCGCTGCACGACACCCTGACCGGGCTGCCCAACCGCGCCCAGCTCACGGCCAAGGCGAACCTGGCGCTGGCCGACCTCCGGATGGGCGCCGGCACCATGGCACTGATGATCATGGACCTGAACGGGTTCAAGGTCGTGAACGACACCCTCGGACACCACGTGGGCGACGACCTGCTCCGCCAGGTCGCGTCCCGGCTCACCTCCGCCGCGCCGCGCGGGGTCACGGTCGCCCGCCTCGGCGGTGACGAGTTCGCCGTGCTGATGACGGCGCAGGCCACCGAGAAGCCGGAGGAGATCGCCCTGGGCCTGCTCGAGTCGCTCGAGGAGACCTTCGTGGTCGAGGAGGAGCGGCTGCACCTGTCCGGGGCGGCCGGGATCGCCCTCGCACCGGACCACGGCCGCAGCGTCTCGGACCTGCTGAAGCGGGCGGACATCGCGATGTACGCGGCGAAGAACGGCGCCGAGCCGTGCGTCGTCTACCGCTCGGACATCGACCTCAACGACGCGTCGCTGCTGTCGCTGATGGGCGAGCTGCGGGAGGCCATCTCCGCCGGGGAGGTGGACATCGAGGTCGAGCCGCTGATCGACCTCAGCCGCAACCGGATCGTGTCCACCGAAGCCCTGGTCCGCTGGCACCACCCGGTGCGCGGCACCCTCCGACCGAGCCTGTTCCTTCCGCTGGCCGAGCGCAACGGACTGATCGTCCCGCTCACCACGCTGGTGCTGGACCGCGCCGTCGCCGCCTGCGCGTCCTGGCGGGAGGCCGGGCTGGACATCGGCATCTCGGTGAACCTCTCGGCCCGCTCGCTGCTGGACACGATGCTTCCGCAGACCGTGGCGGACGCCCTGGACCGCTGGGGCCTGCCGAGCAACCGGCTGACGCTCGAGATCACCGAGACCATCGTGCTCAGCGACGCCGACCGCGCCCTGGGGCTGCTGGCCGACCTGCGCCGGCTCGGCGTCCGGCTCTCCCTCGACGACTTCGGCACCGGCTACTCGTCGCTGACCCACCTCTCCGAGCTGCCCATCCAGCAGCTGAAGATCGACCGCTCGTTCGTCAGCCAGGTGCAGGACTCGCCACGGGACCGTGCGATCGTCGGCGCGGTCGCAGACCTCGCCCGCAACCTCGACCTGGAGGTGGTCGCGGAGGGGATCGAGAAGGCGTCGACGGCCGCCCTGCTCCACGACCTGGGCTGCCAGGTCGGCCAGGGGCACTTCTTCGCGGAGTCGATGGCTCCCGAGCTGCTCCCCCTGTGGGTGCAGACCCGCGACCCGGGCTGGACCCCGTCCGGGCCACCCCGTGGCCACCTGCTCCGCGTCGTGCGCTGACCCACCCCCTCGCGCGTTTGCGACGTTGCGCGCCGACACGCCGGTGCTCTACCCGGCGTGTCGCGGCAGAATGTCGCAAACGCGGGCGGCCGGTCGGGCAACTGATCAAAACCGGTGGCGCGGCCCGACGCGGATACGTCAGAGTCGGCGCTGTCCGCCACGGGGGTGTTCCGGGCGGCGGACCATGACCTGCTCACGCCGCCCGCAGGACGCGGGCCGCACGTCTGGAGTGCCGCCATGACCACGACCTTCCCGCAGCCCCGCCCTGCCCAGGCCGAGACCCGCGAGGCCGCCGTCCGGGCGGTCGACGTGCGCAAGACGTACGGCCAGGGCGACGCGGCGGTGCACGCCCTCGACGGGGTGACCGTCGAGCTCTTTGCCGGCCAGTTCACCGCGGTGATGGGCCCGTCGGGGTCGGGCAAGTCGACGCTGATGCACGTGACCGCCGGCCTGGACCACGTCACCAGCGGCACGGTCTGGATCGGCGACACCGACCTCACCGCGCTCAAGGACAAGGCGCTCACCGCGCTGCGCCGCGACCGCGTCGGTTTCGTCTTCCAGCAGTTCAACCTGGTGCCCACGCTGAGCGCGGTCGAGAACATCACGCTGCCGATGAAGCTGGCCGGACGCAGCCCGGACCAGGAGTGGCTCGACGGCATCATCGACGTCGTCGGCCTGCGGGACCGGCTCGGCCACCGGCCCAGCGAGCTCTCCGGCGGGCAGCAGCAGCGCGTGGCCGTCGCCCGGGCCCTGGCCGGCCGCCCCGACGTCGTCTTCGCCGACGAGCCCACCGGGAACCTCGACTCCCGCTCCGGCGAGGAGGTCCTCACCTTCCTGCGCCGCTCGGTCGACGAGTCCGGCCAGACGGTCGTCATGGTCACCCACGACCCGGTCGCGGCCAGCCACGCCGACCGGGTCGTCTTCCTCGCCGACGGCCGCATCGTCCACGACATGAGCGAGCCCACCGCCGAGAAGGTGCTCGACCACATGAAGAACCTGGAGGTCTGACGGTGCTGAGCCTGACCCTCCGCGGGCTGGCCGCCCACAAGCGCCGGCTGGTGAGCACCGTGCTCGCCGTCCTCCTCGGCGTCGCCTTCATGGCCGGCTCGCTGATCTTCACCGACACCATGGGCGCGACGCTGTCCGGCGTCTACGCCAACGCCGAGCGCGGGACGGACGTGCTCGTCCGCGGCCCGGCCACCATCGAGGGCGGCTACGGAATGGCGCACGCCCCCGTCGCGGACACGGTCGCCGACGAGGTCGCCGCGCTGCCGGGAGTGGCTGCGGTCGCGCCTCGGGTCGAGGGCTATGCCCAAGTCGTCGACTCCGACGGCAAGGCGGTCGACGACATCGGCATGGGCGCCGCGCCGGCCGGTGCCGCCTGGACCGAGGTGGAGTCGCTCAACCCGTTCCGGCTGGTCGACGGGCGCGGCCCGCAGGCCGACGACGAGGTCGTGGTGGACCGCTCGCTGGCCGAGGAGGTCGGCCTCGCGCCCAGCGACCGCACCACCGTGCTGACCGCGGCGGGCCCGACCCAGGTCGAGGTCGTCGGGGTCGCCACCTTCGGTGACGCCGACAACCGAGCGGGCAACCGCACCGTGCTGTTCACCCTCGACACGGCGCAGCGGGTGCTGGGCCGGGAGGGCACCGTCGACAGCATCGCTGTCGACGCGGAAGCCGGGGTCAGCCAGCAGCAGGCGGCGCAGGCCGTACGCGGGGCGCTCGGTGACCGGGTCGAAGCCGTCACCGGTACGGCCCTGACCGAGGAGATCGCGAACCGCAGCAACGAGGACGTGAGCTTCTTCGGCACCTTCATGCAGATCTTCGCCGGGGTGGCCCTGCTCGTCGGGGCGTTCATCATCAACAACACCTTCGCGATCCTGGTCGCGCAGCGCACCAAGGAGCTCGCGCTGCTCCGCGCGATCGGCGCCAGCGGCCGCCAGGTCCGGCGCAGCGTCGCGGTCGAGGCCGCAACGGTCGGCGTCATCGCCTCAGCGCTCGGTCTTCTCGCAGGCATCGGCGTCGCCAAGGGCATCCAGTCGCTGTTCTCCAGCTTCGGCGTCACGCTGCCGGAGGGCCCGCTGGTCATCTCGCCGACGTCGCTGCTGGTGGCGTTCGCCGTCGGCGTCGTGGTCACCGTCGTGTCGGCGATGCTGCCGGCCCGCAGGGCGGCTCGTGTCGCGCCGGTCGCCGCCATGCGTGACGTCGCCGTCGAGAAGACCGGCGTCTCGCGCGTCCGACTGGCTCTCGGTCTGCTGCTCACCGCGGGCAGCGTGCTGGCCGTCGTGCTCGGCATCACCAGCGCGACCGTGCCGCTGGTGCTGGTCGGCGCCCTCGCCGGCTTCCTCGGCGTGGCCACCCTGAGCCCGGTGCTCGCCCGGCCGGTCGTGCGGCTCCTGGCGCTGCCCCTGCCGCGCACCGCGGGCATCCGCGGTCTGCTGGCCAGGGAGAACGCGGTCCGCAACCCGAAGCGGACGGCGGCCACCGCGTCCGCGCTGATGATCGGGGTGGCCCTGGTCGGCGCGATCACCGTGTTCGCCGCCTCGGGGAAGTGGTCGGTGACCAACTCCTTCGACAAGGAGTTCCGCGGCGACCTGGTGCTGGAGACCGGCGCCTGGATCTACGGCGGCGCCGCCCCGGCGCTGGCCGAAGAGCTGGCCGCCACCGACGGCGTCGCGGTCGCGGTGCCGAAGCAGTGGACACGGGCGCAGGTCGAGGACGGGGTGACCGACGTCGCCGGCTGGCCGGCGGAGACCGTCGAGTCGGCGTTCGACATCGGCGTCTCCGCCGGATCGCTCGCCGACATGGGCACCGACGGGGTGGCCGTGGGCGCCCGGCACGCCGAGGAGAAGGGGTGGGAGCTCGGCAGCACGGTGGACATGACCTTCGCCAGCGGCGCCGAGAAGTCCTTCGTCGTGCGGGCGCTGTTCGACCACCCGGACTGGACCGGCCAGCTGTGGGTCGACCGCGCCGCCTTCGCCGCGGCGGTGCCCGGCGCCCTGGACGCGTCGGTCTACGTCGTGGGTGAGGACGGCGCCGGCCCGGGGCTCCGTTCGTCCGTCGACTCGGTCGCGGCCGCGTACGGCAACGTCGAGGTGATGAACCGGGCGCAGCTGCGGCAGTCCGTGGTCGACGGCTTCAACTCGATGCTGGGCATCGTCTACGCGCTGCTGGCGCTGGCGATCCTCATCGCCCTGGTCGGCATCGCGAACACCGTCGCGCTCTCGGTCGTGGAGCGGACCCGCGAGCTGGGCCTGCTGCGCGCCGTCGGGATGTCACGCGGGCACCTGCGCGGCATGGTCCGCTGGGAGGCCGCGCTGATGGCGGTGTACGGCACGCTGCTCGGCCTCGGCGTGGGGCTGTTCCTCGGGTGGTCGCTCGTGTTCGCGATCAAGGAGTCCGGCATCGAGACGGCCCGGATGGTGGTCCCGTTCGGCCAGCTGGCGCTGATCGTGGCGATCGCCGGCTCGTGCGGAGTGGTTGCTGCGCTGCTGCCGGCACGGCGGGCCGCGCGGCTCGACGTGCTGGACGCGGTGGCGACGACGTAGCAGCCGGCCGGGCCGGCCCGACCTCAGATCGTGGTGCGGTGGAAGCTCTGGAACGACCTCGACGGGGTCGGGCCGCGCTGGCCCTGGTAACGCGAGCCCTGGGCGCCGGAGCCGTACGGGGCGTCGGCCGGGCTGGAGAGCCGGAAGAAGCAGAGCTGTCCGATCTTCATCCCCGGCCAGAGCTTGATGGGCAGGGTCGCGACGTTGGACAGCTCCAGCGTCACGTGCCCGGAGAAGCCGGCGTCGATGAAGCCGGCGGTCGAGTGGGTCAGCAGCCCGAGCCGGCCGAGGCTGGACTTGCCCTCCAGCCGGGCCGCGACGTCGTCCGGGAGCGTCACCACCTCGTACGTGCTGGCCAGCACGAACTCCCCCGGGTGCAGGATGAACGGCTCGTCGCCGTCGGGCTCGACCAGCCTGGTCAGCTCGGCCTGCTCCTCGGCGGGGTCGATGTGGGGGTAGCGGTGGTTCTCGAAGACCCGGAAGTAGCGGTCGATGCGGACGTCGACGCTGGACGGTTGCACCATCGCGGGGTCGAACGGCTCGAGGGCGACCCGGCCCGACTCGATCTCCTTGCGGATGTCCCTGTCCGAGAGCAGCACGGTGGCGACCCTACCGCTGCCCTGTAAGATGCTCGGGCAGTCACCGCGGGTGTAGTTCAATGGCAGAACATCAGCTTCCCAAGCTGACAGTGCGAGTTCGATTCTCGTCACCCGCTCCAGTTGTCGCCCCGCGTGATCCCGGGTCCCTTGCGGCTCTCGTCCGCGGGCCGCCGTGCGTTCTGCGTGCGTTCCGCCGGCCACAGTGGGCCAGGCGCGATGCAGTCGCCGCTGCGCACGGCTCTCGTACGCCGTGGGTCGTCTTCGCTTGATCGGAGCGGCTCGGTGCCAGCCGCCCTGGTCGGTTTGCTCCGATCTTGACGTAGCAGCCCGTTCCGTTCGCGGAGCGGAAGCCGGCCGGCGAGCCGCCGCCGAGGTGCTCGGCACCTGACAATGCCCTGGTGAGGGGCTCGGAGCGGGTGACGAGAATCGAACTCGCACTGTCAGCTTGGGAAGCTGATGTTCTACCATTGAACTACACCCGCGAACGGCGCCCAGACTACCTGGCGCCTCCGCCGATGCGGCAGGTACCCGGGTGTGCCCCGCTCCGCTAGCCGGTCACGGTCACGACGATCTGCGCGGACTCGTCGAACTCCGGCTCGGTGCCGCCCGGTGGCGCCCGCGTCGAGCATCGGGACGCGGAGCGCACCACGACGGTGCAGGTGCCGGGCCGGTCGCCGT
>DASTVO010000132.1:0-2052 GCA_035759075.1 Actinomycetes bacterium
GACCCGCGACCCGGACAAGGACGCCCCGCTCGCGACGCTGGCCTTCAAGATCGCCAGCGACCCGCACCTGGGCAAGCTGACCTACATCCGGATCTACTCCGGGACGATGACCGCCGGCTCGCAGGTGCTCAACAGCACCAAGGGCAACAAGGAGCGGATCGGCAAGATCTACCGCATGCACGCGAACAAGCGTGAGGAGATCGAGAAGGCCACCGCCGGGCAGATCGTCGCGGTCATGGGCCTGAAGAACACCACCACGGGTGACACCCTCTGCGGCCCCGAGGCCCCGGTGATCCTCGAGTCGATGAACTTCCCGGCGCCGGTCATCTCGGTCGCCATCGAGCCGAAGTCCAAGGGCGACCAGGAGCGGCTCGGCACCGCCATCCAGCGCCTCGCCGAGGAGGACCCGACCTTCCAGGTCCGCACAGACGAGGAGACCGGCCAGACCATCATCGCCGGCATGGGAGAACTGCACCTCGAGGTGCTGGTCGACCGCATGAAGCGCGAGTTCCGCGTCGAGGCCAACATCGGCAAGCCGCAGGTGGCCTACCGCGAGACGATCCGCCGCACGGTGGCGCGCCACGACTACACCCACAAGAAGCAGACCGGTGGGTCGGGCCAGTTCGCGAAGGTCCAGATCGCCCTCGAGCCGACGGGCGCCGGCGACGGCGGCTACGAGTTCGAGAACAAGGTGACCGGCGGTCGCATCCCCCGCGAGTACATCCCGTCGGTGGACGCGGGCTGCCAGGAGGCCATGGAGTTCGGCGTCCTGGCCGGTTACCCGCTGGTCGACGTCAAGGTGACGCTGCTCGACGGCGCCTACCACGAGGTCGACTCCTCCGAGCTCGCCTTCAAGATCGCCGGCTCGATGGCGTTCAAGGAGGCGGCCCGCAAGGCTGACCCGGTCATCCTCGAGCCGATGATGGCCGTGGAGGTCACGACGCCCGAGGACTACATGGGCGACGTGATCGGCGACCTGAACTCCCGTCGTGGCCAGATCCAGGCCATGGAGGAGCGCTCCGGCGCCCGGGTGGTGAGCGCGCTCGTCCCGCTGTCGGAGATGTTCGGCTACGTCGGAGACCTCCGCAGCAAGACCCAGGGCCGGGCCAGCTACAGCATGCAGTTCGACTCCTACGCCGAGGTTCCTCGCAACGTGGCGGAAGAGATCATCAAGAAGGCCCGTGGCGAGTAGGGCCCAAGCCCTTCCGTCAAGACAGACCAGCCAGCAACGTCGTACGGCGTAACAACCTCAAGTCCTAGGAGGACCCCAGTGGCGAAGGCGAAGTTCGAGCGGACTAAGCCGCACGTCAACATCGGCACCATCGGTCACATCGACCACGGCAAGACGACGCTGACAGCGGCGATCACCAAGGTGCTGCACGACAAGTACCCCGACCTCAACGAGGCGTCGGCCTTCGACATGATCGACAAGGCGCCCGAGGAGAAGGCTCGCGGCATCACGATCTCGATCGCGCACGTCGAGTACCAGACCGAGGCGCGCCACTACGCGCACGTCGACTGCCCGGGTCACGCCGACTACATCAAGAACATGATCACCGGCGCGGCCCAGATGGACGGCGCGATCCTCGTGGTCGCGGCCACCGACGGCCCGATGCCGCAGACGAAGGAGCACGTCCTCCTGGCCCGCCAGGTCGGCGTCCCCTACATCGTCGTGGCGCTGAACAAGGCCGACATGGTCGACGACGAGGAGATCCTCGAGCTCGTCGAGCTGGAGGTCCGTGAGCTGCTCTCCGAGTACGAGTTCCCGGGCGACGACCTGCCGGTCGTGCGCGTCTCGGCGCTGAAGGCGCTCGAGGGCGACGCCGAGTGGGGCGAGAAGCTCATGGAGCTGATGAACGCCGTCGACACCGCGATCCCGCAGCCGGAGCGCGAGGTCGACAAGCCGTTCCTCATGCCGATCGAGGACGTGTTCACGATCACCGGTCGCGGCACCGTCGTCACCGGCCGCATCGAGCGGGGCGTCGTCAAGGTCAACGAGACCGTCGACATCGTCGGTATCCGCGACGACAAGCAGACGACCACGGTCACCGG
>DASTVO010000133.1:0-17630 GCA_035759075.1 Actinomycetes bacterium
GGTGCCACCTCGACCGGGACATCCCGGCGCTGCTGGAGTCCGCCGGGTTCACCGTGACGGCACTGGACACCTACTACGAGCCCGCCGCACCCCGGGTCCTCGGCCACATGTACGAGGGGCGGGCGCGGCCGGTCAGCTCGCCGCGATCCCGATGACGATGGCGGCGAGCAGGAGAACGAAGCCCACCGCGAGGAGCAGCGGGACGATCCCCATCGGCGGACGGATGTCCTGCCGCTTCTCTGGAATGTGCCGCATCGCTGCCTCCGTCGTCGTGGTTCCTGCTCCTCTCTTCGGAGACCAGGTCCGCTGCGGATGCCCGGACAGCTCCCGAGTCTGGCGGTTCCGACGTCAGGACCGTTGTACCCCCCGGAAGGTGCGGAAGGTCGCCACCAGCTCCTGCTGAGCCTCCGGGCTGAGCGTCTCGACGGGGACCCGGCCCAGCTCGTCGATGGTGCGGCGCATCTGCTCGAGGTAGCTCTGGCAGCCGTCGCACAAGGCGAGGTGCGCCTCGACCTCGGCGGTGAGCTGTGGCGGCAGACCGCCTTCGAGGTAGTCGGTGACCAGCTCGACCACCCCACGGCAGTCGATGGACAGCACAGGCTTGTCGCGCTCGGTCATGGCTGCGGCTCCCTCTCGCGCCCCCGGTAGTAGTCCTCGAGCTGGGCGCGCACCTGCGCGCGGCCACGGTGCAGCAGCACCCGCTGGTTGGCCGGGCTGATCTGCAGGGCGGAGCAGACCTCGTCGGAGTCCAGGCCGTGCACGTCGCGCAGGGTCACGACCACCCGCTGGCGCTCGGGCAGCACGCTGAGGGCCGCGGCGACCCGGTCCCGCACCTCGGCGCCGAGCACGGACGACTCGGGTGTCGGCCACGAGGTCGGCGCTCCGGTCGAGGTCCAGTGCCCGGGCCACTCGTCGTCAGGGCCGCGGAACCGGTCCGGGTCGACGACACCGTCGGCCTCGTCGCCGGACGAGAGGGTCGCCATCGGCACGGTCCGCGCCTCCCGCACACCGCGGGTCTTGGCGAGGTTGGTCAGGATGCGGAAGACCCAGGTCCGCACGGTCGACCGGCCCTCGAAGGCGTCCAGCCCGCGGATCACGGCCAGCCACGTCTCCTGGACCACCTCCTCCGCGGAGGCCTCGGTCGAGACGTGGAACCGAGCGACCCGCATCATCACGGGCGACCATGCCCGGACGATCTCGGCGAAGACGCTGTCCTCACCGGCTCGCAGCTTCTCCAGCAGCTCGTCCTCGACGTGCACGGACATGCGCGGGGCGGGCACGGGCGCGTTCGTCCGCAGGTCTCGGGCCATCGTCGACACCTCCCCATCGGGGGTCATCGGCGACTCTAGACCCGTCCACCGGGTTGCGGGAGGGCGAGCCAGCAGGCGGGACGAGGTCATCCGGCCACGCGCTCTCGAGCCTGCGCGATCGCCCAGGCAGCGTTCACCAGGCCGATGTGGCTGAACGCCTGCGGGAAGTTGCCGAGCAGCTCGCCGCTGCCGGCGTCGACCTCCTCGGCGAGCAGTCCCACGTCGTTGGCGAAGCCGACCGCGCGCTCGAACACGGCCTCGGCGCGCTCCACCTTTCCCGCGAGAGCGAGCGCCTGCGCCAGCCAGAAGGTGCACAGCAGGAAGGTGCCCTCCTCCCCCGCCAGCCCGTCGACCCCCTCCTCGGTGCGGTAGCGGTACACCAGCCCGCGGTCGTCGGTGAGCCGCGCCTCGATCGCCTCGATGGTGGCCAGCATCCGCGGGTCGTCCGCGGGCAGGAAGCCGACGATGGGCATCATCAGGTTCGACGCGTCCAGCGCCTCGGACCCGACGTACTGCGTGAACGCGCCGGCCTTGTCGTTCCAGCCGTCCCGGACCACCGTCTCGAAGATCTCCTCGCGGACGCGCTTCCAGTGGTCGACCTTGTCGTCGGCCCCGATGCGGTCGGCCAGCGCGATGGCCCGGTCGAGGGCGACCCAGCACATGACCTTGGAGTAGAGGAACGCCTGCGCCTCGCCGCGTACCTCCCAGATGCCCTGGTCCTTCTCGACCCAGTGGGCCGCAGCGGTGTCGGCGCAGGCCACGAGGAACCGCTTGGTGTCCTCGTCGATGCCCGCGAGCTGGTCGGCGAGCCGGTAGGCGGCGCCGAGGAGCTCGCCGTAGACGTCGATCTGCCGCTGGTCCCAGGCACCGTTGCCCACCCGGACCGGCCGGCTGTCCCGCCAGCCCTCGAGGTGCGGAAGGGTCCGCTCGGTGAGGTCGTGCTCGCCACCGATGCCGAACATGATCTGCAGTCCGGAGTCCGGACCGATCGACGACGCCGCGGCCGTCGTCATGAACGCGAAGAAGTCGTCGGCCTCGTCCGGGCAGGCGGCCACCCAGAGCGCCTCCATCGTGAAGCTCGAGTCACGGACCCAGGAGAACCGGTAGTCCCAGTTGCGCTCACCGCCCACGCCTTCGGGCAGCGACGTGGTGGCGGCGGCGACGATCGCGCCACTCGGCTGGAAGGACAGCCCCTGCAGCACGCGCCCGCTGTGGTGGACGAGGTCGGCCCACGGCCCGTCGTACGACTGGTGCAGCGCCGACCACGAACGCCAGGCCTCGATCGTCGCGTCCAACGTCGCGGCCAGCTCTGCCTCCGCCCAGACGTGCGCCGGCGTCTCCTCCAGCGTCGAGCGCTGCAGCGCCAGGTGCATGGCCTGCCCAGCGGCCAGGGTGGCGTGCCCGGTCGCCCGGCCGCCCTCGTGCACCAGGAGCGGGACGGGGGTCGTGAGGACCAGCCACTCCGCTCCCCCGCGGGCGGTGATGCCGCCCTCCACGGCGGACAGCAGCGGCACGACGAGGCCGTACTCCGGCCGCGGCCGGTAGTCGATCTCCACCTCGACGGTCCCGTTCGTGACCTCGACCCGGCGCACCAGCAGGTGCGGGACGTCGACGCCGAGACGGTGCCCGCCGTTGTCCGGACCCATCGCCATCGCGTCGGTGACGACCAGCGTGCCGGTGTCGGTCGTGAAGGTGGTCTCGAGGACGAGCGTGCCGTCGAGGTAGCGCCGGCTGCTGGCCCATTCCCCCGTCGGCGCGATCTCCCAGTGCCCGGCGTCGTCGCCGAGCAGCCGGCCGAAGACCGACGGGCTGTCGAAGCGCGGGAACGCCAGCCAGTCCACCGAGCCGGCCCGGGTGACCAGAGCGGCGGAGTGCCGGTCCGAGAGAAGGGCGTGGTCGGCGATCGGGACGGTGGACATGCGAGGACCTCCGGAGGGCGTCGAACGGGCTACCGGCTCAGTCCTGCCGGGGGTTCCGGCGTTACGTAACGCCCCACGCGATCGGGTGACTCCTCCCCCATGACCTCACCTCGCACGCGCCTCGGGCCGCTGGTGCTCCCCGTTCCCGCGTACGCGCTCGTGGTTCCCGTCCTCGCCGGTCTCGGCGGTGCCGCGTTCCTCGCCTGGCGTCCCGGTGTGGCCCGGTCGATGCTCGCCAGCCCGCAGGCTGCAGGGTTCACGGCAGCCGTGGGGGCGATTGTGCTGGGGTCGGCGTGGCTGCTGCCGCGGCTGGGCCGCGGGCCGCTCCTCACCGCATCGGTGCAGGCGGTGCCGGTCGCGCTGGCGTTCGTGCTCACCGTGCTGCCTGCCTTCCGCCAGGTGACGGTGGTGGAGACAGCTCCGGCGGCGGCCGGAACGGCTGCCGGTGCGGCGGAGCTCGTGGGCATCGACCACCGGGCGTCCGGGCGGGTGCTGCTGCTGCAGGATCCGGACGGGTCGTACGTCGTGCGGCTGCAGGGCATCGACATCGAGCCTGGCCCGGACTACCAGGTCCACCTGGTCCCGGGCGCTGGTCGCGAGGACCCGGACGGCGGCGTGCACCTCGACCGGCTGCGCGGCAACCGCGGCAGCCAGAACTACGAGGTGCCTGCCGGCACTGCAGCAGACCCGCCGGTGACCCTGCTGGTGTGGTGCCGCGCATTCGCGGTGCCGATCGCGGCGGCGACGCTGCGATGACGGCGACCGAGGCGCGCGGCGCCGACCTGGCCCCCGGGACAGCCTTCCCCGACCTGGAGCTGCCGGACCACAACGGCGTCCCGCGACGGCTGTGCGAGCTGGCCGAGGGCGACCCACTGGTGCTGACGTTCTTCCGCGGGTGGTGGTGCCCGAAGGAGCAGGCCTTCTTCCGCGGACTGGTCGCTCTGCAGGACGAGATGGAGGTCGCGTACACCCGCCTGGTCTCGGTGAGCATCGACGAGCCGGTCGCGCTCTCGGCGTTCCGTGCCGGCCTCGGTGCCCGGTGGACGTTCCTCTCCGACGCGGCCCGGCGCTACGTCGACGACCTCGGTCTGCGGGAGACCACCGACACCTTGTACCGGCCGTACGTGCCGACCGTGTTCGTGCTGCGCCCCGACCTGACCGTGCACTCGGCGTACAACGGCTACTGGTTCTGGGGCCGGCCGACGCTCGAGGACCTCCGGCAGGACCTCCGGGCCGTGACCCGCTCGGTCCGGCCGGACTGGGAGGTGCCGCGGTGACCCGGTCCGCCGGCTGGGTGTGGCTGGCACGCACCGAGACTCGACCGGAGGGCGCCGTGGCCACCGCCCCGCTGACGACCGGCGGGCAGCCGGCCGGCTGGCTCGCCGCGTGGCCGGCAGGTCGCAAGCCGGTGCCGGGCGCCGTGCGCGCCGACGCGCGCGTGGTCGACCCGGACGGTGCGGCCGCATCGATCTCCTTCGTGCTGCTCCCCCGCGACCGTGCTCCGCTCTTCGACGACCCGGCCGTGTCAGGCGCTCTGCGCCGCGTCCTGGCCGGGCCGCCGCCGGACGCGGTCAGCACGTTCGTGCGGGACTCCTCGCACTTCGCGGGTGCCGTGACCGTTCGCAGGGACGGGCAGGACCTGGCCGACGACCCGTTCGCCCGGCTCGCCCACGCCGAACGGCTCGAGGTCGGCCCAGGCCTCTTCGGCCGGGTCCCGCCGGTGCCCGGTCCCGTGATCCAGCGCTACGCCGGCGCGCCGTGGCCGGCGGCCGGCTTCCCCGCGGCATGACCGACCCGAAAGGAACCCTGGACATGGACGAGTTCGACGTCGTCGTGGTCGGCGCCGGCCCGGCGGGTGAGACGGTCGCCGGCCGGTGCGCCGACGGCGGGCTGTCCGTCGCGCTGGTGGAGCACGAGCTGGTGGGGGGCGAGTGCTCCTACTGGGGCTGCGTCCCGAGCAAGACGCTGATCCGGCCCGGGGACGTGCTCGCCGCCGCCCGCCGCGTGCCCGGGGCGGCCGAGGCGATCACCGGCGAGATCGACGTGGCGGCAGCCTTCGCGCAGCGCGACTACATGACGAGCAGCTGGGACGACTCTGGGCAGCTGCCCTGGCTGGAGGAGCACGGCATCGAGCTGGTGCGCGGCTCCGGTCGCCTGGACCGGGAACGACGGGTGACCGTCGCGAGCGGAGGGACCGACGTCCGGTCGCTGCGCGCACGGCGTGCGGTCGTGCTCGCCACCGGCACCTCCGCCGCGCTGCCGCCGGTGCCCGGCCTGGCCGAGGCCGGCGCGTGGGACAACCGCGCCGCCACGGCCGCCAAGAGCGTCCCCCGCCGGCTGCTGGTGCTGGGCGGTGGCGCCGTCGGCGTCGAGCTGGCGCAGGCGTTCCGGCGGCTGGGCAGCGAGGAGGTCACCGTCGTGGACGTGGCGCCGCGGCTGCTGGCCCGCGAGGAGCCGTTCGCCGGGGAGCAGGTCGCGGCGGCGCTGCGCGGCGAGGGCGTGACGGTGCACGTCGGCGCCCAGGTCGCGGCGGTGCGCCGGGAGCGCCCGGACGGCCCGGTGACGATGACGGTCGCCGGGCAGGGCGAGCTGGAGGCGGACGAGATCCTCGTCGCCGCCGGCCGGCGGGTCATGACCGCCGAGCTCGGCCTGTCCTCGGTCGGCATCGACCCGGGGCGCGTCGTCGACGTCGACGACCGGCTGCGGGCGACCGGGGTGGAGGGCGACTGGCTCTACGCGGTGGGCGACTGCAACGGGCTGGCCCAGCTCACCCACATGGGCAAGTACCAGGCGCGCATCGCGGCCGACGTCATCCTCGGCAAGGACGTCCGTGACCGGGCCAGCAGGTCGGTGGTCCCGCGCGTGACCTTCACCGACCCGCAGGTGTGCGCGGTCGGCCTCACCGAGAGCGACGCCCGCGACCGGGGGCTCGACGTCCGGGTCGTCGACTACGGCACCGGCGACGTTGCCGGCGCTTACACCTCCGGCAACGGGGTGACCGGCACCAGCCGGCTCGTCGTCGACGAGTCGCGCCGGGTACTGGTGGGCGCCACCTTCACCGGGCCCGGCGTCCAGGAGCTGCTGCACTCGGCCACCGTCGCCGTCGCGGCCGAGGTGCCGCTGGACCAGCTCTGGCACGCCGTGCCGTCCTTCCCCACCGTCAGCGAGGTCTGGCTGCGCCTGCTGGAGCAGTACGGGCTGTAGCCCGCGTCACCACCCCTGCGAGGAGAACTCCCATGCCCGACGTGTCCTTCGACAACCTGCTGGTCATCAGCGTGGTCGCTGCGCTGTCCCCCCTCGTCCTCGGCTTCCTGCCGCGGCTGCGGGTGCCCTCGGTGGTGGTCGAGATCCTCGCCGGCGTCGTGCTCGGCCCGTCGGTGCTCGGCTGGGTCGAGGCCGACCTGCCGGTCGAGGTCCTCGCGCTCATCGGGCTGGCCTTCCTGCTGTTCCTCTCCGGTCTGGAGATCGAGGCCAAGGCCCTGCGCGGCCGGCTGCTCCGGGTGGCGCTGGTCGGCTACCTCGTCACCCTCGCGATCGGCGTGCCGGTGGGGTTCGGTCTCGACGCGGCGGGCTGGGTGAGCAGCCCGGTGCTCGTGGTGATCGCCCTCTCGGCCACCTCGCTCGGCCTCGTCGTGCCGGTGCTCAAGGACGCCGGCAAGGCGGAAGGCACGGTCGGCCAGACGACCATCGTGGCCGCCACCGTCGCCGACTTCGGCGCGATCGTCCTGCTGTCGCTGCTGTTCTCCACCTCGGACGGCAGCAGCGGCAGCCGCCTGGTGCTGTTCGTCTCGTTCGTGGCGCTGGTCGTCGTCACGGCGCTGGCGCTGGGCCGGGTCGGCATGTCGGCGCGGCTCGGGGCGGTGCTCGAGCACCTGCAGGACATGACCGCCGAGATCCGGGTGCGGCTCGCGGTGGTGCTGCTGGTGGCGTTCACCGCGCTGGCCGAGCGGGTGGGCCTGGAGAGCATCCTGGGCGCGTTCCTCGCCGGCGTACTCATCAGCGTCGTGGACCGCGACTCGGCCAGCCACCCGCACTTCCGTACCAAGCTGGACGCGATCGGCTTCGGCTTCCTCGTGCCGGTGTTCTTCGTGAGCAGCGGCGTGCGCCTCGACCTCGAGGGTCTCGTGGACAGCCCCTCCGCGCTGCTGCGGGTGCCGGTGTTCCTGCTGGCGCTGCTGGTCATGCGCGGGGTGCCCGCACTGCTGTACGCGTCGACGATGGGTCGCCGGCCGGCACTCGCTGCCGGGCTGCTGCAGGCCACGTCGCTGCCGTTCATCGTGGCGGCCGCCCAGATCGGTGTGGAGATCGGCCGCATCTCCGAGGTGACCGCAGCCGCGATGGTCTCGGCCGGGTTGCTGTCGGTGCTCATCTTCCCGGCGGTGGCGCTCAGCCTGCTGCAGCGCGACAGCGCGCCGACCCCACCCGCCCCCCGCCAAGATCCCGATGCCGGTGCCCAGGAAGGCAGTGGACTCGCCTCCGGCGCACGCTCATCGAGATCTTGAAGCGATCGGCGCGGATACTCGGGGCATGGCCGGGCGCGCCGACGTGCTGGAGAGGGGCGCCGACCGGCGCGCCCGGCAAGCGGTCCCGCGCCGGCTTCGCGGGGCGATCGTCGGTGTCGGCGTGGCGGCCGTCGTCCTCGTCGGCGGCCAGGTGGACCTGCTCTCCGCCGGCCGGGATCCGGGGCCAGCTGCCGGTGGTGGCGCCGCGGTCGAGAGGGGCCCTCGGGCCGTCGGGCGCGACGGTCACTACTTCCTGACGGCCCGGCCCGGCGGGCCGGTCCGGTGGCTGGCCGCGCCGACGCCACTTCCTCCGGCCGCCGCGCTGCTGGCGGTCGCCGGCAAGCGGTCCGCGCACGGCGGCACAAACCAGGTCCTGCTGGCCGTACAGGACGGAATGCTCTTCCGGGCGGACATGCGGCAGCGGAGGTGGCTGCCGCTCGCACCGGCGGACCGGCTGGTCTCGGCCGCGTACCTCCCGGGCCGCGCTCTCGTGCTCCGGGGCAGCCGCATGGAGGAGGTCGACGCAGCGTCCGGCCGCACGACGAACCCGGCACCGTTCCCCGGCTACGACGGCCGGCCGTGGCGGGCCCGCGGCGTGCTCGACGCGGCGGGGGTGGGCGCGCTGGTGATGACCCGGGACGCCGCCGACGGGAGCGTCGAGCTGGCGCTCGCCTGGCCGGGCGGCGTGACCCGCGTCGGCCGGCGCCCGGAGCGGGAGACGCTCGGGCGGGTGGGGGCCTATCTCGGCGTCTCCGGCCAGTGGCTGCTGACGCTGGGCCGCGCGTGCCCCGGACCTCGGTGCGAGCTGCAGGTGCTGCGGATGACCGCGGGCGGCTTGATGACTCGGACCGTTGCGGCGCCGGTCGGGTGGGCGTTCGCCGAGGGACCTGTCGGCGGCCGGCCACCGCGGATGCTCGTGCCCGTCCGGTCGCTGCGCTCCGGCGGCGACGCGCTGGCCGTGGTCGTCGACCGGCCTGTGCCGGCGGTCCTGGTCGCCGGGTCGTCGGCAGTGCGGCAGGAGGCGGGACTCCTGAGCGGTCCGGATGGCGCCGTCCACATGCTCCGCCGGACACCCGGCGCGCGGGACAGCGTGGTCGCCTACGACCCGGTCGCGGCGCCCGGGCTCGTCCGGGTCGCCGACCTGCCGACCGGGACGCGGCTGGTCTGCGTCTGCGGGTGAGGGGTGGACAGGCTCACCGATAGGTCCGACCCGGGCAGACGGTCCTGGTGCTCGGCGCGTCCGGCGGGGTCGGGTCCTTCGCGGTCCAGCTCGCCAAGGCGTTCCGGGCCGAGGTCACGGGGACTACCGTTCGACTCGCGGTCGCCCTTCCGTCACCCCGTCGGTACTGATCACGCCCTCGTTGGCCCGGTCGCATGAGAGAACACGACCTGCCAGACGCCGTTGTGGCGCTCGTAGTAGTCCGTATGCCAGTAGCGCCCGACGCTGGAGTCCTGACCGTCATAGCGTGCGTGGAGAGTCGCGGCATATCGCAGACACGCGGCGTCCCCGAGTATCCGTACCACGATCGTTCCTGGTTCCCAAACGAGGTACTTCAGCGTGCCCGACTCGATCATGGCGAGGTAGTCACTCTTGGTGAGACTTGCCGCTCCCGGGGTCACCAGGAGGAAGTCATCATGGTGAAGCGCCGCCGCCGTTGCGATATCGCCATCGACGAGTGCGCGCAGTCTCCGTCGTTCAACCAGCTCCAAGTCCGCGTGCACGCCCTCATTCTGCAGGGCGATGGCGGTGATGACGCCCCTTCCTCCGGAAGGGTCATGGGCGAGCAGTCAGACCTACTTTGGCGCGGACCTGCATCGCGCTCAGACGGTCCAGATCCATACTCAGTGCCATGAACGCGGTGACGCAGCTCTTTGCGATGGTCGCAGTGATCTTCCACGTCGTGGCGTTCGTTCTGGAGAGCGTCCTCTTCCATCGCCCAGGCGTGCAGACCTTCCTGCTCGGCAAGCCGGAACCGGCGGCCGGTGTGCGCTTGTGGGCGTTCAACCAGGGGTTCTACAACCTCTTCCTTGCAGCTGGCCCAGTTGCTGGGCTCATCGCGGACTATGCCGGACACGAAAGCGTTGGCCGCGCGCTAGTGATCTACGGCTGCGCCTTCATGGCGGCGTGTGGCGTCGTCCTCTTCGTCTCGGATCGCACGTTGTGGCGCAGCATGATTGGTCAGAGCGGGCCGCCAGTCATCGCGGTCATCGCCGCGCTCGTCTAGGCGACTACCGGCGAAAGGACGTCACCGCGCGGTCGCTGGCTCGGCGGCACCGAGCGGCAGGTCCGGACGATGCGCTCTCGCCGTTCGTCGGCCAGGAGCTCGCACCTTCAGCTCCTCGGAGAACGCCCGGGACCTGCTCGTGCTCACCGAGCTGGTGGAGGCCGGGCAGCTCGTGCCGGCGGTCGACCGCACCTTCTCGCTGAGCGAGGCGCCTGCGAGGCAGAGCCGCCGCGCAGAGCTGCGGGCGTGGATGTCGTTCAGGCACATCCCCGCCCGCAGCTCGGGTGCGGTCAGGAGGCTGCGGCGGTGCTGCGGGCCTTCCGGCGGGACCGCGGGACCGCCGGCTCCTGTGCGGCCTGCCAGGCGGCACGCGCGGAGGCGGTCGTCGGGTCGAAGTCAGCCTTGGTACGACGAAACAGGTCCTGCAGGTCTGCCCACAGCTGCTCGACCGACGGCCGTCCCCAGAACCAGTAGCCGCAGTAGACCTTGTCGATCACCAGCCCCGGCGCGAGCACCAGGGTGTGCGGGACGGTCGCGGCGTGGTGGGTGTCGGTGTACTCGTCGATCTCCAGGGTGTGCTGCACGACGAGGTCGGCGTCGGAGAGGAACGGCCACCAGGCGCCGGTGGCGATGCGCATCTTGTTCGTGTCGTGCTGGTCGTTGGGCAGGACGGTCACCAGTGTGGTGAACGCGACCGGCACGAGCTCCTGCAGGCGCAGCAGCTCCTTGTGGTGCTGGCGCTCGCGGGGGCAGTGCTCGCCGCGGCCGAGCTGGAGCACCATCGCGTTGTCGCCCTGCAGCTCGGAGAGCCGGCGCAGCGTCCCGGTGTCGTCGGGTAGCTCGAAGTCGGGCAGCACGGAGCCGACAGTCAGTCCTTTGCTCATCGGGTGTCCTTCGTCGTCTTGGGGACCGGGCGGATCCCGGCGACGGACAGCCGCAGCCGGTACACGCTGGTCAGTGCGGTGATGTACAGGGCACGGCCGTCGGGGTCGCCCCAGGTGAGGTTGTGCGGGTCCTCGGGCAGCCCGAGGGTCCCGAGGTGCGACCCCTCCGGGGAGATCACCCAGATCCCACCCGGGCCGCAGACGTAGAGGTTGCCGAGCTCGTCGACCTTGATGCCGTCGATCGCGTCGTCGCCCTCGGCGTCGGTCATGTCGAAGAGCACCTCGCCCGCCGACGTGCTGCCGTCCTCGGCGACCTCGTAGCGCACGACGACCTTGTGGTGGTCGTCCCAGTTGCCGACGTAGAGATAGCGCTCGTCGGGCGAGAAGGCCAGCCCGTTCGGTCCGCTGAGCGAGGAGTCGACGAGGGACACGACACCGTCCCGGACCCGGAACACGCCGCTGAACGGCAGCTCCTTCTTCGGGTCGTCGAAGACGCCGGGCAGCCCGAACGGGGGGTCGGTGAAGTACAGCGTCCCGTCGGAGCGGTAGACGAGGTCGTTCGGGCTGTTGAGCCGCCGGCCCTGGAACGCGTCGGCCAGGACGGTCACGTCACCGTGCGGCTCGACGCGTACGACCCGGCGGTTCCCGTGCTGGCACAACGTCAGCCGGCCCTGCGGGTCGAACGTGAGCCCGTTCGAGCCGGGCTGGTGGTAGCGCCCGATGTCGGTGCCGGTGTAGCCGCTGTGCGACCGGAACACGGTGACCTGCCCGGGCGGCGACCAGCGGTAGATCTGGTTGGTGTTGGGCGAGCTGAACAGCAACGCTCCGTCGGCGGTCCACACCGGGCCCTCGGTGAACTCGAAGCCTGCAGCCACCCGCTCGAGCTCGGCGTCGGGAGGAAGCAGCGCGTCCAGCGCGTCGCTGGCCCGCACGACGTGCAGGTCGGCGGGCTCGCTCACGCGCGCGCTGGCGGGGGCGAAGAAGTCCAGCGTCGCGCCGCGCAGCCAGATGTAGTTGTGCGGCGAGGCGGAGATCGGGCCGTTGACGCCGAACACCGCGATGTGGAAGGTCTGGCCGGGGCGCGCGTCGGTCGTGAGCACGACCCGGTTCGGCGCGTTGAAGCCGGCGATCACGTGGCCGCCGCTGTCGCCGAGCGCGGTGGGCAGCCGGCCGTCGACCCAGACCTCGGCGTAGTCGTCGATCACGACCTCGAAGACCACGGTCGAGCCGGTGGGGTCGAGGTCACCGACGCGCTCCGGGACCGTGACGTCGAGCCGGTACCAGCTCACGCACACCAGCCCGTTGGAGAGCCGCCGCTGGGTGTCGACCGGCGCGAGCTCCTCCCAGCCGGAGTCGTCGAAGTCCGGGTCCTGGGCGTGCGGCACGACGTCGTACGTGCGGTTGGGCACCGTTCCCGGACCGAGGGGGTCCTCGGCCGAGCCGACCTCGACGAAGTCGACCTCCTCGATGCGGGCGTCGCTGTACCGCCACCGGGCGCCGACCAGCGCGGCGCCCTCGTCGGTCTGCAGGTCGACGACGGCGTCCGGCCGGCCGGGCAGCAGCTGCGGAGGGCTGGGCAGCGACGGAGCGATCCGAGCCATCTCAGGCCTCCACCTTCGCCACGAAGTAGAGGAACGGGTCGGAGACGTCGACGAACTGGTGCGGCACTCCTGCGGGCACGACGAGGACGTCGCCCTCGGCCAGCTCGTGCCTGGTGCCGCCGTCGATGCCGCTCCCCCGGAGCTCGCCGGGGCCGACGCCGCGCGGCTCGCGCAGGGCGCCGCCGGTGACGACGGTGGCCTTGCCCTCGACGACGTGCATGATGTCGGCGACGGTCTCGTGGTACTCCACCTCGCCGGGTGCCTCCCGCCGGCCGGCGTCGACCTTGTACCTCGCCTCGTCCAGCAGCAGCCCGCCGGTGGCGAACCGCTCCCGGACCTGCTGGCTGGGGATGAAGACCGCGTCGGCCGAGCCGTTGGCCGAGAGCGCGGCTTCGAGCGCCCGGACGCCGATCTCGGCGAGCTCCTGGTCCTCGTCCGCCGAGGACGCACCGCTCACGCCGACAGCGCCGACGACGTGGTCGTCGACGAGCAGCGGCATGCCGCCCTGCAGCGGCACCGCACCGGCCAGGTGCAGGGCCGAGGGCCGGCCGCCGGTCGCCTGCTGCTCGAAGTCGCGGCTGGGCCGGCGGAAGAGCGCAGCGGTGCGCGCCTTGTCGGTGGCCACCCCGACGCTGGCCACCTGGGCGGCGTCCGGCCGGGCGATCGAGACGAGCTCGCCACCGCTGTCCACCACCGCCGTGACGGGGGCGACGCCTCGTTCGGCGGCGACGGCGTCCACGGCGTCGGCGACCAGCCGGGCTGCGGCGGCGGACAGCGCGGGCACCTCGACCGTGCCGAAGTCGGCCTGCGCGCCGGCCAGGGAGACGGCCTCGTCCTCACCGGTCGTCTCCCCGCTGGTGCCCACGGCACCGACGACCTCGCCGTCGACGGTCAGCGGGATACCGCCGATGAGGGCGCGCGCGCCGTGCAGCGCCAGCGCGCCGAGGCGGCCGTTCGTGACCTGCTCCTCCAGCTCCCGGCTCGGACGGACGAAGATCGCTGCGGTGCGTGCCTTGTCGATGGCGACCTGGTCGCTGGCCGGCTGCGCGTCGGGCGTCCGGCGCAGGGCGAGCAGGCGGCCGGACGCGTCGACGACGGCGATGACGACGCGGCTGCCCTGGCCGAGGGCGAACCGCTCCGCGGCGGCGACGACGGCGTCGACGCCCTCCGGGGTCAGGGCCCGACGGGTGCGGGTCAGGTGGGTGGGGCGACGTGTGCTCATGTCAGGCTCCGTGCGGGTCGAGGACGGCCGCCCAGACGGCCGTGTCACTGGTGATGAGGAGGAGACGGCGGTGCGGTCCGCCGAAGGTGTAGTTCACGGCCCCCGGGACGTCGATCTGGCCGATGAGGTCGCCCTCGGGTGAGAGCACCTGGACTCCCGAGAAGGACGAGACGTAGACGCGGCCGCGGTCGTCGACGGTGATGCCGTCGGGGAACCCCGGGGCCACCACGGCGAGCAGCCGCCGGTTCGTCAGGTGCCGCTGGTCGGCCGTGAGGTCGAAGGCGACGACTCGGTGCGGACGGTCGTGGTGGTAGCTGCCCGGCTCCTGGTTGGCGCCGCTGTCGGTGACGTAGAGCGTCCTGTGGTCGGGTGAGAAGGCGATCCCGTTCGGCTTGTCGAACGAGTCGTCGACGACGTCGACCACGTCGGTCGCGGGGTCGTACCGGTAGACGAAGTCGCCGACTGCCGGCGGCGGGCGGAAGCCCTGCAGCCATCCGTAGGACGGGTCGGTGAACCACACGCTCCCGTCGGGGTGGGTCACCACGTCGTTCGGCGAGCTGAACGGCAGGTGCCGCCAGGCGGTCACAACGGTGGTCGTCCGGCCCGTCCGCGGCTCCACCCGGCTGATCCGGGCCCGCCGGGTCATGGACCCTTGCTCGCACACCAGCAGCGAACCCTCCGGTCCGGCCGTCATGCCGTTGGCCGCGACGGTGTCCGCCTCGACCACCGACACGTCTGACGGGCGGCGGGGGAAGCTGGTCCCGTCCAGCTGCAGCCGCTTGATGTGCACCTTGCCGAGGCAGGGCTTGGTGGTGAAGTACAGCGCGTCCTCGGCGGCCACGTAGACCGGGCCCTCGTGGGCGTCGACGTCGACGACGTGGTGCAGGCGGGGCGTGTCGCCGAGCACGTCCCGGAACGCCGGGTCGTACGCGGTGAAGCCGGTCTCGCCGCGGGCCACCATCGCCATCGCGGGTGTCATCACGACCGCACCGCCGCCCCTGCTGTCGCGGTCGTCTGCTGCGGGAGCTCGACCTGCTCGGCGGCCAGCGTGCTGGCGCCCAGCCGGGAGGCGATCGTCTCGGCGACGCGCAGCGCGTTGGCGATGATCGTGAGCGTCGGGTTCACGGCCGTGCTGGAGACGAAGAAGCTCGAGTCGGCGACGTAGACGTTGTCCAGCTCGTGCAGCTTGCAGTCGAGGTCGAGCGCCGACGTCGCCGGGTCGGTGCCGAAGCGAACGGTGCCGTTCTGGTGCGCCACGCCGGAGATGCCCAGCCGACCACCGACGTACGACAGGTTCTCGTAGACGTCGTCACGGCACTGCATCGCCGAGAGCAGACTCTCGAACTTCGCCCGCAGCCGCTGGTGCGCCTCCAGGTTGGTCGGGGTGTAGCGCAGGCTGATCGCGCCGTCGCGGTCGACGGTGACCCGGTTGTCGGGCAGCGGCAGGTCCTCGGTCGTGAGCCAGAAGTCGAGCGCGTGCCGGGCCACCTCGGCGGGGTCGGCGGCGTCCTTCACGTCGAAGCCGATCAGCGTCGCGTCGCTCTTGCCGAGCATCTGCATGGCGCCCAGCGGGTACGGCCAGTCGCTGCTCTCGTCGCCGAAGTAGAAGTCGTTGATGCCCAGCGTCTTCTGGAACTTCGTCGGGTTCGGCATCTTCGAGAACGCGATCAGCGACGAGTTGTTGTGCAGCATCAGGTGCCGCCCGACCTGGCCGGAGCCGTTGCCGAGACCGTCGGGGTGGGCGTCGCTCGCGGAGCGCAGCAGCAGCGCCGCTGAGTTGATCGCACCGCCTGCGACGACGACCACGTCGGCGGAGTAGCGCTCCTGCTCGCCGTGGCGCTCCACGACCACATCGGTCACCGTCCGGCCGGACGGGTCGGTGCCCAGCCGGGTCACCACCGCGTTGGTCAGCAGCGTCACGTTGGGGTGCCGCAGCGCCGGCTCGACCGCGATGACGGCCGCGTCGGCCTTGCCGTTGGTGGGGCACGCGTAGCCGTCGCACGTTGCGCACCTGATGCAGGCGGACTTCCAGGGCGCCGACTCGTCGAGCAGGATGCCGTTGGGCAGCGGGAACGGGTTGAGCCCGGCGGCGCGCAGGTCGTCGTTCAGCTGCTGGATCCGCGGCTCGTGGCTGATGGCGGGGTAGGGATAGGGCGTGCTCGCCGGCGGCTCGGTCGGGTCGGTGCCGCGCTGACCGTGCACCTGGTAGAGCCTCTCGGCCCGGTCGTACCAGGGCGCCAGGTCGGTGTAGGAGATCGGCCAGGCCGGCGAGATGCCGTCGACGTGGCGGATCTCGCCGAAGTCCCGCTCCCGGAAGCGGAACAGGATCGCGCCGTAGACCTTGGTGTTGCCGCCGACGTAGTAGTGCTGCTTCGGCGTGAACTGCTTGCCGGTCGCGGCGTCGGTCCACTTGCCGGAGTTGGCGTACCTCTTGTCGATCCACACCGCCTTGGAGTCCCAGTTCTCCGGCTCGCGCGGCATCCAGTCGCCCCGCTCGAGCAGCAGAACCCGCTTGCCGGTCGGCGCGAGCGCGCGCGTGACGGTCCCGCCGCCGGCGCCGGAGCCGATCACGATGACGTCGTAGTGGTCTGTAGGCATGGTGGTGCCCCCTGAGGGCTCGAGCTGGTCAGATGTGGTCGTGCTGCGCGGGGTCAGACGATCGCCAGTGGGGCGACCCAGGCGCCGGTTGCGCCGCGCAGCTTGGCGTGCGAGATGACGAGCAGGAACTCCGCGATGCCCGCCGCGGCGAGCTCACCGAGGCGGAGGTTCTCCACGACGACGACGCCGTGGTGGGTGTTGAGGGTCTGCGGGACCACGAACGGCTCGGCCGGGTCCTCGGCCGGGACGGGTCCGTAGCTCCAGGTGTCGCAGCCGGTGAGCGCGACCCGGGCGTCGACGAGCCGGCGGGCGAGAGCCATGCCCGGTCCGGGCTCGCCCGCTCCGTACCGCTCGTTGTCGGTGCCCCACAACGAGCCCCAGCCGGTGTGGAACAGCACCGCGTCACCGGGCCGCAGGTCGAGTCCCCGGGCGCGCAGCGCGGCGTCGGCGTCGGCGGGCGTGATGACGTAGCCGGGCTCGAGACGCTCCACCCCGCGCACCGCCGCGATGTCGAGCAGCAGCCCGCGGGTCACGACCTGCGGCAGCGTGTCGACGCCGAGCTTGTTGGTGCCGTGCTCCTCGACGATGTCCGCGAGCCGGTAGCCGTTGTAGGTGCGCTCCCCCACCTGCAGGTGGTTGAGCGCGTCCATGTGGGTGCCCATCTGCTGGGTCGCGGTGACCTGCTCGACGACCCAGTTGACGTCGTTGCGCCCCCAGCCGGCGGCACCCGCGTCCGGCCGGCGGCGGTTGACCTGGTGGGCGTTGGTCGTGAGGTACTGCCGGAAGGTCCGGCCCGGGAAGGCCGGGATGTCGGCGTGCAGGACGTGCGCGAGGTCGTGCACGACGCCCCGGCGCACGAGCGAGACCGCCTCGAGCACCTTGGCGGGGGTGATCTCGTTGAGCGCGCCGGCCTGGTCGTCCGGGCCGTACCGCGACGGCCACCACCGGTCGACCTGGGCCGGGATGCTCGCCTCGTCGGTGGCGGTCATTCGCTGGACCACGACGTCTCGAAGGACGGGTAGAGCGTCAGCCCGCCGTCGATGAACAGCGTCTGACCGGTGATGTAGAGCGCCTCGTCGGAGCACAGGAAGGCCACGGCTGCGGCCATCTCCTCCGAGTCGCCGGCGCGACGCATCGGGATGTGTTTCTCGACGGCCTCGCGCTTCGCGGGGTCGTCGATCCAGGCGCGGTTGATCGGGGTGACGGTGGCGCCGGGGCCGATGCCGTTGACGCGCACACCATCCCCCGCGTACTCCAGGGCCAGGGTGCGGGTGAGGTTCTGCATGCCGCCCTTGGACACCGAGTAGCCGAGGAACCGCGGCTTGGGGATCACCTGGTGGACGCTGGAGACGTTGACGATCGAGCCACC
>DASTVO010000134.1:0-12755 GCA_035759075.1 Actinomycetes bacterium
GGCCCCACGACCGTCCAAGATCCCCGTGGCCGTGCTCAGGAAGGCAGCGGACTGCGTTCCTGAGCACGGAGACGAGGATCTTCGGGAGAGCGGGCACCCACCGTGACCTCGGCCAGGCGATCGGTGCGACGGCAGGTCAGAAGCGCGGCGGCTCGCGGTAGTCGCCCCACTCCGCGCGCAGCGCCTGGCAGATCTCGCCGAGCGAGGCCTCCGCGCGTACCGCGTCGAGCATCGCGGGCAGCATGTTCGCCTCGGTACGGGCCACCTCGACCATCCGCGCGATCGCCGCGTCCGCGGCCGCCTTGTCCCGCCCGGCCCGGCGCTCGCCGAGGACCCGCTTCTGCTCCCGCTCGACCTCGTGCGAGACCCGGAGGATCTCCAGCGGCTCCTCGACGGTCCTGGTGTGGCAGTTCACACCGACGATCTTCTTCTCGCCCTTCTCCAGGGCGGTCTGGTAGGTGAACGCGGCCTCGGCGATCTCGGACATGAACCAGCCGTCCTCGATCCCGCGCAGCAGCCCGGCGGTGATCGTGCCGTCGCTTCCCATCTCGCGGATCCGGGTGAAGATGGCCTCGGCCTCGGCCTCGATCCTGTCGGTCAGCGCCTCGACGTACCAGGAGCCACCGAGCGGGTCGGCGACGTTGACGACACCGGTCTCCTCCATGATCACCTGCTGCGTGCGCAGCGCGATCTCGGCGGCCTTCTCGCTCGGCAGCGCCAGCACCTCGTCGAGGGCGTTGGTGTGCAGCGAGTTGGTGCCGCCGAGAACTGCCGAGAGCGCCTCGACCGCGGTCCGCACGATGTTGTTGTCCGGCTGCTGGGCGGTGAGCGAGACGCCGGCGGTCTGGGTGTGGAAGCGCAGCCACTGGGCCTTCTCGGTCTTGGCGCCGTAGACGTCGCGCATCCACCGGGCCCAGATCCGGCGGGCGGCGCGGAACTTCGCGATCTCCTCGAAGAAGTCGATGTGCGCGTCGAAGAAGAAGGAGAGACCGGGAGCGAACATGTCGACGTCGAGACCGCGCGACTGGCCGAGCTCCACGTACCCGAAGCCGTCCGCGAGGGTGAACGCCAGCTCCTGTGCGGCGGTGGAGCCCGCCTCGCGGATGTGGTAGCCGGAGACCGAGAGCGGCTTGTACGCGGGGATGTGCTCGACGCAGTACTCCATCAGGTCGCCGATCAGGCGCAGGTGCGGCTCCGGCGGGAACAGCCACTCCTTCTGTGCGATGTACTCCTTGAAGATGTCGGTCTGCAGGGTGCCGTTGAGCGTCGAGATGTCGACGCCCTGCCGCTCGGCGGCGACGAGGTACATGCAGAACACCGGGACCGCCGGCCCACTGATCGTCATCGAGGTCGTGACGTCACCGAGCGGGATGTCGGAGAAGAGCACGTCCATGTCGGCGGCCGAGTCGATCGCGACGCCGCAGTGGCCCACCTCGCCGAGGGACTGCGCGTCGTCGGAGTCGCGGCCCATCAGCGTCGGCATGTCGAACGCCACCGACAGACCGCCGCCGCCGGCGGCCAGGATCATCTTGTAGCGCTCGTTGGTCTGCTGGGCGTTCCCGAAGCCGGCGAACTGCCGGATCGTCCAGGTCCGGCCGCGGTAGCCGGTCGGGTACAGACCACGGGTGTACGGGAACTCCCCCGGCCACCCGATCCGCTCGAACCCCTCGACGGTGTCGCCGGGCGCCGGGCCGTAGACCGGGTCCACCTCGACCCCGGAGAGCGTGGTGAAGTCGGCCTCCCGCACCCGCGACGCCGCGAACCGCTCCTGCCAGCGCGCGCGCCCGGCCTCGATCTGCTCAGCGTCCACGTCCGTCTCTCTCCCTCACCAGCACCGCGACAGCGACCGAGGCGTGACACGGCTCTGCAGAAACGCCGCCACGCCGTCATGCCGCATTTTGCCCTGAGCCTACCCGGGTGGGCCTAGTCTCCTACCGTGGAGACGGGCGACCGGCCCATCCGTGGCCGGCTCCATCAGCCCCCGGCGTTCGCAGCGAACCGGCCGGGACGCTCCTGCGTCCTCGTCACGTGGTCGGTGCAGTCTTGACGGCGGGTGCCGCGCGCGTCCCGTCGGCCGCCGTGACGCGCGAGGAAGCCGCGCGCGTGCTGTGGAACCTGCACTACGCCCCGCTCGCCGGCTGGTGCGCCTCGCTCGTGGGTGACCGGGACGCCGCGCACGACATCGCCTCGGAGGCGTTCGTCCGGCTGCTGTCGCGATGGGTCACGGTGCACGACCCGAAGGGCTACCTCTACGTCACCGCGACGAACCTGGTCCGTGACCGCTGGCGGCGGGAGCAGCGCGACCGCAAGCTGAAGGAGCGCCTCGAGCAGACCACCCCGACCGCCACCCCGGCCGTCGACCCGTGGCTGCGCGACCTCGTCGAGCGGCTCCCGGACCGGATGCGCGTCCCCGTGCTCCTGCACTACTACGCCGACATGAGCGTCGCCGAGGTGTCCCGCGCGCTGCGCCGCCCGGAGGGGACCATCAAGCGGATGCTGTTCGACGCGCGGTCCCGCCTGCACGGGATGCTCGAGGTGGACGCGTGAGCGACGACCTCCCTCGCCGCTCGGTCCCGCCGCTCCCCCCGCCACCCGGGCGCTTCGACGACGTCTTGTCCGACGCGCACCACCGCCGGATGCGGCGCCTCACCACGGTCCTGACCGTGTCCGGCGTCTTCTTCGCCGGCATCGCCGGCGGCTTCGCCCTCGACCGGCCGGCCACCGAGGTCCCCACCGCCCTCGTGGACCTCGCCCGCGGCGTCGGCAACAGCGACCCGGGCGGCGCCGCGCCCAGCGAGAGCCCGCGCAACTCCGCGTCCGTGACCCGCGAGGAGGAGGAGCCGCCGCCGGCCCCGAAGTCGCCCTCGCCGACACCCAGGCCGGCCAGCTCACCGTCGCAGGCGACGAACCTGACGCTCACCGAGACGGCCCCGCCCGGCCCGTCGGCGGTGCACGGGGTCGCGCTGGGCGTCGCCGGGCAGCCCGCCTCGGGCCTGTACATCTACCCCGGGGTCAAGGGGACGGACGGGTTCGTGCCCACGGCCGAGCCGGTGGGCCGGACCGCCAAGGACGGGTCCTTCTCCCTGCCCTGCAGCCGCACCCCAGTGCTGCTGGCTCCGTGGCGCCTCAACGAGCCGGCGGGCCAGCAGGCCGAGACCGCCACCTGGGCGGCGACCTTCGTGGGCGGAGTCACCGACGTGCGGAGCGCGTTGGCCGCCCCGTGCAGCACGGACGGAACCGTGACACGCACCATCGTCCAGCCGGGGTCCACCGTCTCCGGGACCGTTGTGCTGCCGGAGGCGTGCGGACCCGAGGTTCACTCGCTGCGGCTCTGGCTGCACAACGAACCGGCTGTCTCGGTACGGGTCGCCGACCTGCTCGACGGCGACAGCTACCGCATCGGTGGCCTCCCGCCCGGTCAGCACACCCTCGCCGCCAGCGGCAACCGCGGGACGGTCACCGTCGGCGGTGGGGAGACGGTGACCGCTGACGTGACCTTCGGCTGCGACGACGGCTCGACCCCGAGTCCCACTCCGACCAACTCACCGGCCCCCCCGCCGAGTGAGCCGCCCGCGCCGCCCGCGCCGAGCGGGACGCCGAGCCCGTCGCCCAGCTCCTCCGAACCGGCGACCACGCCCTCCACAGGCGCGTTCAAGCGATGACGAGCTGTTCCGCGTCACCGGCCTACTTGTAGGCGACCGCGGCGCTGGCCGGTCCGACCAGCGGGATCACCTCGGTGTGGCGGAAGCCGACCTCGCGGCACCAGCCGTCGAAGTCGGCGCCGGTGTAGTCGAAGGCGTCGCCGAACTCGATGAGCATGTTCAGCGACATCATCAGCCCGAACACGTTCTCGCGGCGGTCGTCGTCGATGAGCGCCTCGATGGCGATGAGCGCCCCTCCCTCGGGCAGCGCGTCGTAGGCCGCCCGGATCAGCGCCTTCTTCTGCTCCAGGTTCCAGTCGTGCAGGATCATGCCCATCGTCACGACGTCGGCCCGCGGAAGACGGTCCCGGAAGAAGTCGCCCGCCATCACCTCGACCCGGTCGGCCAGGCCGGCGGCCTCCACGTTCTTGCGCGCGATCGGCGCGACCGCCGGCAGGTCGAACGTGGTGAGCTGCAGGTGTGGATGGGCGCCTGCCAGCTCGACGGACAGGTCACCGGCGGCGCCGCCGACGTCGAGGACCCGCGTGAAGCCGGAGAAGTTGAACCGCTCCGCGAGAGCCCGGAACCGCGGGCGCGAGAGCCCGGACATCGCGCGCATGAACTGCTCGAGCCGCCGCGGGTCGCGGTAGAGCTCCTCGAACATCGGCGTCTCGCCGTGCTTCGTCTCGTTCTGCGCGGCTCCGGTGCGCAGGCCCTCGGTCAGTCCGCCCCAGAACCGGTACAGCCGGGTGGCAGCCATCTCGAGGATCCCGCCGACGTACGCGGGGCTGCTCTCGTCGAGGAATGCGGCCGTCTCCGCGGTGTTGCGGTAGACGGCCGAGTCGCCGTCGCCCTCTCGGTCCAGAAGCCGCAGCGCGACCAGGCCGTCGAGGAAGTCGGCCGAGTGCGACGGGTGCAGACTTAGCGCCTGCTCGACCTCCGCAACCGACCGAGGCTGCTCGCCGAGCAGAGTGAACAGCTTCAGCTCGACGGCAGTCAGCAGGGTGCGGGACGGCCAGAACCCGAACCCGACCTCCATGATCCGGTCAGGGGTGACGGCCGGCGCGGTCACGGGCTGGGTGTCGGTCACGGTGTGCATGATGCTCCCTCGTCTCGGGTGTCGAGCGAGACGATGCGGAGCGGACTTGCGGGCGGCTTACGGCGGTGTTGAGCCGGACTTGCAGGCTCAGCCGGCGCGGGTGAGCCCCTCGACCAGCCGGTCCGCCGCCGCGTACGGGTCGGTGCGGCCCTCGACCACCTCGACCGCCAGCTCGTCCAGGCCGTCGGCGCCGTGCCGGGAGCGCAGGTCGCCCATCCGCGAGCGCAGCGCGGTCAGCGCGATGGACTCGACCTCGTCGGCCGCGCGGCGCAGCCGCCGGCGGCGCAGCTCGCCGGTCTCCTCGAGCCAGCCGCGATGCTTCTCCAGCGCCTCGACGACCTCGTCGACGCCCTCGCCTCGGGAGGCGACCGTCTTCAGGATCGGCGGCCGCCAGTCCCCCGGCCCCCGGCGCTCGCCGAGGGTCAGCATGTGCCGCAGCTCGCGGACCGTGGAGTCGGCGCCCTCACGGTCGGCCTTGTTCACGACATAGACGTCGCCGACCTCGAGGATTCCTGCCTTGGCGGCCTGGATCCCGTCCCCCATGCCGGGGGCCAGCAGCACCACGGTCGTGTCCGCGAGACCGGCGACCTCCACCTCGGACTGCCCGACCCCGACCGTCTCGACCAGCACGACGTCGCAGCCGGCGGCGTCGAGGACGCGCAGGGCCTGCGGGGTGGTCCAGGACAGCCCACCGAGGTGCCCGCGGCTGGCCATCGAGCGGATGTAGACGTCACGGTCCAGCGCGTGCTCCTGCATCCGCACCCGGTCGCCCAGCAGTGCGCCGCCGGAGAACGGGGACGAGGGGTCGACCGCCAGGACGCCGACCCGCTTGCCCAGCGCCCGGTAGGAGGCCACGAGAGCGCTGGTCGAGGTCGACTTCCCGACGCCGGGCGCTCCGGTGAGCCCGATGACGACGGCCTTGCCGCCGTACGGCGTCAGAGCGGCCATCGCCTCGCGCAGGGCGGGCGAGGCGTCCTCGACCAGCGAGATCAGGCGCGCCACGGAACGGGCGTCGCCCTCGCGGGCGCGTTCGACCAGCGCGCCGACGTCGGTCGGCCCGGGCGCCACGCGGCTCAGGCCTGTGGGACGCGCACCACGAGCGCGTCGCCCTGGCCACCGCCGCCGCAGAGCGCCGCGGCGCCCACGCCGCCGCCGCGCCGCTTGAGCTCCAGTGCCAGCGTGAGCACCAGGCGGGCGCCGGACATACCGATCGGGTGGCCCATCGCGATCGCGCCGCCGTTGACGTTGACCTTGTCGGAGTCCAGGCCCAGCTCGCGCATCGACTGGATGCCGACGGAGGCGAACGCCTCGTTGATCTCGACCAGGTCGAGGTCGTCGACGGCGATCTTCTCCTTGGCCAGCGCCACCTTGATGGCGTTCGCGGGCTGGCTCTGCAGGCTGGCGTCCGGCCCGGCCACGACGCCGTGGGCACCTACCTCGGCGAGCCAGGTCAGCCCCAGCTCCTCGGCTTTCGCCCGGCTCATCACGACGACCGCCGCGCCGCCGTCGGAGATCTGTGACGACGAGCCGGCCGTGATGGTGCCGTCCGGGGCGAAGGCGGGCCGCAGCTTGGCGAGCAGCTCGGCGGTGGTGTCGGCCCGTACGCCCTCGTCGGTGGAGAAGACGATCGGGTCGCCCTTCCGCTGCGGAACCTCCACCGGCACGATCTCGTCGTCGAAGACACCGTTCTTGGCGGCCTCCGCGGCCCGCTGGTGCGACAGCGCCGAGAAGGCGTCCTGGTCCTCGCGGCTGATCCCGAGCTTGGCGTTGTAACGCTCGGTCGACTCGCCCATGGCGCACTCGTCGAACGCGCAGAAGAGGCCGTCGTGGGCCATCGAGTCAAGCATCTGCACCGCGCCGTACTTGAAGCCGGAGCGGCTGTTCGGCAGCAGGTGCGGCGCCTGTGTCATGGACTCCATGCCGCCCGCGACGACGATGTCGAACTCGCCTGCACGGATCAGCTGGTCGGCCAGCGCGATCGCGTCCAGGCCGGAGAGGCACACCTTGTTGATGGTCAGCGCCGGCACGGTCATCGGGATGCCGGCCTTGACCGCGGCCTGGCGGGCGGTGATCTGACCGGCGCCGGCCTGCAGCACCTGACCCATGATCACGTACTCGACCTGGTCGGGGGCGACGCCGGAGCGCTCCAGCGCACCCTTGATGGCGAACGCGCCGAGGTCCGCGCCGGAGAAGTCCTTCAGCGAGCCCAGCAGCCGGCCCATCGGGGTGCGGGCTCCCGCGACGATGACGGAACCGGTCATGACTGCAACCTCCTGAAGCCGATGTGGTGGAGCGCTGTCACGATAGCCGCATGCTGAACCGCATCGACCACGTCGGTCTGGCCGTGCGCGACCTCGACGCCGCCGTCGACTTCTACCGACGGGCGTTCGACGTCCGGGTGGTGCACGAGGAGGTCAACGAGGAGCAGGGCGTCCGTGAGGCGATGCTCGCGGTCGGCGACTCCGGCGGGCACATCCAGCTGCTCGCGCCGCTGCGCCCCGACTCGCCGATCGGGAAGTTCCTCGACCGCAGCGGCGAGGGCATCCAGCAGGTGGCCTACACGGTCGACGACGTCGACGCGGTGGCCCGGACGCTGCGCGAGCGCGGCCTGCGGCTGCTCTACGACGAGGCGAAGCGGGGCACGGCCGGCTCGCGGGTCAACTTCGTGCACCCCAAGGACGCGATGGGCGTGCTCATCGAGCTCGTCGAGCCGGCGGCCGACGCGCACTGACCCGCGACCAAGATCCGCGTCCCCGTGCCCAGGAAGGCAGTCGACTCGCTTCCTGAGCACGGCCGAGGGGATCAAGGGGCCGACCCCGGCCTGGTCACCGGAGTTACCCGCCAGTAGCATCCCGGGCAGCCGACCCGCGGAGGCATGCGATGAAGGACATCCTCGAGGCGATCCTGGCCGGGGACACCCCCGCCGAGGAGTACGCGGCACTGCCGCTGCCCGACCACTACCGCGGGGTGACCGTCCGCAAGGACGAGGTCGGCATGTTCGAGGGGCTGGCCGGCCGGGACAAGGACCCGCGCCGCAGCCTGCACCTCGACGACGTCGCCACCCCCGAGCTGGGCCCGGGCGAGGCGCTCGTCGCGGTCATGGCCAGCGCCATCAACTACAACACCGTCTGGAGCGCGATCTTCGAGCCGGTCCCGACCTTCGCCTTCCTCGAGCGCTACGGACGGCTCAGCCCCCTCTCCCGGCGGCACGACCTGCCCTACCACGTGCTCGGCTCCGACCTGGCCGGCGTCGTGCTGCGCACCGGGCCGGGGGTGCACGCCTGGAAGCCGGGCGACGAGGTGGTCGCGCACTGCCTGTCGGTCGAGCTCGAGTCGCCGGACGGCCACAACGACACGATGCTCGACCCGGAGCAGCGGATCTGGGGGTTCGAGACGAACTTCGGCGGTCTGGCCGAGCTGGCGCTGGTGAAGTCCAACCAGCTGATGCCCAAGCCGGCGCACCTGACGTGGGAGGAGGCGGCGAGCCCCGGACTGGTCAACTCCACCGCGTACCGCCAGCTCGTCAGCCGCAACGGCGCCGGGATGAAGCAGGGCGACGTCGTCCTGGTCTGGGGCGCCAGCGGCGGGCTGGGCTCCTACGCCACCCAGTTCGCACTCAACGGCGGCGCGACGCCGGTGTGCGTCGTCTCCAGCGAGGAGAAGGCGGCCATCGCCCGCAGCATGGGCGCCGAGCTGATCATCGACCGCAGTGCGGAGGGCTTCCGGTTCTGGAAGGACGAGACGACCCAGGACCCCAAGGAGTGGATGCGCTTCGGCAAGCGGATCCGGGAGCTCACCGGCGGCGACGACGTCGACATCGTGCTCGAGCACCCGGGTCGCGAGACCTTCGGCGCCAGCGTCTTCGTCGCCCGCAAGGGCGGCACCATCGTCACCTGCGCGAGCACGAGCGGCTACCAGCACGAGTACGACAACCGCTACCTCTGGATGAACCTCAAGCGGATCATCGGCTCGCACTTCGCCAACTACCGGGAGGCGTGGGAGGCGAACCGCCTGGTGCAGCGGGCGAAGATCCACCCGACGCTCTCGCGTACCTACCCGCTCGAGGCCACCGGGCAGGCGGCGCACGACGTGCACGACAACGTGCACCAGGGCAAGGTCGGCGTCCTCTGCCTGGCGCCGGAGGAAGGTCTCGGCGTGCGCGACCCGGAGCTGCGGGCGCGCCACGAGCCGGCGATCAACCGGTTCCGCAACGTCTGAGGACCGCCACCGTCAAGCCCTGGTCATGGCCAGCGTGCCGGGTCTGACACGACACGCCGAGGTCTGACACGATGCGTGCCATGGAGCGGGACTCCTCATCCCTGAGCGACGAGAAGGTGGCCGAGCACGCGAGCCGCCTGCTCTACGCCGCCCAGGCGCAGGCCGACCGGCTGCGCGAGGAGACCGAGCAGCAGGTCGCCGTGGAGCGCGCGGCGGCCGCCGCCCTGCGCGACGAGGCCCAGCGGCTGCACGACGACATCGCCGAGCGGCACGCCGCGGCCGCCGCGCTCGAGGAAGAGGCGGTCCGGCGCCGCGCCGACGCCCTGGAGGAGGCCTCCCGCCGCCTCGAGGAGGCGCTCTCCGCCGCCGAGCAGACCCGGGCCGACGCCGCCCTCGACGCCCGGCAGATCCTCGAGGACGCTGCCGACCAGGCCGCCATGGTGGCCGCGGCGGCCGCCGCGAACGCCGATGAGATCCTCGAGCGCGCCCGGCAGGAGGCCGCCACCGCGCGGGACGTCGCGGCGGCCGACGCCGAGTCGCTGCGGGCGCAGGCGCAGGACGTCCGTGACCACGCCCAGCGCGAGGCCGACGAGATCGTGGCCGAGGCGCGCGACGACGCCGCCCGCCGTCGGCAGGAGGCCGAGCAGGAGGCACAGCAACGCCTCGACGACGCCGGCGCCGAGGTCGAACGGCTGGTGGCGGAGGCGCGCGAGGAGGCGGGCGCCGTCCTGGCCCAGGCAGCCGAGCAGGCCGAGGCCACCCGGCGCGCCGCGGCGGAGGACGCGCAGCGGTCCCGGGACGAGGTCGCCGGCGTCGCGGACGCTGCCGCCGCCGACGCCGAGCGGATCCGACAGGAGGCCCGGTCCGAGGCCGACGCCGTGCTCGCCGAGGCCGCCGAGCAGACCGCGTGGGCCAAGCAGGCCGTGGACGAGCTGCTCGCGGCGGCCAACAGCGACGCCGAGCGGATCCGCCACGACGCGCACGCCGAGGCCGCGCGCACCGTCGGCGAGCTCCGCCAGCAAGCCGAGGACCTGCTCGCCAGCAGCCGGGCCGGCGCCGAGCAGCGCCTGGACGAGGCGCGCGCCCGGGCCGAGGCCGTGGAGTCGGAGGCCGAGCAGGTCCTGACCGCGGCCCAGGCCGAGGCGGAGCGCCGGCTCGCCGACGCGAGCCACCGCGCCAGCCGGACCGTCGAGGACGCGACCGCGCGGGTCGCCGAGATCGACGCGCGGGCGGGCCGCCGCGAGGCCGAGGCGGAGGCCAACATCTCCGCGCTGCGCGAGCGCGTGGCCGAGCAGGTGGCGACCGCCCAGCGCGAGGCCGAGGAGGCCCGCCGCGAGGCCCGGGGCGAGGCTGTCCGCATCGTGGGCGAGGCCCGGACCGAGGCCGACGACCTGCGCGCCCAGGCGCACAAGGTGCTCGACGACGCTCGCGAGGAGGTCGCGGCGCTCACCAAACGCCGCGACGAGATCGCCGCCGAGCTCACCCGACTCTCGGGGGTCATCGAGGCCCTCTCGGTGTCCCACGCGGACATGCCAAGATGACCGGGTTGCCCACTCCACGAAGGATCTGACGATGACGAACACCCCCGCCGGCCGCGAGACCTTCGAGATCGTCCGCCGGGGCTACGAGCCCCAGCAGGTCGACCGTCGGATCGCCGCCCTTGCGCGCGACCTCGAGACCGCCAACCAGCGCCGCGCCGAGCTCGAACGCCGGGTCGAGGAGCTGCACACGCAGAGCCAGGAGTCCGGCGGCGGCGCCCCGTACTCCGGCCTCGGTGCCCGCATCGAGCAGATCCTCGGCCTGGCCGAGGAGGAGGCCAAGGAGCTGCGGGCCGCGGCGGCCGAGGAGGCCTCGCAGCACCGCGCCCTGACCGAGCAGGACGCCGAGAAGATCCGCAAGGATGCCGAGCGCTACGCCCAGGAGCGCCGGACCGACGCCGACACCGAGGCGGCCCGGGTGCTGCAGGAGGCCAAGCGCCAGGCCGACCAGCTGCGCGACGAGTCCGAGCGGGACGCCAAGGCCCGCCGCGAGGAGGCCGAGGCCCTCTTCGAGCGCAACCGGGCGAAGGCCGCGCAGGCTGCCGCCGACTTCGAGACCACGCTGGCCCAGCGCCGTGAGCAGTCCGAGCGGGACTTCACCGAGCAGATGAAGGCCGCCGAGCAGCAGCTCGCGGTCGTGACCCAGCGCAGCGAGCAGCTCCGGCTCGAGGCCGAGAAGCTGCGGGCCGACTCGGACCGCAAGTCCAAGCGCACCCTCGACGACGCGGCGCGCCGGGCCGACGACATCATCGCCGAGGCCAAGGCGACCGCGGAGCGGATCCGCTCCGAGTCCGAGCGCGAGCTCGCGGCCGCCACCCAGCGCCGCGACAGCATCAACTCCCAGCTGACCAACGTCCGGCAGATGCTGGCCACGCTGACCGGCGCGTCCCTGCCCGACCCGCTCGCCGGACACGCCGCCCCCGCCGGCGACCCCAGCGACCCGGACGACGCCGGCGAGCCGGCAGTCCAGGCCGAGGCGACCGCGCAGGCTCCGGCGGAGCAGGCCGACGACGAGCAGCCGGCGCCGGAAGCGGCGGCGGAGGCGCAGGCCGTCACGCCGGAGAAGCCCGCTTCGAGCAAGCGCTGAGCCGGCACCTGCGGTGAGCGAGGAGGACGACGCCTCGCAGCAGGCTGCGCCGGCCCGGGCCGAGGCGGCGGACCTCCCTCACGAGGAGCAGCTGTTCGGCCGGCCCGGTCGTCCGCTGCGCCGCGACTCGCCGTTCATGCTCGGCTTCCTGGGTGCGCTCGGCGTGTTCGTGGCCTGGTTCCTCACCCAGGCGGTTGTCGAGGCGCGCGGCGTCATCGTCCTCATCGTCGTGTCGCTGTTCCTCGCGATCGGGCTGAACCCCGGCGTCGAGTGGCTGATGAGCCGCGGCATGCGACGCGGCATGGCGATCGCGATCGTGTTCTTCGCGGTCATCGGTGCGTTCGTCGGCTTCGGGTTCGCCGTCGCCCCGCCGGTCGTCGAGCAGAGCAACGAGTTCGTCGACGCGCTCCCCACGTTCCTCGACGACCTGCGCAAGAACTCCACCGTCCGCCAGCTCGACGACGACTTCGGTGTGATCGAGCGTGCAAAGGAGTACGTGACCTCGAAGGACCTCGGGCAGCGCCTCTTCGGCGGGATCGTGGGTGTCGGGCGGATCGTGCTGAGCACGGTCTTCAGCGCCTTCACCTTGCTCATCATGACGCTCTACTTCCTCGCGGCCCTGCCGAGCATGAAGCGCCAGGCGTACCGGCTCGTGCCGGCGACGCGCCGCGAGCGGGTCACGCTGCTCACCGACGAGATCCTCAGCCGGATCGGAGGCTTCGTCAGCGGCGCGTTCACGGTCGCCTTCATCGCGGCCCTGACGTCGTACGTGTTCCTGCGCATCGTCGACGTGCCGTACGCGTTGGTGCTCGCCCTCGTGGTCGGGCTGCTGGACCTCGTGCCGCTGATCGGCGCCACGATCGGCGCGGTCGTCGTGTCGCTGATCGGCTTCACCGAGTCCGCCGCGGTAGGCGTCGCCTGCGTCGTGTTCTACGTCGCCTACCAGCAGTTCGAGAACTACGTCGTGTACCCGCGGGTCATGCGCCGCGCCGTCGACGTCCCTGCTCCGGTCACGGTTGTCGCGGCACTGCTCGGCGGTGCCCTGCTCGGCATCGTCGGGGCCCTCATCGCGATCCCGGTGGCCGCAGCCGTGCTGCTCGTCGTCCGTCAGGTCGCCATCCCCCGCATGGACAGGGTCTAGCCGAGCCCCTCGACGAACCCCCGCACGACGG
>DASTVO010000135.1:0-3423 GCA_035759075.1 Actinomycetes bacterium
GCCGAGAACAGGAACATCGGCATGGTGACGAGGGTGACGTACTCGAAGTCCTGCCAGGACTTCATGTACGTCGTCGCCGCGGTGCCGACGGCCGCGAACGCGAACCCGATGAGCACCGCGGCGGGCAGCGCCAGCAGCGCCCACCACGACGCGACCAGACCCATGGCAAGCATCACCACGAGGAACGCCGCCGAGTAGAACGTGCCGCGGGCCAGCGCCCACCCGATCTCCCCGACCGCGACGTCCACGGGCGTGACCGGGGTCGCCAGCACGGCGTCGTACAGCTTGTTGTACTTCAGCTTGAAGAACAGGTTGAACGTCGCGTCGTAGATCGCGCCGTTCATCGCGCTGGACGCGAGCATCGCCGGGGCGACGAAGACGGTGTAGCTCACGAGCTTCCCGCCGGGCAGCTCGACGTCGCCGACGAGCTGGGCGACCCCGACGCCGATGGCGAGCAGGTAGAAGACCGGCTCGAAGATGCCGGAGAGCAGCACCGCCCATCCGTTGCGGTAGACGCGCACGTTGCGCTCGAACAGGTAACGCGCGCCGCCGGTGCCCACGAGCCGGCGCCCCACCACGGGCGGGGCGACCCGCAGCAGCAGTCCCTGGCTCGTCATGTGACCAGCCGCCGCGAGAAGGCGCGCAGAGCCAGGACGCTGCCGACGGCCGCCCACGCGGAGAGGTAGCCGACGTGCACCAGCGCGCTGCCCGCGCCCGGCGTGCCGAGCGCCAGGTCGCGGCACAGCTCGACCCCGTGCCAGAGCGGGACCAGCCAGGCCACCGGCTCGACGGCGTCAGGCAGCTGGTCCACCGGGAAGAACGTCCCGGAGAACAGGAACATCGGCATGATCCCGAAGCGGAAGAGCATCGCGAACCCGGTGTGCGTGTCACGGGTGGCCGAGAAGGCGAAGATCGCCGGGGCGTAGGCCATGCCGGTCAGGACGGCCGCCGGCAGCGCCAGCACCGCCCACGGCGACCCGATCACGCCGAACAGCGACATGATCACGAGGAAGGCGGTGACCGTCAGCGTCAGCCGGAACGCCACGAACAGCAGGTGCCCGGCGAGCAGGTCACCGACCCGCAGCGGGGTGGCCAGCATCCCGTGGTACTGCTTGTTCCACTTGATGGCACCGAGCACGGGGTAGGTCGACTCGAAGCTGGCCGCCTGCATCGCCGTCGCCGCGAGCAGCCCGGGTGCGATGAACTCCAGGTACCCGACGCCGTCGAGGGTCGCCGAACCGCTGCCGCGGTCGATCAGGACCCCCAGCCCCAGGCCCAGCGCGGCCAGGAACCCGACCGGCTCGAGGACCGTCGAGAACGCCGAGCCGCGCCAGGTCCGGCGGTACTGCGCCATCCAGTAGGCGAAGGCCCGCAGCATCATCTCCGGGGCGGCGGGGACGGGCGGCAGCTCGCCGCGTACCGGCCGGGTGGTCACGGCCATCAGTCGACCAGCGTCCGTCCGGTCAGCCGGAGGAAGACGTCCTCCAGCGTGCTGCGCCGCACCAGCACCGACACGGTGACGACGCCCTGCCGGTGCAGCTCGGAGGCGGCCTCGTCGCCGTCGTGCGCGTAGAGCAGCACCCGGTCGGGCAGCACCTCGACCCGCTCGACCAGGGCGTGCATCGGCCGGCCGGCGTCGGCCACGAGCGCCTCGACCTTCTCGGCCGCGACCTCGTTCTCGCCCACCGGGAACCGGAGCTCCACCACCTCGCGCGTGGACCAGCGGCGGATCAGCTCGGCCGGGGACCCCTCCGCCGCGATTCGCCCGCGGTCCATGACCACCAGCCGGTCGCAGAGCTGCTCGGCCTCGTCCATGTAGTGGGTGGTGAGCACGAGCGTCACGCCCTGCTGCTTGAGGCGGAACAACCGGTCCCACAGCGCGTGCCGCGCCTGCGGGTCGAGCCCGGTGGTCGGCTCGTCGAGGAGCAGCAGCTGGGGCTCGTTGACGAGCGAGCGGGCGATCGTCAGCCGCCGCTTCATGCCGCCGGAGAGCGGCTCGACCCGGCTGTCGGCCCGCTCGGCGAGCTGGACGAACTCGAGCAGCTGGTCGGCCCGCTCGCGCACGACCTGGCGTGAGAGACCGAAGTACCTGCCGTACACCAGCAGGTTCTCCCGGACCGACAGCTCGACGTCGAGGGTGTCCTCCTGCGGCACCACGCCGAGCATCGCCCGGATCCGGGCGCCGTCGACGGCCGGGTCGTGGCCGAGCACCCGCAGCGTGCCCTCGGTGACGGGCGAGACGCAGCCGATCATGCGCATGGTCGAGGACTTGCCGGCGCCGTTGGGGCCGAGGAACCCGAACGCCTCCCCGCGCGCGACGTCGACGTCGATGCCGTCGACGGCGGTGAAGCTGCCGAAGCGCTTCACCAGCCCGCGGGCACGGATCATCGGCAGGTCGGGCACAGGTGTCGCGTCACCGGAGTGGTCAGCCACGATGCTGGACCCTAACGGCCACCGCCGACGGCGCTCACCCGATTACCGGGACGCATGGGGGACGGTGGCAGACGTCCGTCGTTGACAGTGCCTCTCCACCGGAGTAGGCGGGAGCAGGGGGACTCCCACAGGAGGTGGCACGGATGCTGGGCACACAGATCGGCCAGGGAATCGGCCAGATCACGACGACACGGGTCCTGCCAGCCGGCCCGGACGGGCCGGAGCTGGAGGTCTCGTTCGAGGGAAGCGGCCGGCTGCTCGACGCGGACATCACGGACATGGGCACCTACGTCTCGGTCGCCCACGCCGACGGCACCGTCTCCGGCCAGGGCCAGGGCATCACGATGAGCGCGGAGGGTGACGTCCTCACCTGGACGGGCAGCGGCGTCGGCCGGATGCTCGGCCGCGGACAGGCGGCGTCCTACCGTGGGGCGATCTACTACCGGTCGTCCTCGGCCCGCTTCGCCCGGCTGAACGGGCTCGCGTGCGTCTTCGAGTACGACGTGGACGAGGGCGGCAAGACGGAGACCAAGCTCTTCGAGTGGCAGTGACCGCCTGACCGGCCACTCGGCCACCTCGGGAGTGTCGGCGCAAGGGGCGAGAATGCTGGGGTGAGCCGGTTCTCCCCCGCGACCCAGTCGTGGTTCGACGCGTCCTTCACCGCGCCCACCGCGGCCCAGTCCGGCGCCTGGGAGGCGATCGGCGCCGGCCGCAACGCCCTCGTCGTGGCGCCCACCGGCTCCGGGAAGACGCTGGCGGCGTTCCTGTGGTCGCTCGACCGGCGGGCCAGCGAGCCCACGCCCGCCGAGCCCCAGCGCCGCTGCCGCGTCCTCTACGTCTCCCCGATGAAGGCCCTCGCCGTCGACGTGGAGCGCAACCTGCGCGCCCCCCTGACCGGGATCCGACAGACCGCCCAGCGGCTCGGCGAGAGCGTGCCGGAGCTGCGGGTGGGGGTGCGGTCCGGCGACACCAGCGCCGCCGATCGGCGCA
>DASTVO010000136.1:0-7960 GCA_035759075.1 Actinomycetes bacterium
GCACAGCGTGCACTTCCACGCCCGGCCGTCGTCCTCGCGGCGGTCGATCACGCCGTAGGGGCAGGCCGAGACGCAGTATCCGCAGCCGTTGCAGATGTCCTGCTGGACGACGACGGTCCCGAACTCGGTCCGGAACAGCGAGCCGGTCGGGCAGACGTCGAGGCAGGCGGCATGGGTGCAGTGCTTGCACACGTCGCTGGCCATCAGCCAGCGCATGTCCGCGCGCCCACCGCCGTCCCGGCCGGGCAGCGTGGCGCCCGGCATCCCGAGGAACTGCGCCTCCCCCGCCGTCTCCTCGGCCGCGAGGTCGGCGACGGGTGGCTCACCGCCGGCCGTCCCCAGCCCGGCAGCGTGGTCGGCGGCGCGCACTCCCGCGGAGGTCACGGCTCCCGCCAGCGGGCTCGCGGACGGACCGGTCGGCAGGCCGGCGAACGCCGGGGCGTCCTGCCCGCCCCGCACCGGCTGCTCGATGAACGCCACGTGCCGCCAGGAGTCGGCCCCTAGGTTCCCGGTGTTGTCGTAGGACATGCCGAGCAGGTTCAGCCCGTCCTGCGGGATGAGGTTCCACTCCTTGCACGCGACCTCGCACGCCTTGCACCCGATGCACACGCTGGTGTCGGTGAAGAACCCCTTGCGGGCCGGGGGGTCCGTCCAGCCGGCGTCCGGGGCCGGGTCGAGCGGGCCGCTCAGGCTGTTGGCGCTGACCACTCAGTCCTCCTCGGAAGGGGTGGCAGTGACGACCGGCAGCGGACGGCCGCCCACGCCGGCTCGTCGGCGGTAGCCCTCGACGTAGGCCACCAGCTCCGGCCCGGTGGGCCGTCTCCCGGGCCGGACGTCACAGGTGGCCACCTTGCTCTCCTGGATGAGCACGTTCGGGTCGAGGGTGATGCCGATCAGGTCGTTGGCGGAGTCACCCGTGGTCAGCCCGCCCTGTCCCCAGTGGTAGGGCATCCAGACCTGGTGCAGCACCCGGCCGTCGACCCGCAGCGGCGCCAGCCGGTCCGTCACGAGGACGCGCGCCTCCACGGCGGACCGTGCGGTGACGACGTGCGCCCAGCCGAGGTGCTCGAGCCCCCGTTCGGCCGCGAGCTCCGGCGACACCTCCATGAACATGGCCGGCTGCAGCTCGGCGAGGTAGTCGAGGGTCCGGCTCATCCCCCCGGCCGTGTGGTGCTCGGTGAGACGGCTGGTGGTGAGCACGATCGGGAAGACGTCGGAGTGCTCCTCGGGTGGGCTGGGGTTCGTGACGTTGTCCGCACGGTCGTAGACCTTGCGCGCAGGGTTCGCCTGCTGGCCGTACAACGCGTTGCGGAACGGCGACTCGGCGGGCTCGTAGTGGGTGGGCAGCGGCCCGTCGACCAGGCCGACGGAGGCGAACAGCCATCCCTTGCCGTCGCCCTGCATGATGAACGGGTCCTCGCCCGAGATGGCCTCGACGCCGCTGGAGCCCTCGGGCGGCACGTACGACGGGGGCTTGGTCCTCTCGAAGTCCGGCACGTCGGCGCCGGTCCACTCCCCCTTCTCCGCGTCCCACCAGACGTACTTCTTGCGCTCGCTCCACGGCCTGCCCTCCGGGTCCGCGGACGCGCGGTTGTAGAGGATGCGACGGTTCGCCGGCCACGCCCAGCCCCACTCGCCGGCGACCTCGTCCTGCTCGTGGCGGGACTTCCGCCGAGCGGCCTGGTTCACGCCGTCGGCGTACACCCCGCAGTAGATCCAGCACCCGCACACCGTCGACCCGTCGCCGGCGAGCTCGGTGTACGACGACAGCGGCTTGCCGTCGGCGACGCGGTAGCCGTTGATCTCGCGCAGCACCGCCTCGGCACTCGGCTCGTCCAGCTCACCGTGGGTCGGGTAGTCCCACGTCAGGTCCAGGACGGCGCGGTCGCGGGCCTCGGTCGAGCTCGCCAGCCGGTCCCGGATCCGCACCCCCAGGTGGTAGAAGAACCACAGCTCGGACCGGCAGTCCGCCTCGGGCTCGACGGCCTTCTCCCGCCACTGCAGCAGCCGCTGGGTCTGGGTGAAGGTCCCCTCCTTCTCGACGTGGGAGGCGGCGGGGAGGAAGAACACCTCGGTACGGCACTCCTCGGGGACGATCTCGCCGGTCGCGACCTCCGGCCCGTCCTTCCAGAACGTGGCGCTCTCGATCAGAAAGAGGTCGCGGACGACCAGCCAGTCCAGGTTGGCCATGCCGAGCCGCTGCGCCGTGCCGTGCGCCGACCCGACCGCGGGATTCTGCCCGAGCAGGAAGTAGCCCTTCACCTTCCCGTCGATCATGTCCAGGACGGTCCGGTAGGTGCCGTGGTCGCCGGTCAGCCGCGGCAGCCGGTCGAAGCAGTAGTCGTTCTCCGCCGTGGCCGCGTCACCCCAGTAGGCCTTGAGCAGGCTGACGCCGTAGGCACCGGCATCGGCCCAGAAGCCCTCCTGCCCGGGGTGCCGGATGGCGTCGACCCACTGCTGCAGCGTCTCGTGCTGGCTGTGGTGCGGCATCGGCAGGTAGCCGGGCAGCAGGTTGAACAGGGTGGGGATGTCGGTCGAGCCCTGGATGCTGGCGTGCCCGCGCAGGGCCATCACGCCGCCCCCGGGGCGCCCGACGTTGCCCAGCAGCAGCTGCAGGACGGCGCCGGCCCGGATGTACTGCACCCCCACGCTGTGCTGCGTCCACCCGACCGAGTACACGAGCATGGCCGTGCGCTCGCGGCCGGACGCGGCCGCCCACGTCTCGCAGACCTGGCGGAACGTGTCCTGCGGCACGCCGCACACCCGCTCCACCATCTCGGGCGTGTAGCGCGCGTAGTGGCGCTTGAGCACCTGGTAGACGCAGCGGGGGTCCTGCAGGGTGAGGTCGCGCCTCGGGTGCGCGTACGTCGACCCGCCGTGCGACTCGTGCTGCATCGGGCTGGCGGTCTCGCGCTGGCTGTGCATGTCCTGGCTCCGGCCGGACTCCTCGTGCCCGGCGTACTGCCACGAGGACGGGTCGTACTGCCGGCCCTCCTCGTCGAATCCCGAGAACAGCCCGTCGAGGTCCTCGGCGTCGACGTAGTCGTCGCTCAGGATGGTCGCCGCGTTCGTGTAGGCGGTGACGTACTCCCGGAAGTCGAGCTCGTTCTGCAGCACGTAGTTGATGACGCCGCCGAGGAACGCGATGTCCGTCCCGGCCCGCAGCGGGACGTAGGTGTCCGCCAGCGCGCTGGTCCGGGTGAAGCGCGGGTCGATGTGCACGACCTTGGCGCCGCGGGACTTGGCCTCCATCACCCACTGGAACCCGACCGGGTGCGCCTCCGCCATGTTCGACCCCATGATGACGACGCAGTCGGCGTTGGCGATGTCCTGCTGGTAGTTGGTGGCCCCACCACGGCCGAACGAGGTCCCCAGACCGGGAACCGTGGAGGAGTGTCAAATACGGGCCTGGTTCTCGATCTGCAGGGCGCCCAGCGCGGTGAACAACTTCTTGATGAGGTAGTTCTCCTCGTTGTCCAGAGTGGCGCCACCGAGGCTGGCGATGCCGAGCGTGCGGTTCAGCGGCCGCCCGCCGGAGTCCCGGTCCTCCCACGTCTGCGCCCGGGCGGCGACGACCCGGTCGGCGATCATGTCCATCGCCTGGTCGAGGTCGAGGCGCTCCCACTCCGTCGCGTACGGCCTGCGGTAGAGCACGTGCTTCTGCCGCAGCGGGCTGGTCACGAGGTTCTTGCTGGCACTGCCCTTCGGGCACAGGCGCCCGCGCGAGATCGGGCTGTCCGGGTCCCCCTCGATCTGGGTGACCTTGCCGTCCTTGTGGAAGACCCGCTGGCCGCAGCCGACGGCGCAGTAGGGGCAGACCGAGCGGGCCACGCCGTCGGCCTCGGCCGTACGCGGGAGGAGCTCATGGGACACCGGCGACTGTGCCGCGGCCCCGCGTCCGAGCGGGTCCTCGCCGGTGAGCTGCCGGTAGACCGGCCACCCCTCGATCCACGTCCGCACACCCATGCCGTCCCCTGTCGCTCCCCGACCCGTCGGGCCGCCCGCGTGAGAACCGGGACGTACCCGCTTATCGTGACCGTAGTCCACGACGGCACAGGAGCTGGTGAGGAGCTGCGCGCATGGGGAGGGTCACCAGCCGGCGACGCGTGACGCGGGTTCGTCCCGGCGCGCCGGTGTCGACCCGGGCCGACGTCCTCGCCGTCGAGGAGCCCCTCGAGGTCCGGCAGGGCACCGACGTCCTCACCGTCACGATGCGCACACCGGGCGACGACTTCGACCTCGTCGCGGGCTGGCTGGTCTCCGAGGGGCTCGTGCGGGAGACCGCGGACCTCGTCACCGCGTCCTACTGTCCCGGGCTCGACGAGGACGGGCGGCAGACCTACAACGTGGTCGAGGTGTCGCTTGCTGCCCCGGTGCCGCCCGACCGGTTGCGCCGCACGCTGACGTCGAGCGCCTGCGGTGTCTGCGGGACGTCGTCGCTCGAGGCAGTACGGGTGTCCTCGCCGTACGACGTCGCGGCCGACGACGTCGAGGTCGACGCGGCTGTCCTCGCCGCGCTGCCCGACCGCTTGCGGGACGCCCAGTCGGTGTTCGAGCGCACCGGCGGCCTGCACGCCGCCGGTCTCTTCACCGCCGCCGGCGAGCTGGTCTGCGCCCGGGAGGAGGTCGGTCGGCACAACGCGGTGGACAAGGTGGTCGGCTGGGCGCTGCGGGAGGGCCGGCTGCCCTTGCGGGGCCACGTGCTGCAGGTCAGCGGCCGGGCATCGTTCGAGCTGGTGCAGAAGGCGCTGGTGGCGGGCATCCCGGTGCTCTCCGCGGTGTCGGCGCCGTCGAGCCTCGCCGCCGAGCTCGCGGACGACCAGGGTCAGACGCTGGCGGGTTTCGTCCGGGGCGGGAGCCTCAACCTGTACGCGCGTCCCGAGCGCGTACGTACTCCTCCGGCTGGTTCAGGTTCGTGAAGGACCGCAGGTCCGGGTCGGCCGCAGCCACGGCCTCGTCGGCGAGCAGGTCGGCCGCCGGCAGGTAGTCCACCGACAGCGCGGACACCACGGCACCGAGGCGGCGCTCGCCGCCCAGCAGCGCCGCGGAGACGGCGTCGGCGACGCGGGTGCGGTAGGCGGCGGCCAGCAGCTGCGGGTGCCCGTCGACGACTGGTGCGACCACCTCGACGTCAGGGCGGGCGGACAGGACGGCGAGGGTCCGCAGCACCACGGACTCGTGGAGGAAGGGCAGGTCCGTGGCGGCGACGTACGCGACGTCCGCCCGGTCGCGCACCGCGAGCAGGCCGGTGGCCAGCCCCTGCACCGGCCCCAGGTCAGGCATTGCGTCCTCGTGCACCTCCACGCCGTCGGGCAGGGCGGGCAGGTCCTGCCCGGCGGCCCGGACCACGACGACCGGGCCGTGGAGGGCGCACCGCAGCACGGCGCAGACCCGGCCGAGCAGGGTGGTTCCGCCCCACGGCAGGGCTGACTTGTCGCGGCCCATCCGTGCCGACCGGCCGCCGGCCAGCACGATCCCGGCGTGATCCACGCGAGGATCCTCTCAGCCGAAGAGCGCGACTGCCTTGGTCAGCGTCTGGGTGACGCCGTAGGCGAGGCCCAGCACCACGACGACCCACAGGAAGATCGCCAGCGGGACGGCCGCGACGTCTCGGCTGTGCGGCACCTCGTCCAGGCTGGTGGTCGCCGGTCGGTGGTCGGTCGATCTGCTCACCGGGTGGCTCCTTCCCGCTCGGTCTCGCGGAGGTCGACGTCGGCCGCCCCGTCCCCGGCCTCGTGGTACTTCGCGGGCACCGGACGGATCGCCAGGTTCGCCAGGAAGCCGACGACCAGCACGCCCACCATGATGTAGAGCGAGAGCCGGTAGAGGTCCGCGCCTTCGGCACCCTGGGCGGTCTGGTAGTCCGCGATCGCGTTCACGATCAGCGGGCCGGCGATACCCGCGGCCGCCCAGGCGGTGAGCAGCCGACCGTGGATCGCGCCCACCTCGAAGCCGCCGAAGAGGTCCTTGAGGTACGCGGGGACGGTTGCGAACCCGCCGCCGTAGAAGCTGAGGATGACTGCCGCGACCGCGACGAACAGGACCAGCGAGCTGGTCCCGGCCGTCGACAGCACGAGGTAGAGAAGCGCTCCGGCACCGAGGTAGACGAAGTAGGTGGGCTTGCGACCGATGAGGTCAGAGGTCGTGGACCAGATGAACCGGCCGGACATGTTGGCCAGCGACAGCAGGCCGACGAAACCGGCCGCCTCTCCCGCGCTGACGCCACCGAAGAAGTCCTGCACCATAGGCGCCGCCTGCTCGAGGATGCCGATGCCTGCGGTGACGTTGCAGAAGAGCACGAGCCAGAGCAGCCAGAACGACCGGGTCCGGATCGCGTTGGCAGCGCTCACGTTCGCCGTTGTGCGCATCGGGTCGGACGTCTCCGACGGCGTCCAGCCGGCCGGCTTCCAGTCCGCCGCAGGCACCCGCGCCGTGAGCGCGCCGAGGGTCATCGCGACGGCGTAGACGACGCCGAGGGTCACGAAGCTGCCGACGATCCCGTCGCCCTCTCCGCCGCCGCCGAAGGTGTCCAGCAGCCGGGTCGACAGCGGCGAGGCGATCAGGGCGCCGCCGCCGAAGCCCATGATGGCCAGGCCGGTGGCGAGGCCCGGGCGGTCCGGGAACCACTTGATGAGAGTCGACACCGGGGAGATGTAGCCGATGCCGAGGCCGATGCCGCCGAGCACGCCGTAGCCCAGGTAGAGCAGCCAGAGCTGGTCGGTCGCCACCCCGAGAGCTGAGACGAGGAAGCCGCTGGACCAGCAGACCGCCGCGGCCAGCATGGCCTTGCGCGGGCCGCTGTGCTCGACCCAGGTCCCGAGCAGCGCCGCCGAGAGGCCGAGCATCGCGATGGAGATGCTGAAGATGATGCCGATCGCGGTCAGGCTGGTCCCGAAGTGCTCGACCAGCGGGGTCTTGAACACGCTGAAGGCGTAGACCTGGCCGATCGAGAGATGGACGGCCAGCGCCGCCGGTGGGAAGAACCAGCGATTGAAGCCCGGTCCGGCGACCGTGCTCTCCCGCGCGAGGAATGCTGACGCCATGTGGCCCTCCGTGTCATCAGCCCGGTGATCAGCTCTTGCGGCGCTTACCCGGTTCTTCCCCGCGTACCCCTCGCCCCGGAAAGTCCGTCGCGGCGGAGGCCCCGGCGGGCTTTCATGGTCGGGTGGACCTCATGTGGATCGACCCGGAGTGCCCCGACGAGCGTGCGGTCGCCGGGGCGGTCGCCGTGCTCGAGGCCGGCCGCGTGGCCGACAGCCCGCACGAGCTGCCGCCGACGGTCGCCTCGTTCGTGGCGGAGATCCGCCACGGCTGGGACGGCGAGCCGCCGCTGGCCGCGGTGTCGCGGGACGGGTCGGGGCGGGTTGTCGGGGTCCTGCAGCTGTCCATGCCGGAGCGGGACAACCGGCACCTGGGCTACGTGGAGGTGTGCGTCGACCCGGTGGCCCGGCGCTGCGGAGTCGGCCGGTTCCTCGTCGGCGCCGCCATCGACCGGCTGCGGGCCGAGGGCCGGACGCTGCTGCTCGTCGGCGGCTGGGACACCCCGCACGGAACCGCCTTCGCGAAGGCGCTCGGACTGGACGCGGCGATGGCCGAGGTGAAGCGGCGGCAGGACCTGCGCCGGCTCGACATGGCCCGGCTGGACCGGCTGTACGCGGAGGCCGAGCACGCCGCGGCCGGCTACGAGCTGTTCCGGATGCCCTGGCCGATCCCCGACGAGCTGATGCCCGGCGTCGTGACGATGGTCGCCGCCATCAACGACGCACCCCTGGACGCGCTCGACATCGAGGACGAGGTGTTCAGCCCGGAGCGGTTGCGGGGCTTCGAGGCCGCGCAACTGGCGCACGGGCGGCGGATGCGCCAGCTCGTCGCCCGGCACAAGGAGTCCGGTGTGCTGGCGGGCCACACCGTCGTCGGGGTCGAGAGCGACCGGCCCTGGTACGGCGACCAGTTCGACACC
>DASTVO010000137.1:0-4281 GCA_035759075.1 Actinomycetes bacterium
GCAAGGAGTACGTCGCCGCCAGCGACCGTGACCACGGCCTCTGGATCTTCCGGTACACGGCCGCGCCGTAGCCAGTAGGGAAGGGCCGGTGCTATGGGCACCGGCCCTTCTCAGGCGACCGAGATCAGGCGGTGGCGACCCCGGCGACCTGCTGACCCCCGTACGCCTCGAGGTACGGCAGCCAGCGCGGGTCGGACCGTCCGGTCCCGAGGATCCGCCACGCCGTGCCCACCGGCTCGCGCGGCGGGTGCAGCCGCCAGCCGAGGTCGGCCACGGTGCGGTCGGCCTTGACGTGGTTGCACCGTCGGCAGGCGGACACGACGTTGCTCCACTCGTGCCGGCCCCCGCGGCTGCGCGGCACCACGTGGTCGATGCTCGTGGCAGCGGTGCCGCAGTAGGCACACCGGCCACCGTCACGCACGAAGACGGCCCGCCTCGTGAGAGGGACCGGGCCGCGGTAGGGGATGCGGACGTAGCGCGTGAGACGTACGACCGCCGGCGCATTCAGCGACAGCGCGGCGCTGTGCATCACGAGGTCGGACTCCTCTACCGCGACCGCCTTGTGCATGAGCACGAGCAGCAACGCCCGCCGCGCCGGCACGACGCAGAGCGGCTCGTACGTCGCGTTGAGGACCAAGGCGTAGCCCACACGTACCTCCCACCGCCAGGCCCGGCACCGTCAGCTGGCTTGCTCGTGCCGGGTCGCACTGTGACCAGTGTCACAGGATCACCCCCGCATCGCCAACACCGGGCGGTCCCCCGGCCACGTCGCGTCGCGGCCGGGGACGCGCCGGAGGCGCCCGTAGGGTGTCCGCCATGACGCGCCGCCCCGACTACCCCGAGGCCCTCCGCAGCGACCACGTGGACGAGCTCCACGGCACTACCGTCCCCGACCCGTACCGCTGGCTCGAGGACGACAGCTCCCCCGAGGCGTTGGCCTGGGCGGCCGCACAGGACGCGCTGCTCGCCGAGCACACGCAGGACCTTCCGGGCCGCGACCGGCTCCGCGGCCGGGTGACCGAGCTGCTCGGAGCGGGCATGGTGGGCACGCCGTCGTGGCGCGGGGAGCGGCAGTTCTTCATGCGCCGCACGGCGACCCAGGAGCACGCCGTCCTGCTGACGGTCGACCCCGACAGTGCCGAGCGGGTGCTCATCGACCCGGTGGCGCTGGACCCGTCCGGCAGCACGACGCTGGACGCGTGGCAGCCCTCCAAGGAGGGCGACCTCCTCGCGTACCAGCTCTCGGTCGGTGGCACGGAGGAGTCCGTGCTGCGCGTCATGGACGTGGCCACCGGCGAGGACGTCGACGGCCCGATCGACCGCGCCCGCTACTCCCCGGTGGCCTGGCTGCCCGGCGGCCATGCCTTCTACTACGTGCGCCGGGTGGACCCCTCGACGGTGCCGGCCGAGGAGGCGCAGTACCACCGGCGGGTCTGGCTGCACCGCCTCGGCAGCAGCCCCGACGAGGACGCCCTGGTCTTCGGCGAGGGCCAGGACATGACCAACTACTACGGCGTCACCGTCTCGATGGACGGCCGCTGGCTCGTCGTCGGCGCCTCCGCGGGCACCGCGCCCCGCAACGACCTCTGGCTCGCCGACCTGACCGACGGGGCGCCGGAGAATCCGGACCTGCGGGTCGTGCAGGAGGGCGTGGACGCCAGCACGTCGCTGCACGTCGGTCGCGACGGGCGCGTCTACGTCTTCACCGACCGCGACGCGCCGCGCGGACGGATCGCGGTGACGACGCCGGAAGACCCGTCGTACGAGACGTGGACCGACCTCGTCCCCGAGGACGAGGAGGCCGTGCTCGAGGGCTACGCGATCCTGGACGGCGAGGCGCTTGCGAGCGGCGTGCTGCTGTGTAGCTGGACCCGGCACGCCATGGGCGAGATCAGCGTCCACGAGCTGGCGACCGGCAGGCGCACCGGCGCCGTTCCGCTGCCCGGCCTCGGCTCCGTGACAGGGCTCAGTGAGCGGCCTGAGGGAGGTCACGAGGCCTGGTTCGGCTACACCGACCACGTCACGCCGTCGTCGGTGTTCCGCTACGACGCCACCAGCGGCGAGACCTCGCTGTGGGCCACGGCGCCCGGCACCGTCGAGGTCCCGGAGGTGCACGCGCGTCAGGTCGAGTACGCCTCCGCCGACGGCACCACCGTGCGCATGCTGGTCATGGCGCCGACCAAGGAGCCCGACTCGCCGCGACCCACGGTGCTCTACGGCTACGGCGGCTTCGGCGTCCCGATGACGCCGGGCTACTCGGCCGGGCTGCTCGCCTGGGTCGAGGCCGGCGGCGTCTACGCGATCGCCAACATCCGCGGGGGGTCCGAGGAGGGCGAGCACTGGCATCGCACCGGGATGCGCGAGCACAAGCAGAACGTCTTCGACGACTTCCACGCCGCGGCCGAGCACCTCGTCGCCGAGGGGTGGACCACCAGCGACCGGCTTGCGATCTCGGGCGGCTCCAACGGCGGGCTGCTCGTCGGCGCGGCGATGACCCAGCGGCCCGAGCTGTACGCGGCGGTCGTGTGCTCCGCGCCGCTGCTCGACATGGTGCGCTACGAGCAGTTCGGGCTCGGCGCGACCTGGTCGGACGAGTACGGCAGCGCGGCGGTCGCCGAGGAGCTGTCCTGGCTGCTGAGCTACTCGCCGTACCACCACGTGCGCGAGGGCGTCGACTACCCGGCCACGCTGTTCACGGTCTTCGACGGCGACACCCGCGTCGACCCGCTGCACGCCCGCAAGATGTGCGCGGCGCTGCAGCACGCGACGTCGGGTGAGCGGCCCATTTTGCTGCGTCGGGAGGGTGACGTCGGTCACGGCGCCCGGGCACTGAGCAGGACCGCCGCGCTGACGGTGGACACGTTGACCTTCGCCGCGCGGTGGACCGGGCTGGAGCTCTCCTGAGCACTCGCTAGCCTCGGGAGCCGGGTCCGCACCGCCGGACCCGTGCAGCCCCTGCACCCGCACTCCTGGAGGTCACCTCGTGCCGTTCGCGGCCGATCCGTCGCTGCCTGCCCGCGCCCTGGAGCTCCAGAGCTGCATCGACGACAAGGAGAAGGGCACCTGGTGCGACGTCGTCTACGACACCACCGGTAACCGATTCCTGGCGGAGTCGGCCGACTGGCTGGTGGCGAAGCCCCTGAAGATCCTGGCGATCGTCGTCGTCGCCGTCGTGCTGCGCGCGATCATCGCGCGGCTGATCAAGAGGGTCGCGACCCGCGCCGCCGAGGGCAGCGTGCCCGGCGTGCTCTCCCGCGGGCGCGGTGCGTCGCTGCTGCAGGCGAGCCCGCTCCTGTCGGCCCGGCGGGCCCAGCGAGCGGCGACGATGGGCTCGGTCCTCGGGTCCGTCACCACCGGCGTGATCGCCAGCATCGCGCTCATCATGATCATCGCGGAGCTGGGCGTCAGCATCGCACCGCTGATCGCGAGCGCCGGCATCGTCGGCGTCGCACTCGGCTTCGGCGCGCAGAGCCTGGTCAAGGACTTCCTGTCCGGCATCTTCATGATCCTCGAGGACCAGTACGGCGTCGGCGACGTGATCGACGCCGGCGACGCCTCCGGCGTGGTCGAGGCCGTCGGCCTTCGCGTGACCCGGCTGCGCGACGTGAACGGCGTGGTCTGGTACCTGCGCAACGGAGAGATCATCCGCGTCGGCAACATGAGCCAGGGTTGGGCCCGGGCCGTGCTCGACATCAGCGTGGCCTACCACGAGGACGTCGAGCGGGTCCGCGAGATCATCCTCGAGACGGCCCAGGACCTCTACGCCGACGAGGACTACAAGGACCTCGTCATGGACGAGCCAGAGGTGTGGGGCGTCGAGGCGCTCGGCGCCGACGCGGTCGTGGTCCGGCTGGTGGCCAAGACCCAGCCGCTGCAGCAGTGGGCGGTGGCCCGGGCGCTGCGCGAGCGGATCAAGGCCGCGTTCGACCGGTACGGCGTGGAGATCCCGCTCCCGCAGCGCGCCGTGTGGATGCGGGCCGAGGGCCCGGGCAGCGACCGTGGTGCGGGCGACGGGGAGGCGTCCGCGAAGGCGCCGGCCGACGGTGCGGCGAAGGAGACGCCCCGTCCTGCCGCCACCGACGCCTCCAAGCAGCCGGTGCGCTCGGAGTACACGGGCGAGATGCCGGTGGTCACCGACACCGACGAGCGCCCGAAGGACGACATCCGCGGCACCTGAGCGACCGCTGACCCACGCGTCCAGGTGATCGTGAGGGGCACTCGAGCGGGCGGGGTGATGCGCTGCTCCGGGCCGGTGACGTCCGAAGTCATGACACGATGGAG
>DASTVO010000138.1:0-14651 GCA_035759075.1 Actinomycetes bacterium
CTTGTGACAGGAACGGCTGCGCGTCCTGCCCGGCGACCGCCTTCTTCCGAAGCCGTCCGTAGGCGACGCCGGTCTTCTTGCTGATGCCGGGCCGCAGCACCATGTACGGCTTCGGTGGGTGCGCCGTGATGAGCCCCTCCGTGCCCTCGTGGACGTACACGGCGTACGACCTGCCGTTCTGGGTGATGGTGCTCAGGCCCCCGGCCCTGACGTACATGACGACCCCGTTGGGCACCTTGGTGTACTCGCCCTCGATGCTGTCCCGCAGGTTCCCGGAGCGCACTGGGCACAACTGTTTGGCGATGCGCTCGACGCGCTTGCGCCGCTGGTAGGCCCACTTGAACACCATCCCGCCGGGTGCGGTCATGGCCTCGATCTTGCCGTCGTAGATGACCACCTCGACGTCGGCCATCACGCCTCCTCGAAGGTCGCGGTCCATGCGCCGCCGACGCACCCGCCCTGTGGCCCCATCGGGGTCCACATGCCGAGCGTGAAGATGCGCCCGGTGCAGCAGCGGATGGCGCGCAGCGCGGCGGCCTGATCCGCGAGCAGCAGCCGTGCCGTGTCCAGTTGCTCGGCCATGGTCGGCGGACCGTTCTCGTCCCCGGTCGGGGCGCACCGAGCGATGCCGACCTCGACGGTGGCCCGCAACGGCTGAGTGCATGTCGAGGAGTCCGGCACGAACTCGCTGCGGAGTTCGGCGATGTTCGTCAGCCGGACCCACGCCATGCCGCACTTCCCGCCGTCGCACTCCTCGCAGTAGTCCAGCGCGATGATGCCCCCGGGGAGGATGCCGCAGAAGCACGGCTCGGGCAGTTGGGAGGCCGTGATCTCGGCGCACAGGCACGACGCCAGATCGGTGAGCAGCGGCCAGAACCTCGCGTCCTCACGCATCACACCCGCCACGTGGTGGTGTTCACGGTCGGCATGTCCGGGGTCCACACCGTCGAGTCCGCCCGCAGCCCGTTCGGGTTCCAGCGCATCAGGTAGGCGTCGACCTCACGGATGCCGGTCCTGCCGTCGGGAAACGCCCCGGTGGCGATGGTGTAGGCCACACCCTGCCGAACCACCTCGGTGACCCCGGCCGGGAGGCGGCACTTCGCGCCGGAGCACGCCTTCGCGTACTCGCAGGCGAGCACCCCGGCCGCGTACGCGCCGAGCCCGTCCACGGGGATGCCGCGCAGGTAGGTGACCTGCACGGTGTCGAGTTCCGCAGGCCACGAGATGTCGTCGGTGCGGATGAGGTGTCTGCCGTTGACCACCTCGTAGGCGGTGTTGGTGAGGACCACCCCGGCGACCTTGACCTCGTCGACGCGGCCGACCGGACCGGGCAGGGTGACCCGCTCGAAGGTGCCGCACACACAGCCGTTGTTGACCCACGCCCCGGACGTGTTGACCACCGGCCAGAACAGCCCGGTGTGCGCGCCGTACCAGCCGTGGATGCGACAGTACACGCGCGGTGTGACGGTGACCGGACAGCCGCCGACCCGGTACCCGGTGAGCATTCGCAGCGTCTGGGTGGCGAGCGCCTTGGCCCGGTTCCGCACCGTGACCGGGTAGGAGTCGAACTCGGCGCAGCAGCCATCGTCCACCGGCCAGCACTGGTCCGGCAGTGGCAGCACCTCGGCGGGCGGCTCGGCCAGCGACGGCTCGATCTGGACCTCGGTGAACCCCTCGGTGGGGAACGTCTGCACCCCGCCCCCGGCGAAGGTGACGGTCCACTCGACCTCGTAGTCGCCGGGCTCGTCGGTGTCGCCAACCTGCCACGAGTACGACACCCTCCCGTCCAGCGGGTCCCCGGTGACGGCGGCCGGCGCGTCATCCAGCAGGGGCAGCGGGTAGCCAATGGCACGCATCCGGATGGTGACCGTGGCCCCGGTGAGGTTCACCGGGGTGGCCCCGTCGTACAGGGTCACCACGAGCGCCGGGGCGGTGTCACCGCTCTTGATCGTGAAGTCGGTCATGCTTCCTCCATCTGGACGGTGCCGGTGGACGCCGCGACCCGAACGGTCCCAGCATAGGGCGGCACCTGTGCACCACCGTGGCGCGACGTGACGGCCACGGTGCCGTCCCGGCTGGTGACCACGACACGCGGGTTGGTCGCCGGGCTGCCGAGTCCGGCAGCGACGAGCAGGGCGGTGATTGCCGGGGCGACGGCGGTCAGGGTGGTCTCGACGGTCAGCGTGCCGGTGAGGTCGGCGGTGACGGGCGGCAGCGTCCCGGTCAGGGTGGCGTCCTGCCACTGCACGGCGGTCAGCGACCCGACCACGATGGGAGTGCTGGTGGTGAGGACCGGGTTCGGGAGGATCGCTGCGGGAACCGCGTTGAGCGACCCGGTGACGGCGGGCGTGACAGCGGCCAGCGTGGCGGCAGTGTGCTGGGTGACGGTGAGGCTGCCGACGACGGCTGAGGTGGTTCCGGCCAGTGAGCCGACCTGCTGCTGTGTCGCCGTCAGGGACCCGGTGACCGCTGGGGTGGTCCCGGCGAGGGTGGTGACCTGCTGCTGGGTGGCGGTCAGCGACCCGGTGATCTCCAGAGTGACCCCGGTCAGCACGCCAGCGACGGCACCGCCGACGCTGGTGAGCATGGCGGTGACGGCAGGGATGGTACCGGCGAGGGTGGCCGTGACCGGGGCGGCCGCGACCGCCGAGAGCACGACCTGAGCCACCGTGGCGCTCCGGGTGTTGGTGCTGAGCGTCGCCGAGAGTTGGTGCACCTCTCCGCCCGCTGAGCGGTGGGAGAAGGCGCTCTGCACGGTGGAGTGCAGGCCGTCGCGATCCGTCCACCCGCTCGCCGGGGTGCGCGCCGAGGGGAAGGTGAGCGTCGAGGTGGAGGTCGTCGCCGCACCGATCACGAGATTTCCCGCGACCGTCGACATGGACGGGCCGGAGAAGGTGGTTGCCCCGCCCGCAGGGTTGGAGACGGCGGCGGCCTGCGCGGTGACGTCGCTCTCCGCGAGGACCCACGCGGCAAGGGTGTCGAATGCCGTCCCCGACGCCAGCGTGGCGGTGATATTGCCGCTCGTCGAAGCCTCCCGGCCGATCCATACCGAGATTTCGCGGTCCATGGCACCATCGACGGCGACTTCCTCCCAGACGGCCCCGAGACCGCTCACGGTCGAGACGGTGCGGGCGTTCGAGGAGAGCGCCGAGACGACGACCACAGTGCGGCCGACCGGGTCTGCGGGAACCGCGAGGGTGCGCGAGGAAAGGGCGGTCGTCTCCGTGGAGTGGGCAACGGCGACGACGGTCACTGCCTGCTGCTCCTGCGTGGTGAGCGCAGCCGTGGTTACCGGGACGGTGCCGGTGAGGGACGCCACCTGCCGCTGCTGTGCGGTCAGGCCGGATGTGACGGGTGCAACGGTGGCAACGAGGCTGACGGCCTGCCACTGCTGCGCCATGACCGTCGAGGTGACGGCGGGGCTGGTGCCGGTCAGGGAGGCGACCTGCCGCTGGGTGGCGGTGGCCGTGCCGGTCACTGCCGGGGTGACGGCGGCCAGCGTGGCGGCGGTGCGCTGGGTGGCTGTCAGCGCGCCGGTGACGGCTGGGGTGCTGGCCGTGAGGGTGCCGCTGATGGGGCTGAGCAGAACGGCGGTGACGGCACCCGTGACGGCGGGCGTGGTCCCGGCAAGGGACCCGGTCATGAAGGTGGCGACGGTGCCGGTCAGGGCGCCGGTCACGGCTGGCGTGGTGCCAGCGACGGTGGCGTTCTGCTTCTGCGTGGCGGTGAGCGCCCCGGTGACGGCCGGTGCGGTTCCGGCAAGGCTGGCGGTCTGCCGCTGCTGCGCGGTGAGCGCCCCCGTGGTGGTGGGCGTGGTGCCCGCCAGCGTGGCGCTGACCGGGCCACCCGCCGCCGCCATCTTGATGATGAACGCCTCGATGGCGCTGTAGACGGTGCCGAGGTTACCGGCGTCGACGACGAGGTCCGTGGCCACCTCGTACTCGATCAGGTACGTGGCGGACGGCGAGGCGGAAGCGGCCGAGTCGATCGAGGTGAAACCCGCACCCACCGTCGGTGCCGACGTCTTGTTGCGGTTGACGACGCACCCGATCTTCATGTCCCCGGTGGCGGGCGTCGCCGAGAGGTTCACGGTGATCGTGGTCGCCGATGTCGCGCTGGTCTCGGCCGCCCCGGCGACCGGTGTGGTCGTGTCGTGCCCGGTGACCTCGAACACGGCGAGGTCCTGAATGGTGGGCGTGCCGGCGAGGGTCACCGTGACCGTGCCCGACGCCGGTGACGAGTCGGCCTGCGCGCGGTAGACGCGGATGCCAGCGGTGGTGTTGCCGCCGCCGATGTCACCGATCAGGACCCACGTCAGGTCGCCGTGGGTGGAGGTGATCGAGGACAGCGGGCCGTTGGCGGCGGTCTGCCCCGTGTTGACCGACACGGCGATGACCAGCGCGTTGGCGGTCGGCGTGAACGAGGTGCTGGTGATCGCTGCCGTGGCGACCGGCGTTGCGCTCGCAAGGAGGGCCGGTGTGCTGATAGCCACGGCCTACCTCCTCAAACGGTGCGCCTCCTCAGCCCGCAGGCACGGTGATGGTGCCGCCGCTCTGGATGTCCACCCCCACACCGGCAGTGAACGTGGTCGACGCCACGATCAGGTCGGTGCCGGACGTGCCCACGCTGCCGTCGAGGACGTTGGCGTCGGCGGACGTGAGGAGCCGGAACCAGCCCGCCGTGCCGCCCGTGGTGACGTTCACGCTGCCGGGGTCGTTCAGGGTCAGCACGCCGCCCGACTCGGTGAACGCCGGGTCGGGCAGGGTGATCTCCACGAGCAGTGTGCCCGACGCGGCGGTGTCGCCCGTCGCCGGTTGGGCACCGGAGTAGATGCGCAGTTTCGGGGCGGTGCCCGCCTCTGCGGCGGTCTTGATGGCGGTCGCCATGGCGGACCGAGTCGCTACGGCCAGACGAATGGGCATTCACTGTCTCCTCGAAGTAGGTGGTGGCCAGCCGGTGACACCGTGTCACACGCACCGGCTGGCCACACTCCTATGCGTGCTTACCGGCCACCCACGCCGTGCCGTTCCAGTTGGCGAACGTGCCGTCGGCGAGCACGATGTACTGCCCCGCCGTCCAGTTCGTCGCCGGGCTGGCGGTCAGCGTGTGCGTCGTCGACAGTTCCGCGAAGTTGTCGGGCGGGTACGAGTCGACCGGCGTGTACGCGCCGGGGGTCCCGGCCGTGGCACCGGTGGACTTCGGGCCGGAGGCGATGCACGAGCAGCCCGGCGCCGGGGGCTCGATGCCCGTCAACTGCACGTGCAGGTGGTCGCCAGCCGTGATGGCCGTGGCCAGTGGGCTCGGTGCCCCGGCAGCGCCGTCGATGACGTTGTACGGGCCGACACCCCACGGCGAGTTCTTCTTCGTCTGCGCGTTCTGCAGGGTGAAGGTGACCGCGCCGTTCTCCAACGTGAAGTCGCCGAACACGCCACCCTTGATGAACGGCACCAGCAGGTAGCCGTACATCGGGGTCGCGCCCTCGCACTCGTCGCCGGGGACGTTGGACCACAGTTCCAGCGCGAAGGCGTACTGCGACGCATCCACATCGGAGTTGACCCGGAACCCCACGGCGTCCCCGGCGTTGTTGTACACCACGGACTGTCCGGTGAGGTTGGCGTACAACTGCGGGTTGACCTCGCAGAACGTGATCGTCACTGCGTAGTTGAGCAGGACCGGCGTCGGCTGGTCCCGAACGCATACCTTGCCGGCAGCGTTGGTGACGGTGATCTCCTCACCCTCGTCGATGTTCGCGGTGAACCCCACGGAGATGAAGCCCTCCGACACGATCGCCGAGCATTCGAGGTCTCGGATGTTCCCGCACCCGTCGAGGGCCGTGGCACGCATGACGCGACCCCGCACAAGGGAGAAGCACTTCGTGGCCACGGTCTACTCCTTGTCCTTGGCTGCTGCCTTCTTCGCGGCAGGAGCGGACTTCTTCGCGGCGGCCTTGTCGTCGCCGCTGTCGTCGCCTCTGTCGGCGGCGAACGAGCCTTGGTCAATCTCCACGGCCTCCTCGCGCTCCTTGGCCTCGGCCTCCTCGCGCTTGATGGTCTCCTCGACCGTCTCGTGCTTGACCTCGTCCAGCCCGGCCTTCTCCACGACGTTCTTCGGTGCCCGGAACGAGGTCCCGGTCGTCTCGACAACCTCGGGGGGAAGGTCCAGTTCCTCGGCCGCAGCCAGCAGGAGGACCGCGTTGTCCTGTGACAGTCCGCCGTCGACCTCCACGACCTCGTCGTTCTGGTTCTCGGTCTCGTTCTTGTTCTCAGCCATCTCTAACTCCTAAGACGAGGACCGGGGATCAGGTCAGGGTGAAGGACGCGGTGCTGTTGGTGGCACCCGTGACGCCAGCCGCCTTGACGTTGATGGTGACGAGCCGGGCCTTGTAGCAGTTCTGCAGGAGCAGGATGCCCTCCTCCATGAACAGCCCGGTGTAGGTGTTGACCGCGAGCGAGGCCGCGTCGTACACCGCGTTGAGGTTGATGACGTCGCTGGTGCCCTTGACGAAGGTGCCAGCCGGGTACACCAGCACCTGCACGGTGGCCGGGTAGCCCTCCTCGCGGTCGACGAGGGGCTGCCAGTTGTACACCCACTGGACCCGCACGCTGCGGGCCGCGAAGTACGTCTGCATGATCGCGTCGGTGACGGCGAGCAGGTCGACACCGGCACGGGCGGCGAGGTCCGCGCGGATCGCACCCTTCAGCCAGTGCGGCGCGACCACTTCGAGGGTCTCGGACGCGCTGAGCCGGTAGTCGGAGCGGATCGTCTCGGCGATGAGTTCCAGCGAGTCGAGCGTGTTGCTGGCGACCGAGCCGACGTCGGCGGTGACCACCGCAGCCCCGGCCTTGGCGATCATCTTGGTGATGAGCGACGCCGACACCCGGTGCTGGTGCGCGATGAGCGACAGCGCAATGGTGCGCTGCACGAGTTCCGGGTAGGCGGCGTTGGTGAGGATCGGCACCTTGATGCAGAGCCCGACCGCGTCGAGCCGGGTGTCGGTGAACGTCGGGCAGACGACCTCGTAGCAGGGCTTCGACGTCCCGGCGATGGCCTGCGCCTCGGTCTGGGTGAACCCGGACGAGGCGTACAGGGTGGCGAAGTCCGGGCCGGGCGTGGTGCGCACGCCGCCCCGGCTGACCTGGATTTCGGGGAGGTCGACGAGGCCGTCGGTGGACTCGCCGCCACAGAAGTCGTAGAGCGTCTCGGACGGGGCGCACCAGCCACCAGCGGCGAGCAGGCTGCCACCGGGGAGGCGGGCCTCGCGGGAGGCGAGCATCATCGCCTCCATGTCGTTGCCCCGGTCCACGACGAGTTCCTGCGGGAACTGCTTGCGGAAGTAGGCGACGCCGAACTGCTGCATCTGCGCGCCCTCGATACCGGCCGGGCCGGGGAAGCCCTTCATCCGGTTGACGGTGGCCTGCGCGACCTGCGCGAGTTCGGTGATGTCAGAGCCGGTGGCGAACTCGGGTACGTCGGCGGCGGCGGTGATGACGAGCCGGGAGGTGTCGGGCACCTTCGGGCGCTCCGTCCTGCGGGCGAGGGTGGCGCGAGTGGTCGCCCTCTGGACGGGCGGCGGCGCAGCGGGCGGCTCCTGCTCCTCCTCCTCGGGCTCCTGCTGCTGGGCCGGCTCCACGGAGCCCTCGTTCTCGGCGGAGGGGCGCTCGTCGGACGCCTCGACGCGGCCGTCGCGGAGGGCGGTCATCCGGGCGGTGCGCTCGGCGGCGGCCATCTCCCGGCGCTGCTTCTCGGTGTTGAGGTCGGCGAGCGCGGCGGCGACCCGCTCAGCGTTGGCGACGTCGTCGTCGGACGGGTTGTCGAGCGCGAGGAGGGCATCCAGAACGGTGTTGCCCTGCCCGATCGCGGCGTCGAGACCGTCGGCGTCGTAGGTGGAAAGGTCCTCGTTGACGGAGAACTCGTCCATGGTTTCTCTCCTGTGCTAGTCCGTCGGGGCGTACGCGATGCATTGGCATACAGCGATGGCACGGGACTAGGTCCAGAGAGCGCGCCTGTTCTGGCTCTGAGCGGCACAGTACACCCGCCGGGTGACACCGTGTCACAGTCCGTACGGCCGGTTCCTCCGGTCCGCCGCCTGCCGCACCTCGTAGGGGGTGCGCTTCCCACTGATGACGTCGAGCGCCAGCCGCACCCCGGCCCGTTCCTGCGGGGTGAGACCCTTGATCTTCTTCAACCGGACGACGAGCCCGACGAGGTACGCCCACTCGTCCTGACGGGCGCGCACCTCCTTGACCAGCGGCAGCCCCTTCTTGGCCTTGCACCTGCGCAGCAGGCGGGGGTCGTCGTCTGGACGTTTCACTTCGCCTGCGTGCGGATGTTCCCGCCGCCACCGGCCCTGATCTGCGCCGCCTTCGCCTCGATCTCGGAGCGGTAGGACACCTGCCTGCCCTCCGGGGTCGTGTAGATGTAGGTGACCTTCGACTGGCCGTTCCCAGTGCAGCCACAACCCACAGTCAGTTCCTCCTCACGCTGGCGGCGAGCGCCCTCATCCGCGACTTCGGGTCCCGTCCCGCCTGCCTCGCCAGCCGCTGCATCTTCTCTCGGCTGGCCCGCCGGTGCTCGATCTCGTCGAGAGCGGCGGCGACGATCCTGCGGACCTCGTCCTGCGCGATGCCGCTGACCGGCTGCCGGACGATGCCCGCCGCGACCAGCGAGGTCTGGTGACCGGCCGACGCCGCGATGTGGACGCGCGGGATCGGGAAGCCGGGCACGTTGCAGGCGAGTGCGGCGATGAGTTCGAGGTTGCCGCCGATCTCCCGCCAGTCCCCGGACAGGGCCGCCGCACGCAGCGCGTACACGTCCTCCTCGCTGGTGCCCGGCCGAACCGCCCCAGCCACCCAGATGCCCCACTCGTCGTCCCCGCAGGAGACGTCGCAGACGGCGGTGCCGGTGTTGTCGTAGTGGGCCTTCGCCTTGAACGCGGAGTCCCGCTCCCCGGCGTGCCCGGTGCCGAGGGTGATCTGCCCGACCGGGACCTCACCCTTGTCGGTGAGCACGACCCCGGTGCGGAAGTAGGCGTAGTCGGAGACCGACGGTGGGGCGGTGACGCAGACCTTCTCGCCGTACCCGACGTGGCACTCGTCCCACTCGCACAGGTGCCCGAACACCCGACCCTCCTCGGTCACGACCAGCGGTGACAGTCCCACGAGGTGCGGGTCCTCGAACCACTCGGCCGGGGGCCGGTGCTGCGGCGACGCCTCGACCAGACGCACCGACGGCGCGGACGCGGTGAGTCCCTTGATGCTGTTGTGCTCGCCCGGCCAGAACCCGAGGGCGTCCTTGTGCCGGTTGGCGCAGTAGCCGGACAGGTACTGCGGCTTCACGTACTGCGCGAGGTTGGTGCGGCAGCGGTTGAAGTCGCCGGGCAGGCCCCAGCCGATCTTCGCCGCGCCCGCACCCCGGACCCAGTAGTCCCGCAGCCGGTCGGTGTCGACCGGGTGGGTGAGCCAGCCGGGGCCGTCCTCGGTGACGCCGGGGGCGAGGTCCTTGAACGCCTGCACCTCGTCGTCGCTGGCCTTGATGGCGTCCGGTGGCTCCTCACCGAGTTCCTTGTACGCGGTGCGCAGCGACCCCTTCGCCTTGCTGATGAGCGCCGGGGCGGCCTGCACCTGATTCAGCCGGGCAGCCGCCGCGTGCACGCCGGCCCGGGACAGCGCCCCGGACGGTTCGAGGATGGGGAGTTTGTTGTCGGACTTCACCCGGCTGTCGCCGTTGGTGTGGATGATCGTGGACCGGAACCACTCGTCGTCGGTGAACCGGCCGGATGACCCGTCCCACGGCTTCTCGCTGATGGTGCGGAACTCGGCGGACGCGACGACCGGGTCGTCCACTTCGCCGAGGAACACCATGGCCTCGGCGAACGCGGGGATGGCGCACAGCGTGGCCCCGCAGATGCGGCCGTCGGTGAACGCCATGACCTCGTCGTGCGGGTCGCTCTCCATCGGCGCGGACATGTCGATGGCCTTGCCGTCGGAGTCCTGCAGCAGCATGGTGGCGTCGTCCACGTCGACGCTGACGCCGCGCAGCCCACCCTCGGCCATGATGCCGATGACCTCGTCTGCCTCCGGGGTGTTGAGCATGACCCCCTTGGCGCGGATCAGGTTGCCGTCCCGCCAGATGTCGTCGATGCGGGCGACGACGACGGAGCCGTCGTGCCCGGCAGCGGAGGTCTTCTGCCATGACAGCGGCAGCGGCAGGTCACGCCAGCGCAGCGCGTTGGCGGTGAACTTCCGACCGTCGCCGGAGAGGGTGTCCTCCGGGGCGAGCACCCCGTGCCACGGGACACTCTCATCGACCGGAGCCGTCTGTGCGGACTCCTCGACCTGCGTGATCTCGTCGGTGCTCATGCCGTCCTCTTTCAGCGGGAACTCGTAGCGTTCTTCTCCGGCCCACAGTGCCACCCTGTCGAACATGATGTCAGCAGGGATGTCCTCGTCACCCTTCAACGCCGGGCTGTCCGGGTAGCCGATGGTCAGGTGGGGGGTCCACTGCGGGTACTGTTCGGCCCGGTCGTACGCCTCCCGGACCAGTTCGTCCTTCAACAGTCGGTCACGTAGTGCACCGAGCGTGTCGCCCCGGATCATCAGGACGTCCGCCTTGTCGTCACCGAGTTCTTCCCGGCCGACGACCTCCTCGGTGAGCAGCCCGGTCTTGGGCAGGATCACCTCGATGCGGTCACGCAGGGCGTGGACGTCGCCCTCGTAGTCGTTGACATCCCCCATCCAGACCATCGTGACGTGCGGAAGGTCCTCCGAGGACACGGTCTGGATCGGGTCGGTGTCGGTGGGTAGAGCGAAGATACCCATACCGTTGGCGTTCCCACCGCCTGCGGCGAGCAGTGACATGGTGTCACTGCGCTGCTCGATGGCGAGGATGCAGCGGCAGTTGATCCACAGTTCCAGTGGTGCGGACATGTCGCCCGGTCCGTACATCCGGTGACCGTCGACGCTGAACGTCTCGCTGAGGTGGACCGCTTCGCCGTCCACATCGGCGTGGGCGTGCCGCACGCGCTCGTCACGCATGGTCAGCCACACCTTGTAGAACTGCTCGTGCTCCTCGTCGAGCCGAGCGGCGGTGAGGGTGCCGAAGTTCACCGCAGCGGTGGACAGGGAGGCGGCGATGGCGCGGGCTGCGACCTCCAACGCCTTCCTGTCCTCCGGCTTGTGGGTGTGCTGCATCGACGAACGCAGTTCCTCCTCGAACTGCAGCGCGGCATGGTGCAGTTCCCGGGGGTGCCGTCGACCGGCCTCGGCGTAGTAGGTGACTCGCATCAGGGTGAGCGTCTTGCGGATCAGCGGGTCGTACCAGCCCTCCTGCCCATACCGACGCAGCGCGTTCCGCACCGACCCGAGCAGCCGGTTCTCGGCTCGCTGCAGGATCGGGCGACGCTCCGCCGCGAACGCGGCCCGGTCGGTGGCGAGGGTGACCATCAGTTCTCCAACGACCGGATCGACTGGGTGGTCAGGAACTTCAGCATCGTCGCCCGGTCGTGCTCCTTCTGGGACAGCAACAGGCTGCGGCAGTACGAGTCGAGCGCGGCGACGACGACGGCACGCTGCAGTTCGGGCACCCGGGGCATCACACGGGGGACGCAGGTCCATGCGTCCTCCAACAACTTGTCGAGGTCCCTCGGCTGGGACGGCACGAACTGGTACACGTCGGAGGCGGCGACCCCGTTGGGGCGCATCTGCTTCGTGGCGCGCAGCCGGTTCCCGGCCCGTTCCAGCGCCCGGAACACCAGCACCTCGCAGGCCGCGACGAGGTCCTTCGCCGGCTCCTGCTGGGGCGGCCCCTGCTCGGGGTGCTCCCGGAGCGACGGCACGCGCGGCGGCCCCTGTGTCGGCGTCTCCTCGGCGGTGGCGCGCACCTCGATGACGCCGAGGGCGCGGAGCGCGTCGGCAACCTGCTCGGGGGTAGTGGAACCTCCGGCGACCTTGCGGAGCATCCAACGCTTGAACTCCTCCTCGGTGGGGGCGTCGTCCTCGATGAAGCCGGTCTCCCTCCGCAGCGCCTCCCCGTCGAGTTCGCCACGGTCGTACAGTTCCACGGCCTCCCGGGACCGGTTGGGCCGCAGCCGCAGCGCGGTGGTGTCGTAGGCGACGAGGTCGTTGACGTCGTCGGTGAGCGGCAGCAGGTAACCGATGGTGAGGGCGTTGGTGACCAGTTCGAGCAGCGGCTCGACGTGCGCCTTGACCGAGGACTCCTCCATCTGCCACGACCCCCAGTGGTTCAGCCCGGCCGTGCCGAGCAGGACCTCCGGCGGCATGTCGAGCCCGAGCGCGAGGCGGCGGATGGCCTCGGTGCGCAGTTCCACGGCGTGCTGGTCGAGTTCGGACCAGAAGGTCAGGTGCTCGATCTTGCCGACGAGTTCGTCGGGGACGGTGACGACGACCGGGACCAGTGCAGCGGGGGAGTCGGGGTTGAGGATCGGCGCGGTCATGGCCTCGCCGAGCACGGCCATGAAGATGTCCGCGCTGGACGCGCCCTCGGGCAGGTTCGCGTCGGCGGGTGCGGCGGGGAACGTCATGCCCTGCGGCAGCATGAGGATTCCGGCCCCGGCGAGGCGGGAGGTCACCTGCGCCATGATGTGCCGAGTCAGGAACTCGATCTCCCGCAGCACCGGCAGCAGCGCCCGGACCGGGGAGTCGGCCTCGATGCGGCGGCGGGGGTGGGGACGCCAGATGCGGATGATGACTGCGTCGTCGGACAGTTCCAGCGGGCGGGAGCCGTCGGAGTAGTCGATGAACCAGCGTCGGCCCCGGTGCCGCATCTCCTGCGTGCCGACGATCTCCCAGATGTCGCCCTCGTCGGCGCGCTCACCCCGGTCCGGTTCGGGTCTGCGACCGACGAGGTACGCCTCGCCCGCGACGGTGATGTGCAGCCCGAGGGCGGCGAGCATCTGCGCCTGCCCGTCGGGTCCGTTGAACAGGTCGTGGACGGCGTCGGCCGCCGCACCGTTGTCCTGCCGCCTCGGCCCCTTCGCGGTGCGGGTGGCGGCGTGCAGCGTGGCGCGGGACAGCACGTTGCTCACCCAGTTCCCGGCGTACCTCAGTTCGCCGCAGATGTCGTAGTGCCGCCACGCCTCCTCCTGCCAGTCGTTGGGTCGCTGGTAGACCCGGTCCACCTTGCCGGGGAGCCGGACCGCCGACGCCATCAGGGACTCGGGAACCTTCGGCTCCGAGGGTGCCAACTGGTTGCTGCGGGGCATTGCCCTGTCCTCTCAGTCGCCGTCCTCGTCGTGGAACACGATCCACGACGCGATGTAGGAGCCGCCGAGCCAGCCGTTGAACACCCACCACGGGGCGTGGAAGTCCGACAGCAGGCCCCATGCCAGCACGATCGCGCTCGCCCACGGGCCGAAGCACCAAGGACAGTGGACCAGCGTCGACCACTCGCTGTCACCCGTGACCTTGTCGTACGCCATCCGCAGCCGGGTGGACGGCGGGAAGGAGTCGGAGACGACGAGGCGGGTGAGGCGGGCCGCCGACAGGACGCCGACGATGGTGGCGGCGAGGATTTCCAGCGGTGTCACGAGACGACCCGTCGGAGGTAGGGGCGCATGATCCGCAGCCGGGTGGGGTCGGCCACCGCCGACGGCGCGACCGTCTGGGACAGTTCGTGGATGCCGTGGACGAGGGCGTCGAGCCGGTCCGGCGAGGTGCTGCCCGGCACCCACGTCGTCAACTGGTCTTCGAGGTCGTTGAACATGCCGACGTGGAACACCCGGTTCCGCTCGTACAGGGCGACGACCGGGTCGGCCCGGATGATCTTCCCGCGCCGGGAGTTGACTCGCTTGATGCGGGGCTTGACCGCGCTGTCGCTGGCCGCCTCGATGGTGGACTCGACCATCTCGCCGCCGTAGTTGTCCTCGGCGACGATGACGTCCGCGTCGTACTCCTCGTACGCGCTGGTGACGCGGTTCGCCCACACGTTCGGCTTGAACCGGCCGGAGCGGTCGTCGAGGACGTAGAAGTTCCCGTCGGCGGAGCCGAGCACGATGATGCCGGTCTCGTCGGACTTGTTGTGGGAGGTGCCCGCCGGGTCGACGGCGATGACGATCCGGTCGTAGGCGACCGGGGCGTCGGCTGGTTCGATGCCCGCCTTCTCGATCATCGTCCAGTCCCACAGCGCACCCTCGACGTCGGAGAGAATCTCGCCGTGGATTTCCTGACGGCCCAGCCGGGTGCCCTCGTACCGTTCGAGGATCATCTTGGCGAAGTGCTCGGGCAGGTTCTGGATGTTGGCGTAGGTGGACACCGCGACCGACACGGTGAACGGGTCGGCGATCAGTTTCTTCATCCACTTCGAGGGGATCGGGGTGGTGGTGCAGGCGATGCGGGGAGCCTTGCCGCCGCGCATCCCGAACAGCAGGTTCGACCAGACGTCCTCGATGAGCGGCATGTGCGCCGGCTCGTCGAGCCATGCGTCGAAGTGCTGTGGGCCACGGAGACGGTCGGGTTCCTCGCCGGAGTAGGTGAACCCGACCGCCCCGTTCGGCCACGTGAGTTTCCGCTTCGACGGCTCCCACTGGGGGCGGTCGTCGGGGGGCGAGCAGGCGAGGATGCCGGACTCGCCCTCCACGAGGATGTCACGGGCGGCGGGACCGGTGGGCGCGACGAGCGCGATTCGCGGGCTGACCT
>DASTVO010000139.1:0-2384 GCA_035759075.1 Actinomycetes bacterium
TCTTCTGCGCTGCCACGACGGCCCCTTGCCCGCGCTGACCGTGCGCAACCACCTCATCTCGGCGAGCGGGCCGGACCTCCGGTGTATCTGTCCTGGCCCCGACGGTTCCTCTCCGGGGCTAGCCTGACCTCTCCTGTCACAGAGTCTGTCCTGATGCCCGGGGGGCCGTCGTGCTGGAGCGCCCCCGCAAACGACGTCGGACCAGTGCCGTGCTGCTGACGCTCGGCGTGCTCGCCGGGCTGGTCGTGGCGACCCCCGTCGGAGCGACCCCCGCCGCTCGGGACGCCGCCCGGACGCTGCACGGGCCCGGCGCTCCGCACGTCGTGCTGGACGGGCTCGGCCGGACCCGCCTGGTCGGCGCGAGCGCCGGCCGACGGCTGGCCGCAGCACCCGTCGGCACTCGCGACCCGGTGCAGGCGGCCCGGGTGCACGCGCGCCGCTACGCCGCCGGCTTCGGGGCGGCGGGGACGTCGACCATGCGGACCCTGCGCGTCGCCGGCAGCGCGACCGGCCCCGTGGTGCGGCTGCAGCAGACGGTGGCCGGGGTGCCGGTGATGGCCGGCGAGGTCGTGGTGGCGATGGACGAGGCCTCTGCCCTGCTGTCCGTCAGCGGCGAGACCTCGCGGCGCATCCGCTCGACCGCGTACGTGCTGCCCGCCTCACGCGCGGCGAACGTCGCCGCGCGGACGGTCGCGCGCGAGCACGGTCTGCCGCGCCGAGACCTCCAGGTCGCCCGGCCCACCCGCCTGCTCTTCGACCCGTCCCTCGTGGACCGGCGCGGCACGGAGGGCGCCCGGGCCGTGTGGCGGGTCGAGGTCACCTCGCCTGCGCACCCGCTCGTCCGTGACCTCGTGCTGGTCGACGCGCGGTCGGGCCGGGTGGCCCTGCGGCTGGACCAGGTCGCGCACGCCACGAACCGGGTGGTCTGTGACGGCGCCGACGTGCCGGCGCCCGAGCCGGACTGCCGGCCCGGTGGGTACGCGCGGACGGAGGGCGCGCCGGCCACCGGCGTGGTCGACGTGGACCAGGCCTACGACCACACCGGGGCGGCCTCGGACTGGTTCCAGTCCCGGCTGGGCCTGGACCTGACCGCGATGATCGGGGTCGACCGGGGCGACGGACCGCGCATCCGCTCGACCGTGCGCTTCTGCCCGGAGGAGGGCTGCCCCTTCGACAACGCGTACTGGACCGGCGAGCAGATGGTCTACGGCACCGGCTTCGCCGCTGCGGACGACGTGGTCGCGCACGAGCTCACCCACGGGGTCACCGAGCGCACAGCCGGGTTGATCTACTGGTTCCAGTCCGGCGCGATCAACGAGTCGATGTCCGACGTGTTCGGTGAGCTGGTCGACCAGGCCGACGGGCTGGGCACCGACGCCCCGGAGGCCCGGTGGCAGCTGGGGGAGGACCTCGGCCCCCGCGCCGGCGGCGTGACCCGGCACATGGCGGACCCGACCGCGTACGGCCAGCCCGACCACACCGGCAGCGACCTCTACGACTTCGCCCCCGACTACGACGACAACGGCGGGGTCCACACCAACAGCGGCGTGCCGAACAAGACCGCCTACCTCGTGGTGGACGGCACGGCGGGCGAGCCGAGCGGGGCGTTCAACGGCGCCGCCTTCGCCGGCATCGGCCCCGAGAAAGCGGCCGTCGTCTACTGGGCGACCCTGCAGATGCTCACGCCGGGCGCCGACTTCACCGACCTGGCCGCGACCCTGCGGCAGTCCTGCGCCAACCTTGCCGGCGTGGGTGCGGCCGGGCTCACGACGGCCGACTGCTCCTCGGTCGCGGCCGCTGCGGCGGCGACCGGGCTGGAGCGCTGGACCGGGCCGTCCCGGCCGCGCCGGGTCGTCATGACCGGTGTGCCCCGGGGGGTGGCGCTCGCCTGGCGTCCGCCGAGGACGAGCGGCTCCTCCCCGCTGACCTCCTACGCCGTGCACATCCGACCGGCGGTCGGGGTCGACGACTTCTTCCCGCTCGAGGTGGGTGCCCGCACCGTGCGGCTCGGCGGACTGCGGCCGGGCACGGACTACACCGTGGGGCTGGTGGCCGTCACCGCCGACGGCGCCTCGCCCGCCGTGGTCCGGACCTTCCGCGGTACCGGCCTGCGGGTCGAGTGGCCCGGCGCAGTGCGGCCCGGGTCGGTGCTGCGGGTCGTCGGGACTCTCGCCGGCACGACCGGCGCGGGGCTCGCCGACCGGCGGGTCCGGCTGCTGACGCGCGACCCGGGCCGCCGGGCGTACCGGCAGGCGGACGCCGTCCGGACCGCCGCCGACGGCGCGTTCCGGCTGCGTACCCGCCCGGACCGCGGGGCGCGGTACCGGGTCGTCTTCGACGGGTCGGCCGCCGAGGTCGGGGCGCGGACCCCGGCGGTCTGGGTG
>DASTVO010000140.1:0-40069 GCA_035759075.1 Actinomycetes bacterium
CTACGGCGGCCTCGGCGTTCGGCGTGTTCTTCCTCCGGCAGTTCTTCCTCGGGCTCCCGCGCGAGCTCGAGGAGGCCGCCCTGATCGACGGTGCAAACCGGTTCACGGTCTTCTGGCGGATCGTCCTGCCTCTGTCCAAGCCGGCCCTGGTGACCCTCGGCCTGCTGGCGTTCCTGACCAACTACAACGACTTCCTGTGGCCGGTGTACGTGCTGTTCAGCCCGGAGGTGCAGACCCTGCCGGCGGGGCTGGCGACGCTGCAGAGCGCCAACTCCGTGCGCTACGACCTGCTGATGGCCGGCGCGGTCGTGGCCAGCGTCCCTGTACTCCTGCTCTACCTGGCCTCCCAGCGCTACATCATCGAAGGCGTGTCGCGAGCCGGGGTCAAGGGCTGACCAGGCTCAGGACGCCCAGCTAGGCGTCGTCCTCCGGGACCTCCTGGGCGGCGGTCTGCAACGGATCACGGAGGCGGGCGACGGCGGCGGTCCGGCTGGAGACCGCGAGCCTGGCGAAGATGTTCTCCAGATGCTTGCGCACGGTCGCGTCGGACACGTCGAGCCGGCGAGCGATCTGGTGGTTGGTGTAGCCGGAGGCCACGTACTGCAGGATCTCCCGCTGGCGTCTCGTCAACGGGAGCAGACCGCGCCGGCGCCGCTCGGCTGCGACGTACGCCGCCTGCAGATGGGGGCGCAGCAGCGTGAGAACCGCGACGTCCCGCTCGGAGAAGTCGGAGCCGGGTCCGCGGCTGAACAACAACCGCAGCGTTCGCTGCGGCGCACCGGCGTCCAGCCACACCATGAGCTCGTGCTCGATCCCCATCGCTCGTCCGACGTCCGCGTACATGCCGGACCTGTGCCACTCCCGATCCGACACATGGTCACTGATGCGAGTGACCGGTGACAGGTCGCCGGTCCGGTCCGGCAGCGAACAGCAGCCCTGCCAGTAGTGCGTCCTGTACGCAGCGTCGAACGCCGCCACGTCCGCCGGCGGAAGGTCGTGGCGCGGCAGCTGCTGGTCGCGGATCTCCCACCGCGGTGTGTCCTGGAACGACGCCTCCACCATGTCGCAGGCCACGAGCTGCTTGAGGTCGTGCATCAGCTCCCACGGCAGCGACTCGCCGTCGTCCTCGCCGTACCGACGGGTGATGGCCAGCATCTGCTCCAGGTCGCGCTCGGTGACACCGACCAGTCCCATGGCGCACCTCCTCAAACGCTTCCACAGTAGGCCGGTCCTCCGCCGCGGAGACGTACGACGAACGTCGAATGACGGCCAGGCCGGTAGGGACTAGCCGGTCGCGCTGCGCTGTCGCGGCGGCTGCGGGGCGGGCTTGATGTTCCCGTTGTGGCGGAACACGTTGTCAGGGTCGTACGCGGCCTTGATCCGCGCGAGCCGCTCGTACTTCGCCTCGCCGTAGCTGGCCCGCACCCGGTCCTCAGGGAACTCGGTCTCGCCGTTGACGTAGCTGCCCTTGCCCATCCCGAGCGGCAGCAGCGCGTCCCAGAATCCTCGCACCCAGTCGCGGTCGGCCCGATAGGCCTCGTGGTTGTCGGCGACGGCCAGCAGGAAGACCGTGAACCGTGGTGTGCGTCCACCGCTGAACGCCGTGGCGTCGTCGCCGACCTCGCTGTAGGCGCCGTCCAGCCGGAAGAAGAACATCGCTGAGTGAGGTGAGCTCTTGCGCGGTAGCTGGTCCGCGACCACAGCGATGACGTCGTCGCTGAGCTCCTTGACGTAGATCGCCTTGTCGTAGGCCAGCAAGCCCCACGCGTTCGCCTCGTCGAACATCTGCTGCAGCTGCGCGTACGGGATGGGCGTCACCATCTCGACCAACGGAGGCCGTTCGCGACGGATCCGGTCGACGAGCTCGGCGTGCTCCGCCTCCGGTCCGAAGCCCGTCACCAGAAGCATGATGCCGGGGCGGCCCTGGTGCTCCGCTGGGACGAACGGCGCGGGCGGGGCGTTCACCCCGGCGATCATGACGTTCAGCTCCGGCGCCAGCGTGGCGACGACCTCTCTCGTGAGCCGCAGCACGTCGGTCACCTGCTCAAGCGGCCAGAAGAACAACCCGAACTGGACGATCGGACCGACCGGGTGCAGCTGGAACTCGAAGCTGGTCACCACGCCGAAGTTGCCGCCTCCGCCACGGATCGCCCAGAACAGGTCGGGCTCCTTCTCCGGCGACGCAGTCCGGATCCGGCCGTCGGCTGTGACCACCTCGGCCGAGATCAGGTTGTCTATCGAGAGGCCGTGCTTGCGGGTGAGCCAACCCATCCCGCCGCCCAGCGTGAGGCCACCGACACCGGTGTGCCCGACGATCCCCGCAGGGGCGGCCAGCCCGTGCTCCTGCGTCGCCGTGTCCCGGTCGCCGAGCAGTGCACCGCCGCCGACCCGGCAGCGACGCGTCCGGGGGTCGACGGTCACGGAGTTCATCAGGCTCAGGTTGATGTGCACACTGCCGTCGATCACGCAGAGTCCACCGGTGCTGTGCGCTCCGCCACGCACCGAGATCTCCAGGTCGTGCTCACGGGCGAACGTGATCGCCGAGCTGACATCGGCAGCGGTCACCGGCTGCACCACCACGGCGGGCCGCCGGTCGTACTGCCCGTTCCACATCCTGCGGGCGTCGTCGTACCCGGGGTCCTCGGGGGAGAAGACCGAGCCGGCGACGTTCTTGCGCAGGTTCTCCACATCGACCGAGATGAGCTGTGGCATGGGAGCCTCCCGAGTCCGGTTCAGACCCACACTGCTCCGGTCGCGGGGGACCGACAAGCGCTCGCTAGGCGTCGTCCTCCGGGACCTCCTGGGCGAGCCGGTCGTCCAACGGCTCACCCTCCTGGGACTCGGCGTGGGTGGTGCCGTGCTTCTCCGCGCCGAGCGGCCGGTCGCTGGCCTCGGTGCCACGGTCCATGGGCATGACCTCCGGGTCCTCGTCCTGCAGGGACTCCGGGGTCTCCACCAGCTGGTCGTGGTCGATGTCGCGGGTCTTCTCACCGAACGGTTCGCTCATGCCAGTGGCGTTACCGCGCACCGGGAGCGGCAAACCGAAAGGCTCGAGGCGGTCGGGGCGTCGGCCTGCCGGGACGAGCGCCTCGGCGTACGGTGAACGCCATGGACCGGCGCATCTTCGGCCTGGAGAACGAGTACGGCGTCACCTGCACCTTCCGCGGGCAGCGCCGGCTCTCGCCGGACGAGGTCGCCCGGTACCTGTTCCGCCGGGTGGTCTCGTGGGGCCGCAGCAGCAACGTCTTCCTCCGCAACGGGGCTCGGCTCTACCTCGACGTCGGCAGCCATCCCGAGTACGCGACGCCGGAGTGCGACGACATCCGCCAGCTCGTCATCCACGACAAGGCGGGGGAGCGCATCCTCGAGGGCCTGCTCGTCGACGCCGAACGCAGGCTGCGCGAGGAGGGCATCGCCGGCGACGTCTACCTGTTCAAGAACAACACGGACTCGGCCGGGAACTCCTACGGCTGCCACGAGAACTACCTGGTCGGGCGGCACGGCGAGTTCACCCGCCTCGCCGACGTGCTGATCCCGTTCCTCGTCAGCCGCCAGATCATCTGCGGCGCGGGCAAGGTGCTGCAGACCCCGCGCGGAGCGGTCTACTGCGTGAGCCAGCGGGCCGAGCACATCTGGGAGGGCGTGTCGTCGGCGACCACCCGGTCGCGCCCCATCATCAACACCCGCGACGAGCCGCACGCCGACGCCGAGCGCTACCGGCGGCTGCACGTCATCGTCGGCGACTCCAACATGAGCGAGACCACGACCCTGCTCAAGCTCGGCGCCACCGACCTCGTGCTGCGCATGATCGAGTCCAACGTCGTCATGCGCGACCTCACGTTGGAGAACCCGATCCGGGCCATCCGCGAGATCAGCCACGACATCACCGGGCAGCGGAAGGTCCGGCTCGCCAACGGCCGGGAGGCCAGCGCGCTGGAGATCCAGACCGAGTTCCTCACCAAGGCCCGCGACTACGCCTCCCGCCGCGGCATCGACGAGGGCCTGGTCAAGCAGGTGCTCGACCTCTGGGAGCGAACCGTCGCGGCGGTGGAGAGCGGGGACCTGGACTCCGTGGCCACCGAGATCGACTGGGTGATGAAGCACAAGCTCATCGAGCGCTACAGCGCCAAGCACGGCCTGCCGCTGTCCTCACCGCGGGTGGCCCAGATCGACCTCGCCTACCACGACATCTCGCGGGAGCGGGGGCTGTTCTACCTCCTGCAGCGCAAGGGCGCGGCGGAGCGGGTGGCCACCGACATGGAGGTCTTCCAAGCCAAGTCGGTGCCGCCGCAGACCACCCGGGCCCGGCTGCGGGGAGAGTTCATCCGGCGGGCCCAGGAGCGCCGTCGGGACTTCACCGTGGACTGGGTGCACCTCAAGCTCAACGACCAGGCGCAGCGGACCGTCCTGTGCAAGGACCCGTTCCGGGCCGTCGACGAGCGGGTCGAGAAGCTCATCGCGAGCATGTGACGTCGGCACCCGTTCCGGTGCCGGGTTAGGGTGAGGACATCCCACCCCGATCCTTTTGAGGTACTTCCGTGCGCCGAACTGCCCAAGTCGTCCTGCCGATGCTGCTCGCCGGGGTGCTCGCCGCCTGCAGCGGCGGAGACGGGTCCAGCGGGCTGCCCGAGGTCCGCGGCTCCTTCGGCGCCAAGCCGAAGGTCACCGTGGAGAAGGGCTCGACGCCCGCTGAGACCCTCGAGAGCACCGTCGTCTCCGAGGGCGACGGCCCCGAGGTCAAGAAGGGCGACCTGCTCGTCGCCGACTACCTCGGGCAGGTCTACAAGGGCGGCAAGGTCTTCGACAACTCCTACGACCGCGGGACCCCCGCCGCGTTCACGCTGAAGTCGGGCCCCGGCGGGGTCATCTCCGGCTGGGTGAAGGCGCTGACCGGCGTGCCGGTCGGCAGCCGGGTCCTGCTGGTGGCGCCGCCCAAGGACGGCTACGGCTCGGAGGGCAACCCGCAGGCGGGGATCAAGGGCACCGACTCACTGGTGTTCGTGGTCGACGTCATCGCCGCGTACGGCAAGGACGCGCCGCTGCCGAAGTCGACCCCGGTCGCCGACCTGCCCGGCTCGCTGCCCACGGTCACGCCCGGCAAGGACCCGGAGATCTCCGTGCCGCAGGACGCGGCGCCGCCGAAGGAGCCGAAGTCGACGGTGCTGGCCACCGGCACCGGCCCGGAGGTCGAGAAGGGCAAGCTCGGGATCGTCCAGTTCAAGGCGGTCAGCTGGGCCGGCGACGCGCTGGCCAGCACCTGGACGGAGACGCCGCAGAGCCCGGCGGGTCCGCAGGGTGTCGGCGTCGGAGGCGAGCAGCCCAGCCCGTTCGACCTCCTGGTCGGCGTCCCGGTCGGCAGCCGGGTGCTGCTCGAGCTGCCGGCTCAGACCGGCTCGGACGCCGCCAAGGAGAGCGTCGCCGTCGTCATCGACGTGCTGGGTCAGCACGGCCCGGCCACGGAGGAGCCCAAGTGAGCGACAAGCCCGAGGTCGACTTCCCCGAGGGCCCGCCGCCGACCGAGCTCGAGGTCACCGACCTCGCCGAGGGCGACGGTCCGGAGGCCGCGCCGGGCGCGACGGCCGTGGTGCACTACGTCGGCGTCGCCTACTCGACCGGCGAGGAGTTCGACGCCTCATGGAACCGCGGCGAGCCCTTCGCCTTCCCGCTCGGCGCCGGCAACGTCATCGCCGGCTGGGACCGGGGCGTGGTCGGCATGAAGGTGGGTGGCCGCCGCCGGCTGGTCATCCCGCCGGACCTGGCCTACGGGGAGCGCGGGGCCGGTGCCGTCATCGCCCCCGGCGAGACGCTGATCTTCGTCGTGGACCTGCTCGGCCTGCGCTGAACCGTCGTCGCGCCGCCCATCCCCGGACGGGAACGGGACGGTAGGTTTCGGGTGTGTCCGCGCAGAAGACGGAGCGGCTGCTCAACCTCGTGATCGCGCTGCTGTCCACCCGGCAGCTGCTGTCGAAGGCGCAGATCCGGGCCGCGGTGCCGCAGTACGCGGAGTGCGCGACGGACGAGGCCTTCGACCGGATGTTCGAGCGGGACAAGGACGAGCTGCGGGACATGGGTGTCCCGCTGCAGACCGGGCACCACGACGCGTGGTTCGACGACGAGGTCGGCTACCGCGTGGACCGGGCCGCCTACGCGCTGCCCGAGGTGCGGTTCGAGCCCGACGAGCTCGCCGTGCTGGGCCTGGCCTCCCGCGTCTGGGCCCAGGCGAGCCTGGCGGCTCCGGCGAACCGGGCCCTGCTCAAGCTCAAGGCCGACGGGGTCGAGCCGGACGGCGCCAGCCTGGTCGGCATCGAGCCCCGGGTGCGCACCAGCGAGCCGGCCTTCGAGCCGGTCTACTCGGCGGTCCGCGACCGCCGGGCCATCCGCTTCCCGTACCGCACGCCCGGCGCCGGTGAGCCGGTCGAGCGACACCTCGAGCCGTGGGGGATCGTCTCCCGGCACGGGCGGTGGTACGTCGTCGGCCACGACCGGGACCGGGGCGCGACGCGCGTGTTCCGGCTGTCACGGGTGGAGGGACCGGTGACGCCGATCGGCCCACCGGGTGAGGTCAGCGTTCCCGACGGCGTGGACTTCCGCGCCCAGGTGTCCACGCTCGTGCCGTACCGCCCGAGCAGCCAGGCCGTCCTGCGCGCGCGCACCGGCGCGGGGCTGGCCTTGCGGCGGCGGGCGACGGGCAGCCGGGCGGGCTCCGACGGCTGGGACGACCTGACCGTGCCGTACGGCGACGCCGAGGTCCTGGCCGAGGAGGTCGCCGGCTTCGGGCCGGACGTCCGGGTCGTCGCGCCCGACGAGGTCCGGGACGCGGTCGTCCGCCGGCTGGAGGGCGTGCTGGCCACGTCGGCGCCCGGCGGCCAGGACCGGCACGAGGCCCAGCCGTGAGCGCGGGCGCGACCGACCGCCTCTCCCGGCTGCTGGCGATGGTGCCCTATCTCGTCGGCCGCCAGGGCATCCCGATCGCCGAGGCCGCGGCGGAGTTCGGCATCACCGAACGCCAACTCGTCAAGGACCTGGAGCTGCTGTTCGTCTGCGGCACGCCGGGACACATGCCCGACGACCTCATCGAGGCCGAGTGGGACGACGGCCACGTCTACCTCGGCAACGTCGACCCCATCGCGCGGCCGTTGCGGCTCGCGGTCGACGAGGCGCTGGCCCTCGTGGTCGGGCTGCGGGCGCTGGCCGACGTCCCGGGACTGCACGACCGCGACGCGCTGCACCGGACGCTGGCCAAGCTCGAGACCGCCGCGGGGGAGGCGGCCACGCCGAGCGCGCACGTCGCCGTGGACGTGGGGGAGCCGGTGGGCCCGTTGGCCGACGTGCGCCGGGCACTGGCCGAGGGCCGCCGGCTGCACCTGACGTACTTCGTGCCCGCACGGGACGAGACGACAGAGCGCGACGTCGACCCGATGCGGGTGCTCATGGTCGACGGCCGCTGGTACCTCGAGGGCTGGTGCCGGCGGGCAGAGGAGGTCCGGCTGTTCAGGCTGGACCGGGTCGAGGCGCTGCAGGTCCTCGACGTGCCCGCCGACGTCCCGGCGGCCGCTGCCCAGCGGGACCTCCGCGAGGGGCTGTTCCAGCCGTCCCCGGAGGACACCGTGGTCACGCTCGAGCTCGACACCGCCGCGCACTGGGTCGTCGACTACTACCCGGTCGAGTCGGTGGACCGGATGCCGGACGGGCTGCTGCTCGTGCGACTGCGAGCGGCGGACAGCCGCTGGCTACGCACGCTGGTGCTTCGCCTCGGCGGTGCCGCCCGGGTCCTCGACCCGCCCGAGCTGGCCGAGGACGTCCGGCGCAGCGCCCGCGATGCCCTGGAGGCATACGTTCGGGCCTGAGCGCATCGTCCGTACGGACCAGTTCCCTCAAGCCGTCACCACCCCCTGCCGAACAGATGGGAGTCGCCCCGTACGGGGCCTCGACGGCAGGGAAGGGAGGCCGACGGCCATGACCACCATCAAGACCTCGTGCCCCGTCTGCGGAGACGTGGAGCTGACCCCGACGCAGATGCGCCTCGTGGTCTGCACCCGCTCCGAGTGGTCCTTCTACTCCTTCTCCTGCACCACCTGCCAGGACGAGATCAAGAAGCCGGCCGACACCGAGGTCGTCACCCTGCTGGTCTCCGGCGGCGTCAAGGCCGAGCAGTGGGTCATCCCCGCCGAGGCGCTCGAGGAGCACCACGGGTACGCGATCACCTACGACGACGTCCTGGACTTCGCCCTCGAGCTCGACCGCGTCGACCTGCTCGCCGCGATGATCACCCCGCGCGTCGGCGCCTGACCAGGTCGCCCACCCGCCCGCCGCCGGCCCACCGGCCGCCGCCTGCTTCCACGGCGGCGTGGTCGATGTCGATCTCCAAACGCCCCCTCGGACGACCACGCCACCATGGGAGCGCTGTAGCGTGCCCGGGTGACGTGGTGGGGGTGGCTGCTGCTCTGGACCGTGCTCGTGGCGGGCGCGGCGACGGTGCACTTCCTGCTCGGCCGCCGGCTCTGGCGCCAGATCAAGGCGCTCACCCGCGAGCTGCGCACGGCCTCCGAGCAGCTCAGCTCGCTGGGCGACCGGCTCGCCGAGCTCGAAGCCGCCCGTGAACCGGCGGAGACAGCCCCCGGCGGCGTAGGATCGGCATATCCGGGTTCTCGACCCCTGAGGTGACCATGTTCAAGCAGATCGGCGCGCCGGAGATCATCCTGATCCTCGTCGTGCTCGTCCTTCTCTTCGGCGCCAAGCGGCTCCCCGACGCGGCGCGCAGCCTCGGCCGGTCGATGCGCATCTTCAAGTCCGAGGTCAAGGAGATGAAGACCGACGACGAAGCCCGGTCAGCGTCTCCGGAGCGGCCGCGTGAGGTGGAGGGCCGTGTGGTCGACGCCCCGCGTACCGACGAGTCCTCGCGCGTCCCGGCGCCGGAGCAGGCCGACCGCGACCGCTGAGCGGGGCGGACAGAGGCCTCGTGACGTCCATCGGCGAGCGACGTGTGCGCCGACGCGGGCGCTCCGAGCGTGACCCCGAGGGGCGGATGCCGCTCGCGGCGCACCTGCGCGAGCTGCGCGTACGGCTCACCCGCGGGGTCCTCGCGATCGTCGTCGCGTCGATCGCTGCGGCCTTCTTCTACGGACAGCTCTTCGACCTCGTCACCGACCCCTTCTACGCGATCGCCGAGGACTACGAGGCGCGCGGCTACAACCTGACGCTGAACTTCCAGGGCGTCGGGGACCCCTTCTCGTACGCGTTGAAGATCTGCGCCATGGCGGGCATCTTCGCGGCGAGCCCGATCTGGATGTACAACCTGTGGGCCTTCGTCGCCCCCGGCCTGCACCAGCGGGAGAAGCGCTACGGCATCGCCTTCGTCGCCGTGAGCGTCCCACTGTTCCTCAGCGGCGCGGTGCTCGCCTACTACTTCCTGCCCAAGGGCTTCGACCTGCTGATCGGCTTCAACCCGGCGCCCGAGCGGGTCGCCAACATCATCGGTCTCGACAACTACCTGTCCTTCGTGCTGCGCATGTTCCTGGTGTTCGGCATCGCCTTCGTGCTGCCGGTGTTCCTGGTCGCGCTCAACCTCGCCGGCATCGTCTCGGGCCGGTCGCTGCTCAGGGCGTGGCGCCCGGTCATCCTCGGCTCGTTCGTCTTCGCGGCGGTGGCGACCCCCTCCGGCGACCCCTACACGATGACCGCGCTCGCTGTGCCGATGCTGCTGCTCTACTACCTGGCCGCGGCGATCTCGCTGCTCACCGACCGGCGCCGGCGACGCGCCGGCATCGACGGGCTGGACTACGCGAGTCTCGACGACGACCAGGCCAGCCCGCTCACACCTCCGCCCGACGACGACGGCGACGACGACCGATAACGTTCCGCGGCGTGACCCGCGAGATCGCCCTCCTCGTCAACCCGACCGCGGGCGGAGGCCGGTGTTCCCGGCTGGCCGAGCCGGTCGCCGAGCGGCTGCGCCGGGACGGCGTCTCCGTCGACGTCGTCGTCGGGCGGGACGGGGACGAGGCGTTCGACCGGCTGCGCGACCGGGTCGCAGCCGGCGTCGACGGGGTCGTGGCGCTCGGCGGCGACGGGCTGGTCCACATCGCCCTGCAGGTGGTGGGCGGCACCGGCGTCCCGCTGGGCATCGTGCCCGCAGGCACCGGCAACGACATCGGCCGCTCGCTCGGGCTGGTGCCGGGCGACGTGCCCGCGGCCACCGACCTGGTCCGGCTCGGCCACACGCGTCGCCTCGACCTGGGACGGGCGAACGGCCGCTGGTTCGCCGGCGTGCTGGGCTCCGGCTTCGACTCGATGGTGAACGAGCGGGCCAACCGGATGACCTGGCCGACCGGACGCAGCCGCTACAACCTGGCGATCCTCGCCGAGCTGCGCACCTTCCGCCCGGTGCCCTACGTGCTGGACCTCGACGGGGAGAGGTATGAGACCGAGGCGATGCTGGTGGCGGTCGGCAACGGTCCGTCCTACGGCGGGGGGATGCTGGTCTGTCCCGACGCGCGCATGGACGACGGGATGCTGGACGTGATGATCCTGGGCCCGATCTCCAAGGCCGAGTTCGTCCGGGTCTTCCCGACGGTCTACAAGGGACGGCACGTGGAGCACCCGGCGGTGTCGGTGCGCAGGGCGCGGCGGGTGGTCCTGCGCGCGGAGGGCGTGACCGCGTACGCCGACGGCGAGCGGGTGTCGGTCCTGCCGGTGACCTGCGAGAGCGTGCCCGGCGCGCTCACCGCGTACGTGCCGGACGTCGAGGGCGGGCCGCCTGGGTCGCCGGGGCCGTAGCATCGCTGGCATGACGTCACCGGCGGAACGCTACGCCGGCGCACGCCGGCGGCAGCAGCACACCTCCTCGGCGCTGGGCGCCTTCGAGTCGCTGTACCCGTTCGGGCTCGACCCGTTCCAGGTGCGGGCCTGCCAGGCCCTCGAGGCCGGCAACGGCGTGCTGGTCGCCGCGCCCACCGGTGCCGGCAAGACGGTGGTGGGGGAGTTCGCCGTGCACCTCGCGCGCAGCGAGGGCCGCAAGTGCTTCTACACGACACCGATCAAGGCGCTGTCGAACCAGAAGTACGCGGACCTGGTGCGCCGCTACGGCCCGGACAGCGTCGGGCTGCTCACCGGCGACAACACCATCAACGGCGAGGCACCGGTCGTGGTCATGACCACCGAGGTGCTGCGCAACATGCTCTACGCGGGGTCGCCCACGCTGCGCGGTCTCGGCTACGTCGTCATGGACGAGGTGCACTACCTCTCCGACCGCTTCCGCGGCGCTGTCTGGGAGGAGGTCATCATCCACCTGCCGGAGTCGGTGCGGCTGGTGTCCCTCTCGGCGACGGTCAGCAACGCCGAGGAGTTCGGCGACTGGCTGGTGACCGTACGCGGCGACACCGTCGTCATCGTCGAGGAGCACCGGCCGGTGCCGCTGTGGCAGCACGTCATGGCCGACCACCGGCTGTACGACCTCTTCGTCGAGGTCGACGACGCGACGAACGGCAAGCGGGCGCGGGTCAACCCCGAGCTGGTCCGGCTGGCCCGCGACCAGGAGCGGGCCACCCGCAACGGCGACCGCAGACCGCAGCGCGGCGGCCGCCGGCCGCGCAGGGTGTGGGCGCCCAGCCGGGTCGAGGTCATCGAGCGGCTCGACGCCGAGGGGCTGCTGCCGGCCATCACGTTCATCTTCTCCCGGGCCGGCTGCGACGCAGCGGTGGCGCAGTGCCTCCGGTCCGGTCTGCGGCTGCTGCAGCCCGCCGAGCGCGACGAGGTCCGCGCGTACGTCGACGAGGCCTGCCTCGACATCCCGGACGAGGACCGCGCGGTGCTCGGCTACCAGGAGTGGCGGGCCGGCCTGGAGCGCGGCGTGGCCGCGCACCACGCCGGCATGCTGCCGACGTTCAAGGAGGTCGTCGAGCAGCTCTTCGTCCGCGGCCTGGTCAAGGCCGTGTTCGCGACCGAGACGCTGGCGCTCGGCATCAACATGCCCGCGCGCTCGGTGGTGCTGGAGCGGCTGGTGAAGTGGAACGGCGAGAACCACGCCGACGTGACACCGGGGGAGTACACCCAGCTGACCGGCCGGGCCGGTCGCCGGGGAATCGACGTCGAGGGCCACGCCGTCGTCGTCTGGTCGCCCGGGCTCGAGCCGGACGCGTTGGCCGGGCTCGCCAGCACCCGGACCTACCCGCTCCGGAGCAGCTTCCGCCCGTCGTACAACATGGCGGTCAACCTGGTCGGGCAGGTCGGCCGGGAGCGTGCCCGCGAGCTGCTGCAGTCCTCGTTCGCCCAGTTCCAGGCCGACCGTGCCGTGGTCGGGATCGCCCGGCAGGTGCGCCGCAACGAGGAGGGCCTCGACGGCTACCGGGAGGCGATGACCTGCCACCTCGGTGACTTCCCGGAGTACGCGGCGATCCGGCGGGCCCTCTCCGACCGGGAGGCCGAGCTGTCCCGTGCCGGGGCGGCGAACCGGCGGGCGGCCGCCGCGGCCTCGTTGGAGCGGCTGCGGCCGGGCGACGTCATCCACGTCCCGGCCGGCCGGCGCGGCGGGCTGGCCGTGGTCCTCGACCCGGGGCTCACGGCCGGGTCCGACGGCCCGCGGCCGACCGTGCTCACGGCCGAGCGGCAGGTACGACGGCTGTCGACGACCGACTTCCCGTCGCCGGTGGAGTCGCTGCGCCGGCTGCGGATCCCGAAGACGTTCAGCGCCCGCAACGCCGCGGCCCGCCGCGACCTCGCCTCGACGCTGCGCAACACGGGGCTCGAGACCACCCCGCCGCGCCGGTCGCGGTCCGGCCGCTCGACCGCCGCCGACGACCACGAGCTGGCCCGGCTGCGCGCGCGGCTGCGGGCACACCCCTGCCACGGCTGCGCCGAGCGGGAGGACCACGCCCGCTGGGCGGAGCGCTACCACCGCCTTCAGCGCGAGACGGAGGGTCTGCAGCGGCGGGTGCGCAACCGCACGCACACCATCTCCCGGACGTTCGACCGCATCTGCACGCTGCTGGAGGAGCTCGGCTACCTCGAGGGCGAGTCGGTGACCGCGCACGGCAAGCGGCTGGCGCTGATCTACAACGAGCTCGACCTGCTCACGGCCGAGTGCCTGCGCGGCGAGGTGTGGGCCGGGCTGGCCCCCGCCGAGCTGGCCGCCTGCGTCTCCGCGCTGGTCTACGAGTCGCGGCAGCCGGAGGACGCCGCGCCGCCGAGGCTGCCGCCGGGGTCGTCCCGCGAGGCGCTGGCCGAGACGGTCCGGATCTGGGCCGCGCTGGAGGAGCGCGAGCGGGAGCACCGCATCGACAGTCCGCGGGAGCCCGACCTGGGTTTCGCCTGGGCGACCTACCGCTGGGCCTCGGGGGAGAGCCTCGACACCGTCCTGCGCGAGGCGGACCTGCCGGCCGGGGACTTCGTGCGCTGGACCAAGCAGGTGGTGGACCTTCTCGGCCAGGTCACCGACGCCGCGCGGCAGGCCGACGGCATGGCGGAGATCGGCGACACCGCCCGGCGGGCGGCGGACCTGCTCCGACGGGGCGTCGTCGCGTACTCGTCGGTGTCCTGACCGGAAGATGCCGGTCACAGCGGTCACGCCGACCGAGCGTGCTGACGGCGGCGGGCCCGCGAACTACGCTCCCTTGCAGGCGGGCAGACCGGTGACCCGGTGAGCGGACGGAGCCCTCAATGACAGCCCCGGTGGACGTCTGGCGACAGGTCGCGGACAGGTGGACCGAGGTCCGCGCCCAGATCGGCGACAGCCAGTGGGATGCGCCGACCCCGTGCGAGGGCTGGACGGTGCGCGACCTCGTCGACCACCTGCAGTGGCACGCGACCGCCCTCGGGATGATGGGTGCCGACACCGAGCCGGGTGACGACTGGACCCGGGTCCGCGCGGCCTTCGACGCCGTCCTCTCGGACCCGGCGCGGCTGCAGGGGGTTGTCGACGACTTCGGCGGCATGCCCAAGCCCGACCTGGCCGCCTTCCTGATCGGGGACCGGCTCATCCACACGTGGGACCTGGCGCGGGCGATCCGCGTCGACGACAGCCTGCCCGCCGAGGCGGTCCACGCGGCGTTGGCCGGACTCCAGCACGCGCCGGCGGACTTCATCCGGGGCCGCAACCCGCTCGGCCTGCCCATGATGCGCGAGCCGGTCGAGGTCCCCGACGACGCCAGCGACCAGGACAAGCTGATCGCCTTCAGCGGTCGTCGACCCTGATGCGCCCCGTGGCCCCGTGACCGGACCGGCGCGGCGCGGCAACTTGCCGGCGTCGGCCACCCCGCTCGTCGGACGACAGGCGCTGGTCCCCGCGGTCGCCGAGCTGGTCCGGGCCAACCCGCTCGTCACGCTCAGCGGCGTCGGCGGCGTCGGCAAGACCAGGCTGGCGCTCGCGGTGGCCGCCGAGCTGGCTGCCGAGTTCCCCGACGGCGTGTGGCTGGTCGAGCTCGCCCCCGTCGGTGACCCCGCGTCGGTACCCATGGCGATCGCCACCGCGCTCGGCATCACCCCGCAGGGCGACGACGACGTCGTCGACACCGTGGCAGAGGCGGTGGCCGGGCGGCAGCTCCTGCTCGTGGTGGACAACTGCGAGCACGTGCAGGCCGCCGCCACGGCGGCGATCGGACGGATTCTCGCCCGGTCCGGGACCGCCAAGGTCCTGGCCACCTCACGCGAGTACCTGTGGACCGCCGGGGAAACCCTGCTCGCCGTGACGCCCCTGAGCCTCGACGGCGGCGTGGACTCCGACGCCGTCCGACTGTTCGTGGAGCGGGCGCGTAGGGTCCGTCCGGGGTTCGGGTTGGCCGAGCCGCAGGCCGCCGCGGCGGTGATCGAGATCTGCCAGGCCCTGGACGGGCTCCCCCTGGGCATCGAGCTGGCGGCCGCCCGGATGGCGGCCATGTCTCCGGTCGAGGTCAGGGACCGCCTCGACGCCCGCTTCCGCCTGCTGACCGGGCCGGAGCACGGGCCCGCTCGCCAGTCCACGCTGCCGCAGGCGGTCAGCTGGTCCTACGAGCTGCTGGACGAGGGGGAGCGCGAGCTGCTGCGCATCACGTCGGTGTTCGCCGGGGGCTTCGACCTGCCCGGCCTCTGCGCGGTGGCCGCGGCCGACGACGACGTCGAGGTCCTCGCCCGGCTCGACTCGCTGGTCCGCAAGTCCCTCGTCAACGCCGACCACGCCGTCGCACGCACCCGGTACCGGCTGTACGAGACCATCCGGGCGTTCGCCGACGACCGCCTCGCCGAGACGGGGGCGCGCGAGCCGATGCGTGACCGGCACGCAGCCCACTTCGGGCGGGAGGCGGCCACCTGGTGGGAGCGCTGGAACGGACCGGGGTGGCGCGACGCGGTCGACTGGGTCGGGACCGAGCTCGCCAACCTCCGCAGTGCCTATCGCTGGAGCGTGGCCAGGGACGACCTGGAGGTGGCGACCGACATCGCTGCGCACGCCGCCCTGATGGGGGTCACGGTCGAGCTGTTCGAAACCGTCGGGTGGGCGGAGGAGCTGCTGGACGCCGCGACGGCGGCCGACGTCCCTCGGCTTCCCCGCCTGTACGCCGCGGCCGGCTACGCCTGCTTCGTCGGACGGGCGCCGGCGGCAGCGGTCAACGCGCACCGGGCCACCGAGTTGGAGGCACGGGCGGGCTACGAGCCGTGCGAGCCCGGCTTCGCGACCTTCGTCGAGGCCCTCGCCCAGGTCTACTGCGGCCACCTCGACCGCTACGTCGAGCTCACCGGAGCGGTCGCGGCGCTCCCCGGACCATCGCGAGCGTACGGGCTCGCCGCGTACGTCGACGGCCTCCAGTCGGTCGGTCGAGTCGACGAGGCGCTCTCGCTCACCGAGGAGGCGGTCGAGGCCGCGCGCGAGGTGGGCAACCCGTACTGGATCGCGTACGCGCTGTGGGTCGCGGGTCTGGCGTACTCGAGGGCGGATCCGCAGCGCGCGCTCGCGGCCTGGGACGAAGGCGTGGAGTTCGTCGAGGAGCACGGGGTCGGGTTCTTCCGGGGCTTCCTGGCGCGCGACGCCGCGCGCCTGCACACCTCCCACGGCGAGCTCGACGCCGCGCTCGAGCTGTTCGCCACAGCGGTGGAGTCCTTCCACGGCGCCGGCACCGTGGCGCAGCTCGTCATCACCCTCGCCAGCGTGCCTGCGCTGTTCGAACGGCTCGACCGGCGGGACGTGGCGGCCACGCTCCTCGGCGCGATGTCCCGCGAGCCGGGCAGCGCGCACCACGTGCCCGAGCTGGCCGACCTCGGCCGCCGCCTGGCCGCGAGCCTCGGGGCGGAGCGGTCAGCGCGGCTCACGTCCCTCGGCGCCGCGATGGACCTGAACGACGCCGCGGTCTACGCGAAGGACCAGATCGCCACCGCGCGCCGCGAGCTGGCGCCGGACTCGGACCGCGCGCGACCCGGTGGGCTGACCCGCCGCGAGGTGCAGGTCCTGCGCGCCCTCGCCGACGGGGCCAGCACACGGGAGATCTCGGAGCGGCTGTTCATCTCGTCGAAGACCGCCGACCACCACATCCAGCACATCTACACCAAGATCGGCGTGTCGAACCGGGCCACCGCGACCCGGTGGGCGCTCGAGCACGCGCTCCTCGGGAGCAGGGCGACGGGCTGACCCGCCCCCCCGGTCCCGAGCCACCCGGGGACCGGAAATGGGGAGCTCTCCCGATGCGCAGGTCCGCAGCCCGGCGGAGGCTGACGACGCCGGCGCACGGAGCCGGTGCAGTCCGGAAGCCCCGAGAGATGGAGGACGCGCGATGCTACTGGCCACGACGACGGTCGAGGACCTCGACCGGTTCCTGGAAGTGTTCGGCGAGATGGGCGCTGCCAAGCGCGAGGAGCACGGCTCCAAGGGTTCGACGGTCTTCCGCGACCCGAACGAGAGCGACCGGCTCTGGGCGGTCTTCGACTGGGACGCGCAGGGGTGGCAGGACTTCGTGTCCGACCCCGAGGTCCCGCCGATCCTGGCCAAGGCGGGGCACAAGCAGAAGCCGCAGGCGGCGGAGGTCGTCGGCACCTACCGGGCCTGACCCAGACGACTCGCAGGTCGGACACGAGCTGCCGCACCGACCGCCGGCCGTCCGTCGGCGGTCGGCGGTCGGCGGCGACCGTCCTCGCCCTGCGGTGAGAGGAACCACCATGACAACCAGGACCGACCGGCCGGCGCGAGTCGGCGTCGTCACCGACCAGACCGGGGCGCTGTCCTTCATGGGTGTCGCCAACGCGAACGTCGCGACGATGGTGGTCGACGACATCAATGCGCAGGGCGGCCTGCTCGGGCGGCCGGTCGAGCTGCTCATCGAGGACAGCGCGACCGAGGACAGCGCGGCCGAGGCCGCAGCCAGCAGGCTCGTCGACGAGGAGCACGTCGACGTCCTCCTCGGCGGCATCTACAGCTCCACCCGTCAGGCCATCAAGGGGCCGGCCGTGGACCAGGGGAGGACCCTCTACATCTACCCCGAGCAGTACGAGGGCCGGGAGTGCGACCCGCTGATCTTCTGCACCGGCCCGGTGCCCGCGCAGCAGGTCGAGCCGCTCTTCCCCTGGCTGATGCGCCAGACCGGTGCAACGACGGTGTACCTGCCCTCCGCCGACTACATCTGGCCGCACGTCATGAACGAGAAGGTCCGCGAGGCCGTCGCCGCCGAGGGCGGGTCGGTCGTCGGCGAGGAGTACTTCCCGATGGACCACACCGACTACGACCGGACCGTCGAGGACATCCTGGCCAGTGGTGCCGACCTGGTGTTCAACACGATCGTCCCGCCGGGCCTGACGCCGTTCCTCGAGCGGCTGTACGAGGCCGGCTTCACGAAGAACGGCGGACACGTCGTCTGCACGTACTTCGACGAGAACTTCCTGAACCTCGTCCCGGCGGAGCACGTCGAGGGGCTCTACGGCTGTCTCGACTACTACCGGGACGTCAAGGACCCGTTCAGCGCGGCGCTGCTCCGCTCGTACGAGCAGCGCTTCCCGGGCAGCGCGCTGTTCACCGCCGGCAGTGCCTGCACCGGGATGTACCGCGGCCTGAAGCTGTGGGAAGCGGCCGTCACAGAAGCGGGCTCGCTGGACCAGGACGACGTCGTCAGGGCGCTGGACCACTCCCGGATCGCCGAGGGCCCCGGCGGCCCGGCCGAGATGGTGCCCGGTCAGCACCACCTGCGGTTGACCATGTACATCGCGCGGTCCCACGACGGCAGGTTCACGGTGGTCAAGAACCTCGGGCCCATCGACCCGAAGGAGTGCGAGGTCGGGGTCTGAGAGAAGGTCCGGCGGAGCTGCGACACGGTTACCGTGTCGCAGCTCCGCCGAAGGCGGTGAGCACCCGGTTCAGCGAGCTGTCGAGCCCCCAGCGCTCGGACAGCGCGAGCAGCCGCTCGGGGTCGGCGGGCTTGCTCGGGAGCAGGTCGTCGTACGCCGGGACCGGGACGTCGGTGGCCACCGCCACGACCACCGGTGCCACCTCGAGGTAGCCCCGGGCCGCCTCGAGCTTGGTCCGGGCACCCGGCGGCATCCCCGTGTCGCCGGCGTCGAGGGCGGCCAGGATCCCGTCGAGCGAGCCGAACTTCGTCACCAGCGCCGCGGCGGTCTTCTCGCCGACGCCGGCGACCCCGGGCAGGCCGTCGCTCGGGTCGCCCCGCAAGGTCGCGAAGTCCGCGTACGCCCGACCCGGGATGCCGTACTTGGCCGTCACGAACGCCTCGTCGACGACCTCGTGCCGGCCCACCCCGCGGGCGGTGTAGAGCACCCGGACCCGCCGGGCGTCGTCGACGAGCTGGAAGAGGTCACGGTCACCCGTGACCACGTCCACGGCGCGGGTCGCGTGGGTGGCGACGGTGCCGATGACGTCGTCGGCCTCGTAGCCCTCGACCCCGACGGTCGGCACGCCCAGCGCCGCGAGGACCTCCTCGATGACCGCCACCTGCGGCACCAGCGGGTCCGGCACCTGCTCCTGGTCACCGGTGGCGACCCGGTGCGCCTTGTACGAGGGGATCGCCTGCACCCGGAAGGCCGGCCGCCAGTCGGCGTCCATGGCGGCCACCAGATGTGTGGGGGAGCGGTCGGTGACCAGCCGGGCGATGAAGTCCAGCAGGCCGCGCACGGCGTTCACCGGGGAGCCGTCGGGGGCGCGGATCGAGTCTGGCACGCCGAAGAAGGCCCGGAAGTACAGCGACGGGGTGTCGAGGAGCATCAGGCGCTCGGCGGGGTCGGTCACGCGGCGAGCCTGCCAGACGCGCCGCCGGAGCGACGGCCGGCGTTGGCTAGATTTGCCGGCATGTCTGCTCGCGCCGTCTCGCCCGACCGGCTGTCACACACCCGCAAGGCACTCGCCGACACGGGCCTGGACGCGCTGCTCGTCACGCCCGGCCCCGACCTGCGGTGGCTGACCGGCTACGAGGCGCTCCCGCTGGAGCGGCTGACCTGCCTGGTGCTGCCGGCCGAGGCCGAGCCCTTCCTGGTCGCGCCGGGCCTGGAGGTGCCGGCGGTCGAGGCCTCGTCGGTCGTGTCGCTGGGCATCGACGTCGTCGGCTGGAGCGAGACCGAGGACCCGTACGCGGTGGTGGCGAGCCGGCTTCCCGGCTCGGTCCGCCGGGTCGGCCTGGCCAACCGGATGTGGGCCGAGCAGGTGCTGCGGTTCCGGGCCGCGCTGCCGGGGGCCGAGCAGTCGCTCGCCTCCGACGTGCTGGCCGACCTGCGGATGCGCAAGACCCCCGACGAGGTGGACGCGCTGCGCCGTGCCGGGCAGGCCATCGACCGGGTGCACTCGCGGATGGGCGAGTTCCTGGTGCCGGGTCGGACCGAGCGCGAGGCCGGACGCGAGATCGCCGCCGCGATCCTCGCGGAGGGCCACGAGACGGTCGACTTCGTCATCGTCGGGTCCGGGCCGAACGGCGCCTCACCGCACCACGAGGTCGGCGACCGCGTCCTGGAGCGCGGGGACGTGGTCGTGGTGGACATCGGCGGCACGACGGCCGAGGGCTACTGCTCGGACTGCACCCGCATGTACACCCTCGGCGAGCCCCCGCAGGAGTTCCGCGACTACTTCGCGGTGCTGCTCGAGGCGCAGCTGGCCGCGTGCGCGCACGCACGGCCGGGCGTCACCGCCGAGTCGGTCGACGCCGCCGCCCGCGACGTGATCACCCGCGGCGGCTACGGCGAGGCCTTCCTGCACCGCACCGGGCACGGCATCGGGGTCGAGACGCACGAGGAGCCCTACATCGTCGAGGGCAACACGACCGTGCTCGAGCCGGGGATGGCCTTCTCGATCGAGCCCGGCATCTACCTTGCCGGCCGGCACGGCGCCCGGATCGAGGACATCGTCGTCACCACTGGCGACGGCATCGAGCGCCTGAACGTCACCGACCGCGACTACGTCGTCCTGAGCGACTGAAGAGAGGGCTGACCCGTGCCCGTCGACCGTCACCTGCCGACCGAGGAGGCAACCGAGCTCCTCGCGCTCACGAGGGAGCTCGCCCGGGAGGAGCTCGCGCCGCGCGTCGCCGCGTACGAGGCGGAGGGACGCTTCCCCCGCGAGGTTTTCCGCACCCTGGGCAAGGCGGGACTGCTGGGCCTGCCCTACGAGGAGCGGTACGGCGGCGGCGGCCAGCCCTACGAGGTCTACCTGCAGGTGGTGGAGGAGCTGGCGACCACCTGGGCGTCCGTGGCGGAGGGCGTGAGCGTCCACACGCTGTCCTGCTACCCGCTGTCGGCGTTCGGGACCGACGAGCAGCGCGAGCGGTGGCTGCCGGACATGGTCGGCGGCGAGCTCCTCGGCGCGTACTGCCTGTCCGAGCCGCAGTCCGGCTCGGACGCCGCCGCGCTCACCACCAAGGCGGTCCGCTCCGGCGACGACTACGTCGTCAACGGCACCAAGGCGTGGATCACCCATGGCGGCGAGGCCGACTTCTACAGCCTGATGTGCCGCACCAGCGACGACGGATCCCGGGGCATCTCCTGCCTGCTCGTCGACGGCGACACCGACGGGGTGTCCGCCGCCGCACCCGAGCGCAAGATGGGCTTCAACGGGTCGACGACGGCGCAGGTGCGCTTCGACGACGCACGCATCGGCGCCGACCGGCTCCTGGGCACGGAAGGCCAGGGTTTCAAGATCGCGCTCGCGGCGCTCGACGGCGGCCGGCTCGGGATCGCGGCCTGCGCCGTCGGGGTGGCGCAGAACGCGCTGGACGTCGCGCTCGACTGGGCCAAGGAGCGCCGCCAGTTCGGCAAGCCGCTGATCGACTTCCAGGGCTTGGCGTTCCTGCTCGCCGACATGGCCACCGGGGTCGAGGCGGGCCGGGCCCTGTACCTGGAGGCAGCCCGGCGGCGGGACCGCGGCGAGCCGTTCGGCAAGCAGGCCGCGATGGCCAAGCTGTTCTGCACCGACATGGCGATGCGGGTCACGACGGACGCGGTGCAGGTGCTCGGCGGGTACGGCTACGTCCAGGACTTCCCGGTCGAGCGGCTGATGCGCGAGGCCAAGGCCCTGCAGATCGTGGAGGGCACCAACCAGGTCCAGCGCATGGTGATCGGCCGCCACCTCGAGAAGTCCTGAGCCCGGACCCTCTACGGTGTCGCCGTGGAGGAGATCGACCGGCGCATCGTGGCCCTGCTCAGCCAGGACGGGCGGATGAGCTACACGGACCTGGGCAAGGCCACCGGGCTGTCCACCTCCGCCGTCCACCAGCGGGTCCGCCGGCTGGAGGAGCGCGGCGTGATCCGCGGGTACGTCGCCGTCGTCGACGCCGAGGCGGTCGAGCTGCCCCTCACCGCGTTCATCTCGATCCGCCCCATCGACCCCAGCGCCCCCGACGACGCGCCGGAGCGGCTGCGGGGCCTGCCCGAGATCGAGGCCTGCCACTCGGTGGCGGGCGACGAGAGCTACATCCTCAAGGTCCGGGTCCGGACCCCGGCCGACCTCGAGACGCTGCTGGCCCGCATCCGGGCGGAGGCCAACGTCTCGACCCGGACCACGATCGTCCTGAGCACGCCGTACGAGTCAAGGCCGCTTCAAATCTGAGCCCGCTGGTTCCCCGGTTGGGCATGCTCCGCGCCCGAACCGGGTCAGGAAAAGCCCAAGCCGACGGCACCCGACTTGCAGCTGATCTTCATTCCCGGGATAAACGTTGGCGGCCCTGACCCCTGCCGAAGGACCAGAGCATGCGCGTACGCGCCGTGATCCTGTGCCTGTTCACCATGGTCGCCTCGACCAGCGCCGTGGGACTGGTCTCGACCCCCGCCTCCGCCCAGACGACCGCCGAGGCCAGGTTCGTCCAGCGGATCAACGACGCCCGCGCGCGGCACGGCCTGCCGCGGCTGCGGGTCCGGGCCGGGCTGACCGACTACGCACGAGGGCACTCGCGCGCCATGTCCCAGCAGCGGACGCTGTTCCACACCAGCAACTTCTCGGTGATCTGCTGCTGGTCGTCGATCTCGGAGAACGTCGGCCAGGGCTTCGGGGTGCGCAGCGTGCACCGCGGCCTGATGCAGTCACCGACGCACCGGGCCAACATCCTGGACCCGACCAAGAAGGCCGTCGGGGTCGGCGTGGTCCGGACCGGCGACCGGCTCTGGGTCACCCAGGTCTTCCGCCGGCCGCGCTGAGCCCGCTCTCCGGGTCATTCTTTCGACGCCGCCCTGTTACACCGGCGGAGATCAAGAGTCTTGTGGGCAGCACCAACCGCGCGCACCGGAGGCTCCGCCCATGGCCAAGGACCTGTTCATCGCCCGCCTCAAAGCGGTACCGATCTTCGCCTCGATGTCGAAGAAGGAGCTCGACGTCGTCCTGCGCCAGGCGGACCACCTCAGGTACGCGCCCCGGCACACCGTCGTGCGCGAAGGGGAGCCGGGCGAGGAGTTCTGGATGGTGGTCGACGGCGAGCTGGCGGTCCAGCGCGGGGGGCAGGAAGTCGCCCGGCTCGGGCCCGGCGACTACTTCGGTGAGCTGGCCGTCATCGACGCCACGACCCGCGACGCCACGATCGTGTCCGTGTCCCCGGTGGAGCTGCTCAACATCGACCGACGGCGGTTCTGGGCCCTGCTCGAGGGCAGCCCCACGCTCATGCGCAAGGTGATCGTCGGGCTCGCGCACCGGCTGCACGAGATGGACGCGGCCGACACCGCGGCCCGGCTGGTCAAGAGCAGCGGCGCCGTCGACGACTCCGCGAAGGTGCCGTCAACGCGCTGACCGCGTTCGGCCGGCTCGGCTCGGCTCAGCCCGCCTGGGCGGAGGCCGCGGTCCGCGACGCCGCGGCCTGGTCGACCGCTGCCGCGTGGTCGAGCTGCGGACCGTGCTCCCGCCACCAGGCCTGCCCGCTCTGCGGCAGCGTGTGGATCGGGTCGTAGTACTCGTAGCGCCGGCTCAGAGCCTGCGGGTCGGACTTCTCGATCCCGGTGCGGTAGTTCTTGGTCCAGTACGAGATGCCGCGCTCCTCGTCGTACTCCTCGATCTGGTGCACCCAGCGCTTCCCGACGAACGGCACGTCACAGATGATCCGCGGGGTCGCGAACCCCGGCAGGTAGCCCATGATGCCGTGCTGGAGCTTCTGGGCCTCCTTGACCGAGACCCGCCAGTGCTCCGAGAACGGGATCATGTCGCACATGTAGAAGTAGTAGGGCATGATCCCGGCGCCGTCGAGCAGCGCGAAGCACAGGTCCAGCAGGTCGGTCGTGCTCGCGTTGACCCCGTGCATCAGCACGCCCTGGTTGCGCACGTCGCGCACCCCGGCCTCGAGCATGGCCCTGGTGGCGTCGGCGACCAGCGGTGTCACCGAGGCGGCGTTGTTCACGTGGGTGTGGATCGCGAGGTGCACGCCGCGGGCACGCGCCACGGTGGCCAGCCGCTCCATGCCGGCCCGGACGTCGTCCTGCAGCCAGTGCTGCGGCAGGCCCATCAGCGCCTTGGTGGCCAGCCGGATGTCGCGGATGTTCTCGATCTCCAGCAGCCGCGCGACGAACGCCTCGAGGTTCTTGAACGGCATGTTGGCCACGTCGCCGCCGGACACCACCACGTCGCGGACGCCGGGGGAGCGACGCAGGTAGTCGATCATGGCGTCGTAGCGGTCGACCGGCTTGAGGTCGAACTTCAGCTTGTCGATCACCGGCGTGGAGTTGCCGACCAGGTCCATCCGGGTGCAGTGCCCGCAGTACTGCGGGCAGGTCGGCAGCAGCTCGGCGAGCACCTTGGTCGGATAGCGGTGGGTCAGGCCCTCGGCCACCCACATGTCGTGCTCGTGCAGCGAGTCGCGGGTGGCGTGCGGGTGGCTCGGCCAGTCGGTGCGGCGGTCGGAGAAGACCGGGAGCATGTACGCCCGGACCGGGTCGGCGTAGAACGCCTCGGTCCAGCTCTGGCCCGCTGCCGGGCCGGTCGGGACCATCGTGTTCATCATTTGCGGCGTGACCAGCATCGACATCGTGGCCCGCTCAGCCTGGTCGCGCTCCAGATCTGCGTAGAACCGGCCCTCGAGCAGGTCGCCCATGAGCGCCCGCAGCTGCTTGACGTTCTTCACGCAGTGCGCCCGCTGCCACTGCGCGCTGGCCCACTCCTCGGCGGTCACGTCGCGCCAGCCCGGCAGCCGGGTCCAGTCCGGCTCCACCAGCTCCTGGCGGCGGTACGCGTAGGGCTGCTCCAGCCCAGCGGCGGCACCCGCGGCACCCGCGGTGTCCTCGGTGGCGTCGGGACGCACGTCGGCGGTGGCGGTCACGGGGCTCCTCACGGGGTGGGGGTCACGGGGGCCAGGCGGCGGGACGTACGGGACGTCTTCCCGGTAGAACCCCCAGGTTACGGGAGGACGTTCGGCAAATCCAACGCCACACCGTAGAATCTCCGCCGCCCCGCCGATCATGCAGCAGCGGGGATCTCCGCCCGAGAGGACCCGTGTGACCGCCGTGACCGCTCGCCCCGCCACCTCACCGGTCGGCCTGCACCGTGTGCTCGCGCCGCCCGGTGCGCTGCCCCAGGCCGCCGACACGCTGGACGCGAGCCCGGAGATCGCCCCGGACGAGGTGCGTTTGCGCCTCGAACGGCTCAACCTCGACGCCGCGTCCTTCCGCCAGCTCGCGACCAAGCACGGCGGGGACGGCGACGCCGTACGCGCCGAGGTGCTCGAGATCGTGGCAGCGCGCGGCAAGATGCAGAACCCGGTGACCGGGTCCGGCGGCATGCTGGTGGGCGTCGTCGACGAGGTCGGCGCGGAGTCGCCGCTCGGGCTGCACGTCGGAGACCGGGTCGCGACCCTGGTGTCGCTGTCGCTGACCCCGCTGCAGATCGATGACGGACTGGCCCGATGGGACGGGCGCTCCGAGCAGGTCCCGGCCGAGGGGCACGCCATCCTGTTCGGTCGCTCGATCGCGGCGGTGCTGCCCGACGACCTCCCGACCGAGCTCGCGATGGCGGTGCTGGACGTCTGCGGGGCGCCGGCGCTGACCGCGCGCGTGGTCGCGCAGTACGCGGACGCGAGATCCCCACAGTTGCGTGATCAGCGCCTCGGGGCGCGCGCTGGGGTGACGGTCGCGGTCGTCGGGGGCGCCGGGAAGAGCGGGTCCATGTCCCTGGCCGCGGCCCGGCGGGCGGGGGCGACCCGCACGGTGGGGATCGTGCCGGTGGAGCGGGAGGAACACCTGCTGGGCGAGTCCGGGCTGGCCGACGTGGTCGCGGTCGCCGACGCCCGTGACCCGGTCGCGCTGGCCCTGGCCGTCGAGGAGGCGCTGGACGGCCCGGCCGACGTGACCGTGGTCTGCGTCGACGTGCCCGGATGCGAGCACGGGGCGGTCCTGTCGACGAGCGACCGCGGCACGGTGATCTTCTTCTCGATGGCCACGTCCTTCTCCGCGGCCGCTCTCGGCGCCGAAGGGCTGGGCGCCGACGTGACGATGCTCGTGGGCAACGGCTACGTCCCCGGCCACGCGGAGCTCGCGCTGGACATCCTGCGCACCGAGCCGGGCGTGCGGGCCCTCTTCGAGCGACGCCTGGAGCACTGAGCCGCCCGGCGCGGTGACAGACTGCCCCGATGGCGAGCACGCTCTACCGCAACGGCCGGGTCCGCAGCCCGGACGACCCTCAGGCGTCCGCCCTGCTGGTGCGCGGCGGGGCCGTGGCCTGGGTGGGCAGCGACCCGCAGCCGCACGAGGAGGACGCCGACCGGGTGGTCGACCTGGACGGGGCCCTCGTGACGCCCGCGTTCGTGGACGCCCACGTGCACACCACCTCCACCGGCCTCGCGATCCGCGGTCTCGACCTCACCGCCGCCACCTCGCTGGCGGACTGCCTGCGCCGGGTCGAGGAGGCCGGTCGCCGCGCCCGGGGCGGGGTGGTGCTGGGTCACGGCTGGGACGAGACGCTCTGGCCGGAGCGCCGGCCCCCCACCCGGCAGGAGCTCGACCGGGCCTCCTACGGCGGCGTGGTCTACCTCTCCCGGGTCGACGTGCACTCCGCGGTCGTGTCCTCCGCGCTGCTCGCGACGGTCCCGCAGGCGCGCTCCGAGCCCGGGTTCAGCGACTCGGGGCACCTCACCCGGGCAGCCCACCACGTCGTGCGGCAGGTGGCGCGGGAGTCGGTCACGCCGGACCAGCGCCGCGAGGTCCAGCTGGCCGCCCTGCAGCGCGCCGCGGCGCTCGGCATCGGCTGCGTGCACGAGCTGGCCGGACCGGACATCTCCAGCGCCGACGACCTGGCCGCCCTGCTGCGGCTCGCGGCGGAGGAGCCGGTCCCCGAGGTGGTGCCGTACTGGGGTGAGCTCGGCCCGGACGGCGTGGCCCGGGCCCGCGAGCTCGGCGCGGTCGGCGTCGCCGGGGACCTGTTCGCCGACGGGTCGATCGGCTCGCACACGGCCGCCCTGCGCGAGCCGTACGCCGACGCGGACCACTCCGGGCACGGCTACCTGCACGCGGCCCAGGTGCGCGACCACGTCGTCGCCGCCACCGAGGCCCACCTGCAGGCCGGGTTCCACGCGATCGGCGACGGCGCGCTCGACGCCGTCGCGGCCGGGTTCGCCGAGGCCGCCGACAAGCTCGGCCCGGACCGCGTGCGCGCCGCCCGGCACCGCGTCGAGCACGTCGAGATGGTGTCCCCGGAGGCGGTCGAGGTGCTGGCCCGGCTGGGAGTCGTCGCCTCGGTCCAGCCGGCGTTCGACCGGCTGTGGGGCGGCGACCACGGCATGTACGCGGAACGGCTCGGCGTCGAGCGTGCCCTGCGGCTCAACCCGTACGCGGCGATGCACGCTGCCGGCGTCTCCCTTGCCTTCGGCTCGGACTCGCCGGTCACCCCGCTGGACCCGTGGGGCACCGTGCTGGCGGCGGTGCGGCACCGCACCCCGGGGTCCGGTCTGGACCCGGCGACGGCCTTCGACGCGCACACCCGTGGGGGGTGGCGAGCGGCCGGCCGGGACGCCGACGGCGTGCTGAGCGCCGGCGCCCCCGCCACCTTCGCCGTCTGGGACGCGCCGGAGGTCGACCCCGGCACCGGGCTGCCGGTCCTCGACGACGGGTCGCTGCCGACCTGCCGGGGCACCGTCGTGCGCGGGGTCGCGGTCCTCGACCCCGCCGGGTAGTCGCGGCTCAGCCGAGCCGTCGAGCCAGCCGGTCCAGGAACGGCCGCTGCCCCGCGACCAGCCGGTCCCGGGCGGTGTCCAGGTCGCACCACTCGACCCGGTCGACCTCGGGGAAGCGCTGGAGGCGCCCGGACCGCGGCGGCCACTCCATCTCGAACGTCCCGGGAACCACGTCGGCCGGGTCGAGGTCGCCCTCGACGGCCCAGACCGTCACGACCTTCCCGCTGCGCTGGCGGACCTCGCCGAGGGGGAGCGGGTCACCGGCCGGGACCGGCAGCCCGAGCTCCTCGGCGAACTCCCGGCGGGCGGCGGGCAGGGGCTCCTCGCCCGGGTCGAGCTCGCCCTTGGGCACCGACCAGGCGGCCGCGTCCTTCGCGGCCCAGAACGGCCCGCCCATGTGCGCGACGAGGACCTCGAGGCGACCTGAGCCGCGCCGGAACAGCAGGATCCCGGCGCTGTGCCGTGCGGCGGGCATGCTCAGGCGGTGGCGGCAGAGCGGTCGTTGTACCCCGGGGCCCGTTCCTGCCCGGAGAGCACGGCGACAGCGTCCATCACGGCGTCGGTGATCTCCCTGCGGGCCCGGCCGGGGGGCAGCCCGGCGTAGTCCTCGGGGCGCACCGGCGGCGCGAACGCGACCCGTACCCGGTGCACGCGGGGGAAGGTGGCGCCGATCGGCTGCACCCCGTCGGTGCCGACCAGGCCCACCGGCACGACCGGCGCGCCGGACGCCAGCGCCAGCCACCCGACGCCGGTGCGGCCCCGGTAGAGCCGGCCGTCCCGCGAGCGGGTGCCCTCGGGGTAGATGCCGAAGGCGTCACCCCGGGCGAGGACCTGCCGGGCGAGGTCGAGGGAGACCTGGGCGTCCCCCTGCTGGTCCCGCTGGACGGGGACCGCGCCGAACGTGCGGAAGAACAGCCGCCGCGGCAGGCTCGCCAGCGAGCGGCCCTCCCAGTACTCCGCCTTGGCCAGGAACACGACCCGCCGCGGCACCGCCAACGGGATGACGATGCTGTCGATGAACGACAGGTGGTTGCTCGCCAGGATGACCGGTCCGGTGGCCGGGATGTGCTCCCGCCCGGTGATGACCGGCCGCCACACCACCCGGAACAGCAGCAGGCAGACCAGGCGCGTGAGCGCGTAGAGCATCCGCGTGCCCCCAGCAGGGTCGGTGACGGGACGGGACGACGCTAGCGGCTACGGGCTCAGGCGCTCCTCGTCGGGGCTGGAGCCGCGGGTCCGGCCGAACCAGCCGGTCTCGGCCTGCGTCATCGGCGCGATCGGGGCGTACGCGGTGCGGTTGAGCGGCGGCAGGTTGAACTGCTGGTCCCACGCGTTGCGGCTCACGTACAGGGCGAGCCAGCCGGCCGCCAGCTGGGACCCCGCGTACTCCTCGCGACCGTTGTAGCTGTCCTGGGAGTTCGCCGTCGGCGGGTCGAAGTTGTACGTACGACCGTCGCCGGTGCCGTTCCCGGCGACCAGCGCGTGCTGGCCGGCCACATGGGCCGCCAGCGCGTCGCGCGCCGGCCAGGCCGCGGCCGTGTCCAGACCGTAGGCGTACGCGTGCGCGTCGAAGCTGACGAAGTGGGCCCGCCGGACGCTGCCCCAGATGGAGCCCTGCGGGTAGTAGATGTCGTTCGAGCCCGGCCGGTAGATCGTGCCGCCGGGAGGTCCGTACACGCCTCCGGCGGGGGAGGCACCTCCCTCGGGAAACTGCACCGTGGTCATCGCGGCGTAGGCCAGCGCGGCGTTGTGGAAGGCCGCCTGCGGGACGTTGCGGCCGGCCAGGCCGGCGAGGTCGGCGGCCCACCAGGACTGCTGGATGTTGGTGATGTAGTCGGGGTGGATGGCCCGGTGGTTCTCGACGGTTCCGTCGTCGTAGGCGTTGGCGCCGTCGAGGCGGTCGGCGAGCGTGACGCCGTTGACGACCTCGCCGGAGTTGATGTCGGCGAGGCGCGCGTACGCGGCGGTCTGCAGGTCGACGGCCTTGCGCCGCCAGTTGGTCGCCTGCGGGTGCTTGGGCATCATCACGGCCGCCAGCTCGAGGACCCCGGAGTTCCAGGAGTTCTCCTCGGCCTTGGTGTTGCCGGCGACGACCACGGTGCCGGAGGCGTCGGCCCAGTACTCCACGCCGAGCATCAGCCGGCGGTCGGCCTCGTACACGAGCATCTGCGCGACGTACTCGCGGGTCTGCGGCGTCAGCCGGTCCCAGATCAGCCAGGCGGCCTGGCCGGTCAGCATCGCCCAGTGCGCGGTCTGCCAGCCGCCGCCCCAGCCGCCCGGCGTCACGGCGACGTGCTCGCAGGCGATGGAGCGCACCAGCCAGTCGGTGTAGAGGATCGCCTCGTCGCGGGTCCGCCCCACGACCTGGTCGCTGTGGGCGCCGGTGCGGGCGGCGACGGCGGTCGTCAGGGCGGCCATGGCCGGGCGGCGCACCGCGTACTCCTGCTGCCCGGCGTAGAACCGGGACAGGATGTCGGTGTAGCGCTGGTTACGCGCCGAGTACCAGCGCTCGAGGTACTGGGCGTCCAGGAAGTAGCGCTCGGCCTCGAGCAGCGCGGTCCGCACCTGGAACACCGGGTTGGCACCCAGGTTCGGGTCCGCCGGGTCGTAGGGGAGCGCCTTGTCCAGCAGCACGCTGGGCCGCACCGTGCGGCCCACCTGCGGCCGGTTGGACACGCCCGCGGACGCGGTCGGGCAGGCCGCGGCCGTCGGCCCGGCCGGCGTGGACCACGGGGCCGGCATGGCCGCCGGGTCCCGCGGGCGCGCGACCGTCACCGTCGTCACGGTCGGCCGCAGGTCCTTCTTGCGCATCCCCTTGCGGACCTTGACGCTCTTGCTGCGCAGGTGCCAGGCCGAGCCACGCACGACCCCCACCGAGTCGACGCCGTCGCCGTCCCAGTCCCCGGTGACCGGCACGTCGGCCGGGCGGCCGAAGCGGTAGCTGTAGGTGGAGCCGCCGCGCGTCGGCTTGTCGCGCAGGTAGAACGTCGCGCCCCGCCGCACGCCGATGCCGTCCCGTCCGGTGCCGTTCCAGTCGCCGGTGACCGGCACGTCGGTCGCCTTGCCATAGGGGATGCGCCGCCAGGTCGCGCCCGCGCTGGGCGCGTTGCGCAGCATCCACACGTTGCCGCGCACCACGCCGATGTCGGTCTTGCCGTCCCGGTTCCAGTCGCCGGCCACCGGTTTGTCGCCGGCCGTGCCGTAGTCGAACTCGCGGGAGGGCACCGGGCTCGGTCCGATCATGGCGTCGTAGATCACCCAGTGGCCGTTGGTGACCACGGCGGGGGTGTAGGCGCCGTCGCGGTCCCAGTCGCCCCAGAGCATCGTGGACCCGGGCGGGGTCGGGATGCGGTAGCGCTTGTCGAGCCCGCCGCTGTACGGCTTGACCCGGACCGCGACGCCGGTGGGCGTGGCCCAGCCCGGCACCGAGCGCATCGGGAACACCGGCGCCGTCACCTTGCCCGGCTCGAGACCACGAGGGATCTCTGGCGCCCCCGGCGTGGTGGTGACCGCCCCCGCCGGTCCGCCGACGAGGACGCCGACGGTCAGTGCCGGGACCAGCGCCCCGGCGACGGCCAGCCCTCGACGATCGGTCCCGCGTCCCGCTGTGCGCATCTGCTGCTACTCGCCCGTCCTGTGCCCTGCCGACCGGCACGGTGCCGGACGGTCCCCGATGACGGCCCGCACCCGCCGTTGCCGGCGATCAGCGCAAACCGGGCGCAACCCTGTCATGTCGCGCGGCGGCCCGCGGGGAGTTGACCCAAGGATTACGTACGGGCGCCGCCCGGCCCGGCAGGACACGCGCGGGTGCCCACCCTGCCGCACGCCCGGGCCAGGCGCCTCTCCCGCCCAGCATGCGGCACAATGGCGGACGATCTCCTGTCGGCGAGGCCGTCGACCGTGAATCTTCCGCCCTTCTGTCGACCTGAGAGGCAGATGTCCGTGCCCCGTCCCCGCCGGGCCTCCAAGCTGGACCTCGACGCGGCCACCGTGCGGCGGGCCCGCACGCTGGCCCGGCGCGCCGGGCGCCCCGTCGTCCGGCTCGCCCAGACCCACACCACGGTGTCGGTCGAACGGGCGGTGCTGCGGATGGCCGGGGTGACCGGCGCCGACCCCGACGGCATCCCGTGGGTCAACCGGCTGGTGGACGCGGTGCGCGACGAGGTCGGGCTGGAGCACGGCGTCGCGCTGCCGGTCTGGGACGCCCTGGCCCGCGGCGGGCACGCGGACGCCACCGCCCTGGCGCAGCGGGCGGCCTCCGGACGGGTGGGCCTGCGTCTCCCGGAGGGGCGGGACGCCGACCGCGCCCGACGGGCCGCCCGCCGGGACGTGGGCCGCGGGATCCGCACGATCGACCGCCGCCGGGCCGAGCGCGAGCGGCTGGTCCGCCGGGTCGGCGACGCCCCGCGGCGGCCCTGGATCTACCTGATCGTCGCCACCGGGGACATCCACGAGGACATCCCGCAGGCGCAGGCGGCGGCCCGCGAAGGCGCCGACGTGATCGCTGTGATCCGCTCCACCGGTCAGTCCCTGCTCGACTACGTGCCGGAGGGCGCGACCCGGGAGGGCTACGCCGGCACGTACGCCACCCAGGAGAACTTCCGCCTCATGCGCGCCGCCCTGGACGACGTGTCCCGGGAGCTCGGCCGCTACGTCCGGCTCACCAACTACGCCTCCGGTCTCTGCATGCCGGAGATCGCGACGCTGGCCGGGCTCGAGCGGTTGGACATGATGCTCAACGACTCGATGTACGGGATCCTGTTCCGCGACATCAACCCGGTCCGCACCTTCGTGGACCAGCGGTTCTCGCGCCAGGTGCACGCCCGGGCCGGGATCATCATCAACACCGGCGAGGACAACTACCTGACCACGGCGGACGCCGTCGACGAGGCGCACACCGTGACGGTGAGCCAGCTGCTGAACGAGTACTTCGCCAAGGAGGCCGGACTCGAGGACTGGCAGCTCGGCCTCGGGCACGCGTTCGAGATCAACCCGGACCTGCCCGACTCGTTCCGGCTCGAGCTCGCGCACGCCCTGCTGGCCCGGGAGCTGTTCCCCGGGGCGCCGCTGAAGTGGATGCCGCCGACGAAGCACATGACCGGCGACGTCTTCCGCGGCTACCTGCTCGACGGGTTCTTCAACCTGGTCGGCGCGCTGACCGGGCAGGGCATCCTGCTCGTCGGGATGATGACCGAGGCGGTGGTGACGCCGTTCCTGTCCGACCGGGACCTCGCCCTGCAGAACGTCCGCTACGTGCTGGACGCCGCGGGCAACCTGCACGAGGACTTCCAGCCGGCGCCCGGCGGCTTCATCCAGGCGCGGGCGCACCAGGTGCTCGACGAGGCGGTGGAGCTGCTGGAGCGGATCGTCGACGAGCCGGGCCGCGCGCCGCTGCTCGAGGCGATCGGCGACGGCACGTTCGGCCTGATGAAGCGCCCGGCCGACCGTGGCAAGGGCTTCGACGGCGTCCTGCGGCACGCGCCGGGCTACTACAACCCGGCCACCGACATCCTCGAGACCGACCTGGCGGCCGAGCGTTCCGCAGGGGCCGGCCGATGAGCGCCGGGAAGAGGCTCGTGCGCCCGTACGGCGACACGACCGGGGACGGGATGGTCCAGCTCTCCTTCACGCTCCCGGTGCCGCACGACAAGCGGGCAGAGGGCGCTGCTCTGCAGCTGGCGCAGAAGATGGGCATGGACCCGGCGATGGTCGTCCACGCCAAGGCCATGGGGCCCGACTTCACGTTCTTCGTGGTCTACGGGTCGGTGCACCACCTGGTGGACCTCTCCGCGGTGCGGGTGGTCGAGCGCGAGTACCCGCTGCTCACCGCCAAGGAGGTCAACGCCGCCGTCAAGACCCGGCTGCGCCGCAAGCTCGTCGTGATCGGGGCGTGCATCGGCACCGACGCGCACACGGTGGGCATCGACGCGATCCTCAACATCAAGGGCTTCGCGGGGGAGAAGGGCCTCGAGTACTACCGCGAGATCAAGGTGGTGAACCTCGGCGCGCAGGTCCTGGTCCCCGAGCTCGTCGCCCGCGCCCGCGCGGAGAAGGCCGACGCCGTCCTGGTCTCGCAGGTGGTGACCCAGCGGGAGGCGCACCTGAAGAACACCCGGGAGATGTCGGCGGCCTTCCGCGAGGCCTATCCGAAGGGCCGCACCCCGCTGCTCGTGGTCGGCGGGCCACGGTTCGACGAGCACGCGACCACCGAGCTGGGCGTCGACCGGATCTTCGGACGCGGCACGACGCCGGGCGAGGTCGCCAGCTACCTCGTGCACGCCCTCACCTCCGACGTCCGACCCCGAGGAGACCGATGAGCACCCCCGCCGACCTTGTCGGACTGACCGTCACGCACCGCCGGTACGTGCCGTACTCGCACGCGCACTACGCCGGCGACCTCGTCGACGGCGCGTACGTCCTCGGCCTCTTCGGCGACGTCGCCACGGAGATGTGCATCCGGACCGACGGCGACGAGGGGCTGTTCGCCTCATACTCCGACGTGCAGTTCCGGGCGCCGGTCCAGGCCGGGGACGTGGTCGAGGTGGACGCGCGGCTGGCCCGGGTGGGGACCCGCAGCCGCCAGCTGGAGCTCGAGGCCCGCGTCGTCTGCCGGGGTCGCGGCGGCGACGGGACAGCGGCCTCGGCGGCCGATGTCCTCGACCCGCCGGTCGTGGCCGTGACCGCGGTCGGAACGGTCGTCGTCCCCCCGCGCGGCTGACCCCACGACACCGTCGCCGCATGCCCCGCGCATCCGCCGCGGAGCAATGGGCCGTTCGGGTGATACCGGGATGGCGTGTCCGGCTGAACTCGCCGAATCCCTTGCAGGTAAAGGAAAAATTGCCGCTGGCCGACCACCCTCGCTCACCTGCACGTATCCGCATCCGTGCAGGTCACGAGACGGTTGACAAGGGCGAGGTGCGCCACCAGAGTTTCCCCGTCCACCGCAGGACACCCGCAACGGCTGCCTCTTCGCGACATCCTCCCAAAGCCGGCGTCGGGCCGCGGGGCGGCGCAATGCGCAAGTGCCGTCCGGGTGCCAGGTCCGATCGCTCGCGTCGCCCAGAGGAGAGGACGCCCACGGGGGTGTGACACGGGAAGGGCCCGACCGCCCAGTAGACAACGGCTCACGATCCGGTCGCCATCCGGAGCGGAGTCGGTCCGAAGGGCGGTACGGGCCCTGACCCGTCTCCGGGGCCGGTGTCCGGTGCGGGGGCCAGCGGGGTTCGGCACATCCGGTGCCGCCCGGTCGTTGTACGGTCGCACCCGCCGGCGCGACCCGCGCCGCTCGCCACGCCGGAAGGACAGCACCGCGGTGACCAGCACTGCCACCGGCGAGCAGTCGCCGCCGGCGCTCGCGGGCGCGACCCGCTCGCGGTGGGTCCCGCGGGGCTTCGCGCCACGGCTGTCCGGCGCCGCCGCGGGCGGTGTGCTGCTGGCGCTGGCCTTCCCGCCGTACGACCTGTGGCCGCTGGCCCCGCTGGGCGTGGCGGTCCTCGTCCTGGTCTGCCGCGGGGTCCGGCCCCGGCGCGCCGCGCTGCTCGGGCTGGCCCACGGGCTGGGGACGTTCCTCCCGCTGCTGTCCTGGATGACGGTCATCGGCCCGGACGCCTGGGTCCTGCTGGCGCTGCTGGAGGCCTCGTTCCTCGCCCTGCTGGCAGCGTTGCTGCCCGCGGTGCTCGCGCTGCGGGCCTGGCCGCTGTGGGTCGCGACGCTGTGGGTGGCGCAGGAGGCCGCCCGTGACCGGCTGCCGTTCGGCGGGTTTCCGTGGGGGCGGCTGGCCTTCGCGGAGACCGCCACCCCCTTCACGCCGTACGCCGCCCTGGGGGGTGCGCCGCTGGTCTCCTTCGCCACCGCCCTGTCCGGGGCCCTCCTCGCCGCGGCGCTGACCTCCGTCCGGTCCGCACGCCGCACGGCCGCCGCGCTCTCGGCCGCTGCCCTGGTGGTGCCGGCGCTCGCGCTGCTGGTCCCGACCGGCGGGGCGGGAGAGGGACGGACCGTGACGGCGGCCCTCGTGCAGGGCGGCGTCCCGGGGGAGGGCCTGGACTTCCTGGGCGAGCGCGAGCAGGTGCTGCGCAACCACGTCGATGCCACCCACCGGCTCGCCGAGGCCGTCCGCGCCGGCGACGAGCGGGCGCCGGACCTGGTCGTCTGGCCGGAGAACTCCTCGGACATCGACCCGTTCACCGACCCCTCGGCGCGTCGCCTCATCGACAGCGCGGTCAGCGACGTCGGCGTCCCGGTGCTCGTGGGTGCGGTGCTGGACGGGCCGGGCCCGGACCACGTGAGCAACAGCGGCATCGTCTGGGACCCGCGGACCGGGCCGGGGGAGCGCTACGTCAAGCGTCACCCGGTGCCCTTCGGCGAGTACATCCCGTTCCGGGACCAGCTGGCGGGACTGGTCGAGCGGCTCGAGCAGATCCCGCGGGACTTCTACGCGGCCGACGCGCCGGGGAACCTGCAGGTCGGTCCCGCCCGGGTCGGTGACGTCATCTGCTTCGAGATCGCCTACGACGGGCTGGTCCGGGACGTGGTCACCGGCGGCGCCGACGTCCTGGTGGTGCAGACCAACAACGCCACGTACAACGGCACCGGGCAGCCGGAGCAGCAGATGGCCATGTCCCGGCTGCGCGCGGTGGAGCACGGGCGCAGCGTCCTCGTCGCGGCCACCAGCGGCATCAGCGCGGTGGTCGAGCCGGACGGCAGCGTCGCGCAGCAGGCGCCGGAGCGGACCGCGCGCACGCTGGTCGCCGAGGTGGCCCTCCACGACGGCCGCACGCTCGCGACGCGCCTCGGAGCCCTGCCGGAGTGGCTGCTGACCGCGCTCGGCCTGGCGGCGGCCGCCGCCGGAAGCCGTCGCCTGCGCCGCCGGGCGACCCGGTGAGCGGGGCGCCCGGGACGGGCAGCGGCGCGATGGTGCGCGGCGAGGGCGTGCTGGTGGTCGTCCCGACCTACGACGAGGCGCCCAACCTGGAGCGGACGGTGACCAGGGTGCGCGCCGCGGTGCCCTGCGCCCACGTGCTCGTGGTGGACGACGCCAGCCCGGACGGGACCGGCGAGCTCGCCGACCGGCTGGCCGCGGTGGACGGGCAGGTGCACGTGCTGCACCGGCTCGGCAAGCAGGGCCTCGGCGCCGCGTACCTCTCCGGGCTCGGGTGGGGCCTCGTCCGCGGCTACCAGGTGCTGGTGGAGATGGACGCCGACGGCTCCCACCAGCCGGAGCAGCTGCCCGGGCTGCTGCGCGCCGTCGAGGACGGGGCGGACCTCGCGCTGGGCTCGCGGTGGGTCCCCGGCGGTTCGGTGGTGAACTGGCCGCGCCGGCGGGCGTTGCTGTCCCGGGGAGGCAACGCCTACGTCCGGGTCGCGCTCGGTCTCGGCCTGCGAGACGCCACCGGCGGCTTCCGCGCGTTCCGCCGCACGGCGCTGGAGAGGCTGGACCTGCACGGGGTCGCCAGCCAGGGATACTGCTTCCAGGTGGACCTCGCCCGGCGTGCCGTCGACGAAGGATGCACAGTGGTGGAGGTGCCGATCGCGTTCGTGGAGCGTGAGCACGGCGTGTCGAAGATGAGCGGCGCGATCGTCCGGGAGGCGCTGTGGCGGGTCACGGTCTGGGGACTGCGACGCCGCCTCGGCCTCGACCGACGGCCGACCACGAGGAGGTGAGTCCACTGCTGGTCACCCTGCTGGTGGTGCTGTTCCTGGTGATGCCGATCCTGGAGATCTACGTGATCATCCAGGTCGGCCAGGTGATCGGGGCGGTCCCGACGGTCGCGCTGCTGGTGTTCGAGAGCGCTCTCGGCGCCTGGCTGGTCAAGCGTGAGGGCCGCCGGGCCTGGACCGCGCTGCGGTCGGCCATCGGCACCGGACGGCTTCCCACCGGCGAGCTGGCGGACGCGGCCCTGGTGCTGGTGGGCGGCACCCTGTTGCTCACCCCGGGCTTCATCACCGACGTGTTCGGGTTCTTCCTGATCCTGCCGATGACCCGGCCGCTGGCCCGGCGTGGCCTCGGCTGGCTGGTCGCCCGTGGCGCGACGAGTGTCGTGGTCCGTCGCACCGGCTACGTGCCGGGCCGGGACGGCGCCGGTCGGGCCCGCGGGTCCGGCGTCGTGCGCGGCGAGGTCGTCGACGACGACCGCCCGTAGGACCTCCGCAGCGGCGCGGCTCGGACGTTTCGACCCGGGGTGCTGGGGTCTCCTCAGGCGCTCTTGCGGGTACGGCCGGGCTTGGGGGCGCCGGGCCCGGACCGGAGCAGCTCGAGGCGCTCGGCGAGCAGGACCTCGAGGTCCTTGATGCTGCGGCGCTCCAGCAGCATGTCCCAGTGAGTGCGGGCCGGCTTGCCGGGCTTGGGCTCGGGCCGGGTGCCGTCGACGCGCAGCGCCTCGGCGCCGCAGACCGTGCACTCCCACGTCTCGGGCACGTCCGCCTCGAGGGAGAGCGGGATGGCGAACCGGTGACCGCGGGGGCAGTCGTACGTCACGCTCTGTCGCGGCGCCATCTCGACCCCGAGGTCGGTCTCGTAGCTCTGGGCGCCCAGACGCGAGCCACGCAGCGCTCGCTCAGCCATGTCGGATCCTCCTGGTCGGTCCCCGTCGCCGGCGAGGTGACCCCGCCTGCTGGGTGACGTGTTCGTACACCGGTTCGAACGTGCCGGGCGTCGGAAGGATTCCCGGTAGCCGGGCTGGAAACCTCTCCACAGGAGCGCTTCGGAGCGAGCCGGCTGCCCGGATGCCCCGGGGTCCGCCCGCCCCTCAGGTCGGCCAGCTGCCGCGGGAGACGAGCACGTCGCGAAGGGTGTCGATCCGGTCGGTCATGATCCCGTCGACGCCGAGGTCCAGCAGCCGGTGCATGTCCGCGGCGGCGTCCACCGTCCAGACGTGGACCCGCTGGCCCCGGGAGTGGGCCAGCCGGACGAGACCGGGAGTGACCACGCGCACCGGCCCCAGCCGGTCGGGGACCTGGGCGCACGGGACGCCGGGCCGGGCCAGGGCGGCGGCCAGCCGGTGGGCGGCGGCCGCGCGCAGCAGCGCGACACCGCGCGGGCCGAGCGAGGTGCACAGGCCGGGGCCGAGCTCGCGGCGGACCGCGGCCAGCCGTCGTTCCGAGAAGGACGCGACGCAGACCCGGTCGGCGGCACCGGTCCGGCGGATCGCCCGCACCAGCGGCTCCACGGCCGAGGGGTGCTTGACGTCGACGTTCACCCGGACGTCGGGCCAGGCGGCGAGAAGGTCCTCCAGCAGGGGGATCGGCTCCCGGCCACCGATCCGGGCCCGGCGGACCACCGTCCACGGCAGCTCCGCCACCCGGCCCACCAGGTCGGTGACCCGGTCCAGGGTCCGGTCGTGGAAGGCCAGCAGGACGCCGTCAGCGGTCGCGTGGACGTCCGTCTCGAGGTAGCGGTAGCCGAGGTCGACCGCCCGGGCGAACGCCGCCAGGGAGTTCTCCAGCCCGTCGGCCGCGCCACCGCGGTGGGCGAACGCGATCGGCCCCGGATGGTCGAGGAAGGCGTGCGTCGGACGCGGGGAGGGCACAGCAGGATCTTTACCACCGACAGGACCGCGCAGCGACGTACGATCTCGCGGTGTGACCAGTGGACCCGCGGCAGCGCAGCACCTGCGCGACCTGGCGCGGCTGCGTCGGGTCCGCGACCGGATCGACCGGGAGTACGCGCAGCCGCTGGACGTCGAGGCCCTGGCCCGCGGCGCGCACATGTCGGCCGGGCACCTCAGCCGCCAGTTCCGGCTCGCCTACGGCGAGTCGCCGTACTCGTACCTCATGACACGGCGGATCGAGCGCGCGATGGCGCTGCTGCGCCGCGGTGACCTCAGCGTCACCGAGGTCTGTGTCGCGGTCGGCTGCTCGTCGCTGGGGACCTTCAGCACCCGGTTCACCGAGCTGGTGGGGATGCCGCCCAGCACCTACCGGCGCCGGGCGGCGAGCGGCGCCGGGCTGCCGTCGTGCGTGGCCAAGCAGGTGACCAGACCCGTCAGGAATCGAGAAGCACCGGTCACCGAGCCTCACCTAGCGTGACCGCCATGGACATCACGATCTCCACCAGCGTCCTCCCGCACACCGATCCGGACGCCTCCCTGGCCTTCTACCGCGACGTCCTCGGCTTCGAGGTCCGGGGCGACGTGGGCAGCGGCACGATGCGCTGGGTCACGGTCGGCCCCGCCGGCCAGCCCGGCACGTCGATCCTGCTGGCCCCGCCGGCCGTCGACCCGGGCATCACCGACGACGAGCGCCGCACCATCGCCGAGATGATGGCCAAGGGCACCTACGGGTGGATCCTGCTGGCCACCAAGGACCTCGACGGCACCTTCGAGCAGGTGCAGGCCTCCGACGCCGAGGTCGTCCAGGAGCCGACCGAGCAGCCGTACGGCGTCCGGGACTGCGCGTTCCGCGACCCCGCGGGCAACCTCGTCCGCATCCAGGAGGTGCGCTGAACCGTGCCCCACGCCGCCGACCGCCATGACCAGATCCGGGTGCTGGGCGCCCGGGTGAACAACCTCAAGGACGTCAGCGTCGAGATCCCGAAACGCCGGCTGACGGTGTTCACC
>DASTVO010000141.1:0-2609 GCA_035759075.1 Actinomycetes bacterium
GTGTGCTTCACGGCCGCGTACGCCGCACGGTGGGCCCGCTCGCCCTCTCCGTAGCTCTCGGCGGCCGAGTCGTGCGTCTTCGCGAACGTTCGCTGCGCCTTGGCGCCGGATCGTTGCAGGGTGCTCGGCAGCTCGTCCTTCTTCGGCGCTCCGCTCTTGGTCGTCTTCGGCATGACGCCTCCTTCCGTCGTGTCGACTGTCGAGGTCCGGCGTGCGGACGGCGATGGCGGACCCTCGGAGCCCGCCGTGGAGTGGTCCTCGCCAGCCGAGCGCGTGGCTCATTCTGGGAGGTCCCCGTCCGGCCGGTATCGAATCCCCGTGGGGGGCGAGACCGGGTGCTTGTTGCTGAGGCCGTCGCCGAGGCTGCAGACACCGGGCCTGGCAGTGTGGGCTGCGTGAGGCGGACTCTCGCCGTGTGGGCGGGGACGACTGTCGCGGGGGGCACGGTGCTGGCCCTCCCGGACACCGGCCCCCGCGTGCTCAGCCTGAGCGCGACGCATGGCCCGTCGCTGGCGGACTCCGTGGGGATCCTGATCCTTGTCGCGGGCTGGCTGCCGGTGCCGGTCCTGCTGTACCGGTCCCGCGCGCTCGTTCCGCGCTTCGTGTGGACGGCGGCGGGAGTCATGGCGCTGGCGGGTTCGTTCGCCCTCGTGGTGACCATCCGCCGGGACCTCGGTTGGTGGTGGCTGCCGTCCGCGGCCGCTCTCGCCCTGGCGCAGGCGATACCGCTCATGGCACTTGGCGTGGCCGCTACGAGACGCGACCAGACGCAGGCCCGCCACCCCGCGGGGGGGTGCGGGATGACGGGCTAGAGCGAGAGTGCCAGGACTGCGAGATCAACAGGGTGAAGCAGGGCCGACGCGATGCGCCCCGTGCTCCGGGGGGGATGGGGCACGGGGCGCTCGCGAGTACCTCCATACTGCTCGCCGAGCGGGGGTCGCGCCGATGGGCCGTTCGAGTGATGGCGTGATCTTTACCTGACTCTGCGTGGTCACCCCGGCTGCGACGGAGTGGATAGACCGCCGAAGATCGAGCAACTGTCCTAGGACCACTCAGACGTCTGTCGGACGGCGTGCAGCCCAGGAGTTCCTACTCTCAAGGCGTCGAACGCCGCGCAGCCGACTGCTGAGGACGCGCGGCGTGCTGCTCCTTCGAGCCCGGAGGTCTCATGGGCAGTGCCAGGGGCGCCACGTGAGAACCCTCAGGTCGGCGGCCGGCGGCGTCCTCTGCGCGATGGGGCTCGCCGTCGCGGGCGCCCTGCCGGCCCAGGCGTCGCTGTCGCAGCCCGCCGTCGTCTCGGAGAACCCGGCCGACACAACGCCCCACATCGTTCTCGACAACACGTCGTACAGCGTCTACGCGTACGCGCAGGTCGGTCGCACGGTCTACGCCGGTGGCCGGTTCCAGCAGGTGCAGGACCCGGCGAGGACGACCACGTACGACCGGCCGAACCTCGTGGCGTTCGACGGCGAGACCGGGGTCGTGTCGGCGCTCAACCTGGCGCCGAACGGGATGGTCACCGGGATCGAGGCGACCGCTGACGGGACCGCCCTCTACATCTCCGGCGCCTTCTCGACGATCGGCGGGCTCACCCGTCGGGGGATCGCCAAGTACGACCTGGTCAACAACCGGGTCGACCCGACGTTCACGCCGACCGGCATGCGCACGGTCTCCGACATCAGGCTTGCCAACGGGTATCTCATCGCCGCCGGCAACTTCACCAAGAAGCTGATGGCGATGGACCTGACGACGGGCGCCGACATCGGCTCCATCAACCTCACCATCGCCGGAGTGGTCGACCCGGCCCAGGAGACCAGGGTCAAGAAGCTCGCGGTCTCCCCCGACGGCACTCGGCTGGTTGCCACGGGCAACTTCGCCACCGTCAACGGGCAGCTCCGCAAGCGAGCGTTCATGGTGAACCTCGGCCCGACCGCGACGCTGAGCACGTGGCACGCGCCCCGCTTCGACGTCGACTGCGCGGCGAAGAGCAAGCTGATCAGTGCGCAGGGCGTGGACTTCTCCCCCGACGGCAGCTACTTCGTCGTCGTGGCGACGGGAGGTCCGACCGGCACCGCGGGCGTGTGTGACGCCGCCGCCCGGTTCGAGACGGCGAACGTCAGCAGCTCGGCCCAGCCCACCTGGATCAACTGGACCGGGGGCGACACCCTCTACAGCGTGGCGGTCACCGGGCCGGCGGTGTACGTCGGCGGCCACCAGCGGTGGCTGGACAACCCCTCGGGCAGCGACTTCGCCGGCCCAGGCGCTGTCTCCCGTCCGGGGATCGGCGCGATCCATCCGGTGACCGGCAAGGCTCTCCCTTGGAACCCGACCAAGTCCCGTTACCACGGCACGATGGTCCTGTTCGCCACTCCAGCCGGGCTCTGGGTCGGCAGCGACGGCGACAAGTTCGGTCGCGAGGACCACGCCGGGATCGGCTTCGCCCCGCTCGACCTCGGGCCGACCCCCGACACGACCAGGCCGAACACGGTCATCGACTCCGGCCCCTCGGGGAACGTTGCCGACAGCTCCGCCACGTTCAGCTTCTCGGCCAGCGAGCCGTCGACGTTCCAGTGTCGCCTCGACGGCGCGGCGTTCGCACCGTGCACGTC
>DASTVO010000142.1:0-15122 GCA_035759075.1 Actinomycetes bacterium
CGAGAAGGCCGGTGGTGTCGTGCCGGAGGCCGGGGCGGACGACTCCGACGAGTACAAGGTCGTGCTCGAGACGCTGCGGCGGACGATGGCATCGGCCGACGGGTTGTGGACGGGTATCGCCAACGGGATCAAGGGCGTCACCGAGGAGACGACCACCGGCGTCCACCGTCTCTACGAGTTCGCGAAGAGCGGCGACCTGCTCTTCCCCGCGATCAACGTCAACGACTCGGTGACCAAGTCGAAGTTCGACAACAAGTACGGCACCCGCCACTCGCTGATCGACGGCATCAACCGGGCCACCGACGTGATGATCGGCGGCAAGGTCGCCGTGGTGTGCGGGTACGGCGACGTCGGCAAGGGCAGCGCCGAGTCGCTGCGCGGCCAGGGCGCGCGCGTGATCATCACCGAGATCGACCCGATCTGCGCGCTGCAGGCGGCGATGGACGGCTACCAGGTGACGACGCTCGACGAGGTCGTCGAGACCGCCGACATCTTCATCACCGCTACCGGCAACAAGGACATCATCACCGCGGCCGACATGGCCCGGATGAAGCACCAGGCGATCGTCGGCAACATCGGTCACTTCGACAACGAGATCGACATCGCCGGCCTGGCCCGCACCAAGGGCGTCCGGCGCACGACGATCAAGCCGCAGGTCGACGAGTGGACGTTCGAGGACGGCCACTCGATCATCGTGCTGTCCGAGGGCCGGCTGTTGAACCTCGGCAACGCGACCGGGCACCCGAGCTTCGTGATGTCGAACTCGTTCGCCAACCAGGTCATCGCCCAGATCGAGCTGTGGACGAAGAACGACCAGTACGAGGTCGACGTCTACGTGCTGCCCAAGCACCTCGACGAGAAGGTCGCCCGGCTGCACCTCGACGCGCTCGGCGTGAAGCTGACCAAGCTCAGCAAGGAGCAGGCGGAGTACATCGGCGTGGACGTGGCCGGTCCCTACAAGCCGGACCACTACCGCTACTGACCTCCAAGATCCTCTTCCCGGTGCCCAGGAAGCGAGTCCGCTCGCTTCCTGGGCACCGTCATGAGGATCATGCTCAGCCGGGCGGGGCGAACGGCGAGTCCTGCGGCGCCGGGGGCGCCGGGGCCGCCGGGTTCGAGGGTGCGGCGGGCGGCGGCGGGCCCCACTGCCCCGGTGCGGATGCCGGTGCCGGTGCCGGCCGCGGCGCTGGTCCCGGTGCCGTGGCGTTCGCGCCCAGCCGCTCGAGCTCGCGGCGGCGGCGCTCGGCCAGCACCGCGGACAGGAAGGCCCACGGCGGAGTCCCCGGCGGCGGGGGCGGCGCCGTCACCGCGGCCAGCGAGCTCGCGATCCGGGCGCCCATCCGGTCCCGGACCTCCGGTGCGAGCTCGTCCGCGCGCGCCAGGAACTGCCGCGCGGCGAGCGCCAGGTCGTCGGGGACCTGGGAGAGGTCCAGCCCGCCCGCCCAGGCGGCCAGCGGCGGCGGCATGGCCGCCATCGGCGTGCCGCGGACCGGGATCCGCTCGCGCACGACGACCGTCCCGGCGAGCAGGTCACCGAGCCGTTTGCCCTGGGGCGAGGCCAGCGAGGTGATCAGCGCCACCGAGCCGAAGGTCAGCCAGATCTCGACGACCGAGAGCAGCCCGCGGACGAACGCGTGCCGGAAGCGGATCGGCCCGCCGTCCTCGCGCACCACCCGCAGCCCGAGCGCCATCTTGCCCAGCGTGCGGCCGCGGGTCGCCGTCTCCATCGCGACCGGGTAGCCGACGATGACGGCGACGTAGAACACCAGGGCCAGGGCGGTCGCCAGCGCGTCGTCGACGAAGCTCACGGCCCCCGCCACCACGAAAGTGCCCACGAGGAACACCGACAGCTGCACCGCCAGGTCGATGCCCAGCGCGAGCGACCGGCTGGCCAGCTTGGCCAGCCGGAGCTCGAGGACGACGGCCTCGCCGGTGACCCCCGCGAAGTGCTCGGACATGGTTCCCGAGGCTAGTGCGCCGGTGCCGGCACCTACCGGCGGATAGCCTGCGCCGCGATGGACATCGATGCGTACGTCGCGACCCACCGGCGCGACTGGCAGCGGCTGGAGGAGCTGCTCGGCCGGTCCGGCGGACGGATCTCCCGGCGCAGCGGGGCGGAGGTCGACGAGCTCGTCGATCTCTACCAACGGGTGACGACGCACCTGTCGGTCGTCCGGTCGGCCTCCCCCGACCCGGCGCTGGTGGGCCGGCTGTCGTCGCTGGTCGCCCGGGCCCGGTCCACCGTGACCGGCACGCAGACCCCGGCGTGGCGCGACCTCGCCCGGTTCTTCGTGGTGGTGTTCCCGGCGGCGCTCTACCGCAGCGCCCGTTGGTGGGTGGCCGTCGGCGTCGCGTTCTGCCTGGTCGGGCTGGTGGTCGGCTGGTGGGTCGCCGCGAACCCTGAGGTGCAGGCGACCATCGCCGCGCCGGAGGAGATCCGCCAGCTGGTCGAGGAGGACTTCGAGAGCTACTACTCCTCGGCACCCGCGGGCTCGTTCGCCGCCCGGGTGGCCACCAACAACGCCTGGGTGTCGGCGCTGGCGCTCGCTCTCGGCGTGCTGATGCTGCCGGTCGTGTGGATCCTGTGGCAGAACGCCCTCAACGTCGGCATCGCCGGCGGGCTCATGGCGGCTGGGGACCGGCTGGACCTGTTCTTCGGCCTGATCCTCCCGCACGGCCTGCTGGAGCTCACCTGCGTCTTCGTCGCCGCGGGGGCCGGGCTGCGGCTGGGCTGGTCCTGGGTCGACCCGGGACCTCGTACGCGGTCGAGCGCGCTCGCCGAGGAGGGCCAGGCCGCCGGTGCGCTGGCGCTCGGGCTCGCGGTGACCCTGTTCGTGTCGGGGGTCGTCGAGGCCTTCGTCACGCCGTCCGGGCTGCCCACGTGGGTCCGGATCGGCATCGGCGCGACCGTGTGGCTGGCCTTCCTCGCCTACGTCGTCGTGCTCGGCGGCCGCGCCGTGCGCGCGGGGGAGACCGGGGACCTGCGCGGCGCCGGCGCGGCCCAGCGGCTCCCGGCCGCCGGCTGACGGCCGGACCGGTCAGAGCCGGCCCGCCGCCTTCAGCGCGAGGTACCGGTCGGCCAGCTCGGGCGCGATCCGCTGCGGCGGCGCGTCGACGACCTCGACCCCGCGCCGTCCGAGCAGCCCGGCGATGCGGCGACGCTCGGCCCGGGCCCGCTCGGCGGCGGCCGCGTCGTACACCGCGTCCAGGTCGCCGCGCGCGGCGGCCATCTCCTCGACCCGGGGGTCGGCGACCGAGGCGAGCACGACCTGGTGGCGGGCGGTGAGCAGCCCGAGGACGGGCAGCAGGCCCTCCTCCACCGGCGCGGCGTCGAGGGCGGTGAGCAGCACCACCAGGCTGCGGCGGGACGACCGCGCGAGGACGGTGCCCACCAGGTTGCGGTAGTCGGGCTCGACCAGGGCCGGCTCCAGCGGGGCCATCGCCTGGACCAGCGCCGGCAGCAGGCCGGTGGCGGGCACACCCTCGACCCGGGCGCGCACCGCCCGGTCGTAGGCCAGCAGGTCGACCCGGTCGCCGGCTCGGGCGGCGAGTGCGGCGAGCAGCAGCGCCGCGTCCATGGCGGCGTCCAGCCGGGGTGCGTCACCGACTCTGCCGGCGGCGGTGCGGCCGGTGTCCAGGACGAGCAGCACCCGGCGGTCGCGCTCGGGCCGCCAGGTGCGCACCATCACGTCCGCCGCCCGGGCCGACGCCCGCCAGTCGATCGAGCGCACGTCGTCTCCGACGACGTACTCCCGCAGCGAGTCGAACTCGGTGCCCTGGCCGCGGACCCGGACCGCGGACCGGCCGTCGAGCTCGCGCAGCCGCGCCAGCCGGGACGGGAGGTGGCGGCGCGACGTGAACGGCGGCAGCGCCCGCAGCCGCCAGGGCACCCGGTGCGACCCCTGCCGCGCGGCCAGCCCCATCGGGCCGACCGCACGGACCGTGACCCGGTCGGCTTGCCGGTCCCCGCGCCGCGTGGGACGCAGCGTCGTGACGACGCGGCGGCGTTCACCGGGCGGGATCGTGACCTGGTGCCGCTGCTGCGCCGCGCCGGCGCTCGGCGGCCACGCGTCCCGCAGCCGGCCGCGTACCGTCCGGGTGGTCGGGTTGGTCACCGTGAGCCGCACGGTCGCGGGCTCCCCGAGCCGGACCGCGGCGTCGCCGTCCCGCGCCATCTGGAGCCGGCGCACGGGGGCGGCCAGCACGACGTCGACGGCGACCAGTGCGGCGAGCAGCCCGGTCACCGCGAGGACGGCCCAGCCGCTGGGCGCCAGCAGCCCGACCGCGACGGCCGCGAGCACGGCCAGCAGCCCCAGCCGACCGGTCAGCGCCATCGGCTCACCACGTCAGCGCGGCACGGGCACGGCGCCGAGCACGCCGTCGAGGACGGCGTCCGGGGTGACCCCTTCGAGCTCGGCCTCGGGGCGCAGCTCGACGCGGTGCCGCAGCGCCGGCCGGGCCAGCGCCTTCACGTCGTCGGGGGTCACGTAGTCCCGGCCGGACAGCCACGCCCAGGCCCGCGCCGCCGACATCAGCCCGGTCGCGCCCCGTGGCGAGACGCCGAGCTGCAGCGAGGGGGACGACCGGGTGGCGCGGGCCAGGTCGACGACGTAGCCGACGACCTCCGGTGCGATCGCCACCCGGCGGACGGCGGATCGCCCGGCCTCGAGCTCGGCGACGCCGGCCACCGGCCGGACCCCGGCGGCGCGCAGGTCGCGCGGGTCGAACCCGTCAGCGTGCCGGGTCAGCACGCCGACCTCGTCGTCGCGGGAGGGCAGCGGCATCGTCAGCTTGAGCAGGAACCGGTCGAGCTGTGCCTCGGGCAGCGGGTAGGTGCCCTCGTACTCGACCGGGTTCTGGGTCGCCACCACCACGAACGGGTCCGGCAGCTGCCGGCCCTCGCCCTCGACGGTGACCTGCCGCTCCTCCATGGCCTCCAGCAGCGCGGCCTGGGTCTTGGGCGGCGTGCGGTTGATCTCGTCGGCAAGCAGCAGGTTGGTGAAGACCGGCCCCTCCCGGAAGGAGAACGCCGAGGACCGGGCGTCGTAGACCAGCGACCCGGTCACGTCGCCGGGCATGAGGTCGGGGGTGAACTGCACCCGCTTGGTGTCCAGCGACAGCGCCGCGGCCAGCGTCCGCACCAGCAGCGTCTTGGCGACGCCCGGCACCCCCTCGAGCAGCACGTGCCCGCGGCAGAGCAGCGCGATGACCAGACCGGTCACGGCGGCGTCCTGCCCGACCACGGCCTTGGCCACCTCGGCCCGCAGCGCCCGCAGCGCCTCGCGGGCGTCGTCGGGACGCGCGGCGCCGTCGGTGTCCGGGCGGACGTCCGGCTGGAGCTCACTCACGGTCGGCGGACCTCTCTCTCGAGGGCGTCGAGGTCGTCGGCGAGCCGCACCAGCGCGGCGTCGTCGGCAGGTGCGGCACCGTACAGGAGGGTCGCGACCTCGGGCGGCGTCCGACCGGCGCGCCGGGCCACCGCGTCCACCACCGCCGGCGGCTCGGCCCGAGCGGGCAGGCCCAGCAGCGGCACCAGCCGGGCCCGCTGCGCCGCACGCAGCGACTCGGCGGCGGCGTCGCGTGCCCCGGCGCGACGGTAGAGCCGGGCCCGTCCCTCCACGGTCTCCGAGGCGCGGACCACGACCGGCAGCGGCTCGGTCACCACCGGGCCGAGGCGGCGCGCCCGCCACAGCGCGACCAGCACGAGGGCCACCGCGAGCTGCACCAGGCCCCACCACACGCCGGTCGGCACCAGGTCGTAGAACGAGTCCTGCGCGGCGCCGGACGGGAGGTCTGCCAGGGACGGCAGGTACCAGACGAGCCGCGGGTTCTCGCCCAGCAGCCCCAGCGCGAGCGCCGCGTTGCCCTCGTCGTCGAGCCGGGAGTTGGTGAGCGCGGCCGGGTTGCCCAGGAACGTGACGCTGCGGCCCCCGTCGAGGACCTGGACGACGGAGGGGACGCCGCCGCGGGCGTAGCAGAGCGCGGCCTCGGTGCCCGGTTCGACGACCCAGCCCAGGCCCCCGCTGTCGGCGGTCCCGGCCCGGCTCGCCGCGGGCAGCGGGCAGCCCGGCCGCCGGACGCCGGGAGCCGACTGCGGGCCCGGTGACACACCCTGGGCGAACCGTGCCGGGTCCGGCGGCGTGACCACGACCAGGTCGGCGCCGGTGTCCCGGACCCGGTCGACCTGGGCGGGTGCCAGCAGCGCGGGGTCCAGGACCAGCACCGTGTCGCCGGCCGCCGCCTCGGCCTCGACGGCGGCGGTCGTCGTCGCCAGCTCGACCTCGACGCCCTGGTCGCGGAGGACCTCGGCGACCGCCCGGCTGCCCGACGGTGCGGCCGAGCGCGGGTCGAGGCGGCCGTCGGCCGGCGTCCCGGACAAGACGGCGATGACCGTCGCCCCGAGCAGCACGAGCACGCCCACGGCCACCGGCCCGCGGGCGGCGCGCCACACCTCGGCGGGTGTGCGGTCGAGGCTGCCGAGCTGGCTCACCGGCCGCTCGTCACCGTGGCGGCCGTGGGCCGGGCGGCCCGGACCGCGCGGTCGAGGTCACGAAGAGCCGAGTACGACTCCGGACCGGCCGGCCGCCCGCCGTACCAGATCTCGTCGAACAGCCGCGCCGCCGAGCGCAGGTCGCCCGCGCAGGACGGCAGCGACAGGCCGGCCTCGGCGGCGGCCTCGTCGGCGGTCCGGCCGGGACGCGGCTCGAGCACGGCCCGCTCCTCGAGGGACCGCACCACCGCCCGCAACCGCTCCCGGACGGCCTCGGCCCACTCGCCTGCCGCGGCGTGGGCCTCGGCGGCGGCACGGTGCTGGTCGGCGGACCGCTCGCCGCCGACGAAGAGCGCCCGCTCGCTCTCCTGCTGACGCCCCAGCGGGCCGACCCGCAGGCGGATCGCCACGGCCGCGGCGACGAGGAGCAGCACCAGCACCGCGATCCCCGCGTACCCGCCGGGGGAGACGCCGGCGACCTCGTCGAGCAGGTCCGCGGCGCGCTCGACGAGCCACCGCAGCAGCCGCTCGACCAGCCCCGGTCCGGCGTCGCGGTAGACCTGCTTGGCCAGCTCCTCGCGCGCGGCCTGCTGGGCGGCCTCGCGCCCCAGCTCGACCGGGACGCTCATCCGGTGACGGGTCCGGGCGGCCCGGCGGCGCCGGTCGTCGCAGCGTGCGGCACGCCCGCGGCGCGGGCCAGCTCGAGGTCGAGGGCCTCCCGGCGGATCCGCCGGTCGACGTAGAGCAGCGCCGTCGAGACCGCGGTGAACGGCCACGTGATCGCCGACGCGACGATCGTGCCGAGCGCCGTCACCAGCAGCGGGAGGAGCTCGTACGGGTTGAGCCCGCCGTCTCCGGTCATGAACGTCACGGCCAGTGTCAGCACCGTGAACGGCACGCTGAGGATCCCGGCGAGGACCTGGGCGATCACGTTGACGAGCAGCAGGATCCCGAACGTGCGCCACCATGCGCCCTGGACCAGCTCGCGGGACCGGCGCAGCGAGCCGGTGACCGACTGCCGCTCCAGCACGATGGTCGGCGGGGCGAGCGCGAAGGCGACGTACAGGTAGACCGCTACCGCGAGCCCGGCCGGGACGCCGAGCAGGAACGCCAGGACGACGGCGACGGTGGGAGCGCTCACGACGGCCAGCAGGATGCCCGGGCCCAGCGCCAGGAGCAGCACGCCGAGCTCGACCAGCATGACCAGCGCGGTCACGCCGAGCAGGGCAGGGACCCGGGGCCGAGCCTGGGCCCAGGCCGCACCGGCACCGATCCGCTCACCGAGCACGGCCCGGCTCACCACCACGGTCAGGATGCCGGTGAGCAGCAGCGCCGCGACCAGCGTGACGACGACCTGCACCCCGGCTGCCGACAGCGCGCTGGCGGTGAACGCCAGCTGCTCGTCCGGGTTCGCCGGCTGGTCGAAGCTGAACGCCGTGTCACCCGCGTCGCGCAGCAGGACCCAGGTCAGCGGCACGATGAGCAGCTGCGCGACGGTCGCGACGACGGCGGACAGGCCGAGCATGATCTTCGGCTGGGACCGGATGCTGGAGATGGCCCCGTCGAGGATCTCGCCGACGCCCAGCGGCCGCAGCGGGATGATGCCCGGCTTCGGCGGCGGCGGGGGCGGCGTCCACTGCTGCTGCGGCGGCCCCCAGCCGGGCTGCGGTCCCCAGCCGGTCGGCGGGGGCTGCTGCGGCGCCCATCCCGGCGGCACGGGCAGCTGCGGCGGTGTCCATCCCGGCTGGTCCGTCACGGGCTCATCGTGCCACGCGGGCCCCACGCGTCACGGGCCTGCGGCCTCCGGACGTGCCACGATGTGCGCATGAGGGGCGTATGAAGGGCCGCGTGCTCATCGTCGACGACGACACCGCGCTGGCCGAGATGCTCGGCATCGTGCTGCGCGGTGAGGGCTACGAGCCGGTGCTGTGCGCCAACGGCGAACGTGCGCTGCCGCTGTTCCGCGAGCACAAGCCCGACCTCGTGCTGCTCGACCTGATGCTGCCCGGCATGGACGGCATCGACGTCTGCCGAGCCATCCGCGCCGAGTCGGGCGTGCCCATCGTGATGCTCACCGCGAAGACCGACACCGTCGACGTGGTCGTCGGTCTCGAGTCCGGTGCCGACGACTACGTCGTCAAGCCGTTCAAGCCCAAGGAGCTCGTCGCCCGGATCCGGGCCCGGCTCCGCCGCAGCGAGGAGCCGGCGCCCGAGCTTCTCGAGATCGGCGACCTCACCATCGACGTCGCGGGGCACTCCGTGCGGCGTGACGGCACCCCGATCTCGCTGACACCGCTGGAGTTCGACCTGCTGGTGGCGCTGGCCCGCAAGCCGTGGCAGGTCTTCACCCGGGAGGTGCTGCTGGAGCAGGTCTGGGGCTACCGGCACGCCGCTGACACGCGCCTGGTGAACGTGCACGTCCAGCGGCTGCGCTCGAAGGTCGAGCGTGACCCCGAGCGCCCCGAGGTCGTCGTCACCGTCCGCGGTGTGGGCTACAAGGCAGGGCCGGCCTGATCGACCCCACCGCAGCCGCCGCGCCGGCGAGCGACAGGCAGCTCCCGGCCCTGGTGCCGCGCGTCCAGCGCGCCGTGCGCCGCTCCTGGCGCCGCAGCGTCGCCCTGTGGCGGCGCTCGCTGCAGCTGCGGGTCGTCACCACGACGACGGTGTTCTCGCTGGTCGCGATCCTGGTGCTGGGGAACAGTCTCATCACCCGGGTCCGGGACGGTCTGCTCGACGCGAAGGTGACCGCCTCGCTGGTGGAGGCCTCGACCGGCAGCCGGACGGCGCAGGAGGCCTTCGACTCCGCCGACCGCAGCGAGGCGCCGGCGGTCTACGACACGCTGGTGCCCGACCTGGTGCGCACGCTCTCGCGCGCCGGCGGCGAGCCGGACGGCTCCAAGGACGTGGTGCTGCTGCGCGGCCCGGACGTCGACGACCCGCAGGCCCCGCTGGGCCGCAGCTCGTTCGGGGCCGACGTCGACGCGGTGCCCAACGCCCTGCGCGCGCAGGTGCAGACCGAGGGTGTGCAGCAGTGGACCTACAGCAAGGTGCTGCGCAACTCCGGCAAGACGGTGCCGGTGGTCGTCGTCGGGTCCCCGGTGCTGGTCCCGCAGATCGGCACGTACGAGCTGTACTTCCTGTTCCCGCTGAACAAGGAGGAGGACACCCTCGGGCTGGTCCGCGGCGCGCTGCTGCTCGCCGCCTTCGGGCTGGTCGTCCTCGTCGGCGGCATCGCCTGGCTGGTCACGCGACAGGTGGTGACGCCGGTCCGGATGGCCGCCCGCATCGCCGAGCGGCTCTCGGCCGGGCGGCTGGAGGAACGCATGCGGGTACGCGGCGAGGACGACCTCGCCCGGCTGGCCGCCTCGTTCAACCGGATGGCGTCCAGCCTGCAGCAGCAGATCCGCCAGCTCGAGGACCTCTCCCGCGTACAGCGCCGGTTCGTCTCCGACGTCTCGCACGAGCTGCGCACCCCGCTGACCACCGTCCGGATGGCGGCCGACGTGCTGCACGAGGCGCGGGCCGGCTTCGACCCGGCCGTGCAGCGCAGCGCCGAGATCCTGCAGACCCAGCTCGACCGGTTCGAGTCGTTGCTGGCCGACCTGCTCGAGATCAGCCGGTACGACGCCGGTGCCGCCCACCTCGACGCCGAGCCGACCGACGTCGTCGGCATCGTCCGGCATGTGATCGACGCGATGGAGACGCTGGCCGACGCGCGGGGCAGCGAGCTGGTGCTGGTCATCCCGCGCACCCCGTGCGTGGCCGAGGTCGACAGCCGTCGCATCGAGCGGATCCTGCGGAACCTGGTCGTCAACGCGATCGAGCACGGCGACGGCCGGCCTGTCACGGTGCTGGTCGCAAGTGACGACGACGCCGTCGCCGTGGCCGTCCGCGACCGCGGCGCCGGGCTCGCCCCGACCGACGTGACCATGGTGTTCAACCGGTTCTGGCGGGCCGACCCGGCGCGCGCCCGCACCACCGGTGGCACCGGGCTGGGGCTGTCCATCGCGCTGGAGGACGCCCACCTGCACGACGGCTGGCTGCAGGCGTGGGGAGCGGTCGGTGACGGCTCGCAGTTCCGGCTCACCCTGCCTCGTCGGCGGGGGGTCGAGCTGCAGGGGTCGCCGATCCCGCTCGAGCCGAGGGACTCGGCCCGGCGCCGGCCGCTCAAGGTCGGCGAGCCGTACCGCACGGTGGGCGCACCCGGAGCAGCCGATGGCTAGCCCGACCCGGACCCGGCGGCTGCGCGCCGCCGCGGCGGTGCTGGTCGTCGCGGTCCTGCCGGCCTGCGCGTCCATCCCCACCTCCGGGCCGGTGCGGGCCGGCGACGACGTCCGGCTGGAACGTCAGGACGTGGCGGTGCCGCCGATCGGCGAGCCGCCGGTGCGCGGGGCCTCCCCGGAGGACATCGTGCAGGGCTTCCTGCGTGCCAGCGCCGACTTCCTGGCCGACCACGCCGTCGCCCGGCTCTACCTCGCCCCCGAGGCGCGGCAACGCTGGCGGCCGTCGACGGGCACGTCGGTCTTCGACCGGGCCCAGTCGCCGCTGGCGGTCACCCCGAACGACGACGGCACGGTCACCGTCCGCGGCGCGGAGGTGGCGACGATCGACGCGGACGGCGCGTTCCGGCGCACGCCGGAGGGCGCCGAGATCGCGCGCACCTTCCGGATGGAACGCGTCGACGGGCAGTGGCGCATCGCCGAGCTCGACGACGGCCTGCTGCTGTCGCTGGTCGACGTGCAGGAGAGCTTCCGCCCGGTGTCGCTGTACTACCTGTCTCCGTCGCGCAACACCCTCGTGCCTGACCTGGTGCTGCTGCCGGAGCTGCCGGGACTGTCCACGAAGCTGGTCGCCCGGCTGCTGCGCGGACCCACGTCGGCCCTGCGCGGCGCGGTCACGACCGCCTTCCCGCAGGGCACCCAGCTGCAGGTGCAGTCGGTGCCGGTCAGCGACGGGCTGGCGACGGTCCGGCTCGACGAGAACGCCTTGAAGGCCGACGACGACGCCCGCGAGCAGATGTCGGCGCAGATCGTGTGGACCCTCAAGCAGCTCGGCCAGGAGATCCAACGCATCAGGATCACCGCCGGCAGCGAGGACCTGGTGGTGTCCGGCGTCAGCGAGGAGCAGAGCCGGGACTCCTGGCAGACCTACGACCCCGACGTCCTGTCGGGGAGCCCCAACCTCTACGTCGTCCGGAAGGGCCAGGTCGGCCGGATCATCGAGGACCGGTTCCAGCCGGTCGAGGGGGCCGCGGGCGCACAGGGTGCGGGGGTGCGGACCCCCGCGGTGTCCCTGGACGGCAACTCGATCGCCGTGGTGAGCGGCGACGGTTCGACGGTGTCCGTGGGTCGGCTGGCCCGGGACGCGCCGCTCGCGAGCGTGCTCAGCGGGCGCGACCTCAGCCGTCCGTCATGGGACCCGAACGGCAACCTCTGGGCCGTCGACCGGGGAACCGGCTCGCTGTTCGTGCTGCCGGCCGGCGCCGAGGCGGCCACCGCGGTCGAACTGCCCAAGCTGCCCGGTGGCAGGCCCCGACAGGTGGCGCTGTCCCGCGACGGCGCGCGCATCGCGCTGGTGACCGGGTCTGATGCCGGCGCCCGGCTCGTGGTCGGGGTCGTCACCGGCGTGGACGTGCTGGGCACGGACGAGGCGGGCACCGGACCCTCGCAGGTCGCGGTCGTGTCGGCGCGCGAGATCCTCCCGTCGCTGCGCGCCGTCCGCGACGTGGCCTGGTCCTCGTCGAGCGTGCTGACCCCGCTGGGCATCCTGAACGCCCTGGTGCCCAGCCCGGTCGAGACGACCATCGACGGCTACCAGGTCCGCGAGGTGGAGCCGCAGAGCGAGCTGGTGTCCGTTGCGGCGGCCCCGGTCGACCAGCAGTCCAGCCCGTTGGTCGTCGGGACCGCCGACGGCCGGCTCGAGCTGTTCACCTCGGGCCGCGGCTGGGTCGGTCTCGGTGAGGGCTCCGACCCCGCGTACCCGGGCTGACACTCCACAGCCTCGGCCGGACCTCCGGCGGTCCACCGGTCACGCCGAGGTGACCCGGTGCGGACGGCGCGGCGCGACGCTGACGGTGTGCCCGCCGTGCTCCGGGCCCTGCGGGACAGCGTCGCCGGGCTCATCGACCTCGCCCTGCCCGCGGTCTGCGTCGGCTGCGCTGCGCCCGGTGCCGTGCTGTGCGCGGCGTGTTCGGGGCCGCTCGCCGGCCCGGCACGAGCGGCCCTGCCGGTTCCTGCCCCGGCCGGCCTGCCGGTGCCGTGGGCGGTTGCCGCCTACGACGGTGTGGTGCGGGCGACCGTGGTGGCGCACAAGGAGTCCGGGCGCCGCACGCTCGCCCGACCGCTGGGCGCCGCGCTGGCCCGCAGCGTCGTCGCGGCGGCGGGTGCCACCGACGGCCGTCCGCTGGTGCTGGTGCCGGCCCCGTCGCGGCGGTCGGCGGTGCGCGAGCGCGGTGACGACCCGACGCTGCGGATCGCCCGTCGGGCGGCGTCGGTCCTGCGAGCGGACGGACGCGACGTGCGGGTCCTGCCGGTCCTGCGGCTCCGCCGCGGCGTGGTCGACCAGTCCGGGCTCACCGCTGCGCAGCGGGCCGCGAACCTCTCGGGCGCGATGTGGCTGCCGCCGCGGCTCGGCGGCCTGGTCACCGGCCGGTCGGTGGTCGTCGTCGACGACGTGGTGACGACCGGGGCCACCCTCGCCGACGCGGCGCGAGCTCTCGTGGAGGGCGGTGCGAACGTGCCGGCCGCCGCGGTCGTCGCGGCAACCCCACGGCGTACGCGGGGCTGGGGCTCCGACCCCGGATCCGCCACCGGGGTGTCGCGCGGCACGACATGGGACTAGCGTTTCGTCATGGCACCCGCCCGGGTCCGTGGTTGCGCCGAACCCGTAGCTCCTCGCGGGCCTCAGGTCCGGCAAGCCGATGCCAGCCGCAGGCGAAACGGTCCACGTAAGGCGACTTCTCGTCGTTCGATCACGGTGCGGCTTAGAGGTAAGTCCTGCCCCGCCGGAGGTCCAGATGTCCTCCGGGCCGGGAGAAGGGGAGTAGTGGCGCTCGACGCTGCGAGACCCTCAGCAGGCGGATGTGGGGTCGAAGACCAGGTCGGCCGGGCGGGTGCTCCGCCCTGTCCGCTGCGCAGTACTGTGTTTCGCCACGAGACGTGGAGGGTCACTACGTGGACATCGTCGTCAAGGGTCGTCACACCGAGGTTCCGGAGCGCTTCCGCCAGCACGTGGCGGAGAAGCTGGCGAAGATCGAGAAGCTCGATCCGAAGGTGATCAGCGTCGACGTCGAGTGCTCGCAGGAGCGCAACCCGCGACTGGCGGACCACAAGGAGCGCATCGAGCTCACCATCCGCTCCCGAGGGCCGGTCGTCCGCGCCGAGGCTGCGGCGCAGGACAGCTACGCCGCGCTCGACGCGGCGATGACCAAGCTCGAGAACCGGCTGCGCCGCGCGCACGACCGACGTCGAGTGCACCACGGCGCCAAGACACCGGTCTCCGTCGCGGCGGCCACGGCACGGCTCGAGGAGCAGAACGGCGCCGCGCCCGGGTCCGCGGCCGAGGCGGAGGACGAGGGCCAGTTCCACGAGGACGGCCCGATGTACGTGCGCGAGAAGGTGCACGAGGCCACCCCGATCAGCCTGGACCAGGCGCTCTACGAGATGGAGCTCGTCGGGCACGACTTCTACCTGTTCGTCGACGCCGAGTCCTCCCAGCCCAGCGTCGTCTACCGGCGCCGCGCCTACGACTACGGGGTCATCCGCCTGGCGATGTGACCGGGGGCGCGCCGCGCCGCGCGACCCCAACCGCCCCGAACAGTGCCCGGTGGCGGGCCGAGCCGTGTCAGACTGCTGCGGTCCCGTACGCGGGGGTCGAGCGGCGTGGGGACCGGGAGGATGAGCAGGTGAGAGACCAGGTGTCCGGCAGCGCTCGCCCCGCGCGGTCCGGCGGGTCGGGCAGTGAGCCGATCCGAGTCCTCGTCGTCGACGACCACGCCTTGTTCCGCCGGGGCCTGGAGATGGTCCTCGGCCAGGAGAGCGACATCGCAGTCGTCGGCGAGGCCGGTGACGGCGCCGAGGCCGTCGAGCTCGCCTCGAGCCTGCTCCCCGACATCGTGCTGATGGACGTGCGGATGCCGCGTCGCAGCGGCATCGAGGCCTGCACCGCGATCAAGGAGGTCGTGCCGAGCGCCAAGATCGTGATGCTCACGATCTCCGACGAGGAGGCCGACCTCTACGAGGCGATCAAGGCCGGCGCGAGCGGCTACCTGCTCAAGGAGATCTCGATCGACGAGGTCGCGTCCGCGATCCGGTCGGTCGCCGGCGGCCAGTCACTGATCAGCCCGTCGATGGCGTCGAAGCTGCTGAGCGAGTTCGCCACGATGATCAAGAAGGACGAGCGCCAGCAGGTGCCCGCCCCGCGGCTCACCGACCGCGAGCTCGAGGTGCTCAAGCTGGTGGCGAAGGGCTTGAACAACCGGGACATCGCGAAGGAGCTCTTCATCAGCGAGAACACGGTGAAGAACCACATCCGCAACATCCTGGAGAAGCTGCAGCTGCACTCGCGCATGGAGGCCGTGGTCTACGCGGTCCGCGAGAAGCTCCTCGAGATCACCTGACCCGCGCGCCGCGGC
>DASTVO010000143.1:0-2776 GCA_035759075.1 Actinomycetes bacterium
CAGGTCGGCACCGTCGGCTCGCTCGAGGAGATCCTCTGCGGGCCGTCGCGGGTGTCGGACGGCTCGATGAACTTCGTCGGCGCGCTGCGCCGCGCGATGGCCACGACCGGCTACTCGGACGTGAAGGAGTTCCAGCGGGTCGAGGTCACCGTCGACCGGTGACCGGTCCGCCGGGTCTGACTGGCTGCGTCACTACTCCTGCCGACCGCGCGATGTGGGGCACCACGTCGGTGGCGGCACGTAAGCGGCGAGTCGTCACCGCTTGATCGGAGCGGCTCGGTGCCAGGCGCCACGGTCGGATTGCTCCGATCTTGACGTAGCAGCCGGTTCTGGCCCTTCGGCGCCACGGCTGGACGGTCAGGTCACTGGGGTAGCCCACGCGCCCACATCGGCTGAGGCCGCGAACGACTCGAGCCGGGACAGGGACGCAGGCAGTCAGAGGTTTACGGACAGGACTGAACCGGGCAGAACCGGGCAGCCCCGACCACCCTGTCCGGAGCCCTCCGGTGCGTCGGGCCGTGCCCGACGGGGGCTCCACGGGAGAGACGACATGAGCGATCGTGCGTCGGAGCAGGCAGCCGAACCGGACACAGCCCACCGCCCGAGCCTGATGGCCGAGCTCAGTGCCGAGTTCGCCGGCACGATGATCCTGATCCTGCTGGGCGTCGGCGTGGTGGCGCAGGTGGTCACCAGCGAGGGGACGCTGGGTGACCACGACTCGATCGCCTGGGCATGGGGCCTGGGCGTGGTCCTCGGCGTCTACACGGCCGCTCGGATCAGCGGGGCCCACCTGAACCCGGCCGTGACGCTCGCCCTGGCCGTCTTCAAGGGGTTCGAGTGGCGCAAGGTCCTGCCGTTCTCCCTGGCCCAGACCGCCGGCGCCTTCGTCGCGGCGCTGATCGTCCGGTGGAACTACGGCGAGGCCATCGCGGCCATCGACCCCGACCACACGATCGACACCCAGGGGATCTTCTCGACGCTGCCGGGCAACGGAGCCCTGGACATCAGCCAGTCGACGGCGTTCTTCGACCAGATCATCGGCACGGCGATCCTGCTCTTCCTGGTGCTCGCGATCACCGACCTGCGCAACCAGGGACCCGCGCCGTACCTCGCGCCGTTCATCGTCGGGCTCATCGTCGTCGGCATCGGGATGGCGTGGGGCACCAACGCCGGCTACGCGATCAACCCGGCACGTGACCTGGGCCCGCGGCTGGCGTCGTTCCTCACCGGCTACGGCACTGCCTTCGAGGACCAGAACGGGTTGTTCTACGCCTGGGTGCCGATCATCGGCCCGCTGGTCGGCGGCCTGCTCGGCGCCGGCGCGTACAACCTGCTCATCGGGCGCTTCCTGCCGCTCGACGAGGACGAGCACGAGGTCGGCCGGGTCCCGTCCGACCACGTGCACCTGCCGCCCGACGGCGGCACACCGGTCGGCGACGGCACCCGCGCGCACGCGACCCACTGACGAGAGGGAGACTCCTGACATGGCTGACTTCGTGGGCGCTGTCGACCAGGGCACGACCAGCACCAGGTTCATGATCTTCGACCACTCCGGCCAGGAGGTGGGTCGCCACCAGCTGGAGCACGAGCAGGTCCTTCCGCAGGCGGGCTGGGTCGAGCACAACCCCGAGGAGATCTGGGAGCGCACCGGGGCGGTGGTCCGGTCCGCGCTGAACAAGCAGGGGCTGGAGGCCTCGGACCTGGCCGCGCTCGGGATCACGAACCAGCGCGAGACGACGGTGGTGTGGAACAAGCGCACCGGCCGCCCGTACCACAACGCGATCGTCTGGCAGGACACGCGGACCGACCGGATCGCGTCGGCCCTCGAGCGCGACGGGAAGGGCGACGTCATCCGGGAGAAGGCCGGGCTGCCGCCCGCGACCTACTTCTCCGGCGGAAAGATCAAGTGGATCCTCGACAACGTCGACGGGGTCAAGGAGGCCGCCGAGAAGGGCGAGGCCGTCTTCGGCAACACCGACTCGTGGCTGCTGTGGCACCTGACCGGCGGCAAGGACGGTGGGGTCCACGTCACGGACGTGACCAACGCCAGCCGCACCATGCTGATGAACCTCGAGACGCTGGACTGGGACGACGAGCTGCTCTCCTTCTTCGACATCCCGCGCAGCATGCTCCCGGAGATCCGGCCCTCGTCGGACCCGGGCTCGTACGGCGTGACCCGCGCCGACGGCCCGTTCGGCGGCGAGGTGCCGCTCACCGGCGACCTCGGTGACCAGCAGGCAGCCACCGTGGGCCAGGTCTGCTTCGCGCCCGGCGAGGCCAAGAACACCTACGGCACCGGCAACTTCATGCTGCTGAACACCGGCACCGAGCTGGTGCGGTCGAAGGCCGGTCTGCTCACGACGCCCTGCTACAAGTTCGGCGACGAACCGGTCGTCTACGCCCTCGAGGGCTCGATCGCGGTCACCGGTTCTGCGGTGCAGTGGCTGCGGGACCAGCTGGGCATCATCAGCGGCGCGGCGCAGAGCGAGCAGCTGGCCCGGCAGGTGGAGGACACCGGCGGCGTCTACTTCGTGCCGGCCTTCTCCGGCCTGTTCGCGCCGTACTGGCGCTCCGACGCCCGCGGCGCGATCGTCGGGCTGAGCCGGTTCAACACCAACGCCCACCTGGCCCGGGCAACGCTGGAGGCCATCTGCTACCAGAGCCGGGACGTCGCCGAGGCGATGGCCAGCGACTCCGGTGTCGAGCTCGACGTGCTCAAGGTCGACGGCGGGGTCACCGCCAACGACCTGTGCATGCAGATCCAGGCCGACGTGCT
>DASTVO010000144.1:0-18357 GCA_035759075.1 Actinomycetes bacterium
CGCAGCCGCAGCAGCGGGGCCAGCCGGGCGCCGTAGAGCGCGTTGCGGCTGCCGAGCAGCACCGCCGACGCAGCGCCGGACATCGCGCTGCCGCCACCGCCGATGACCCCGACCAGCGCGAACTGCGACCCGCCCGTGAACACCAGCACGGAGAGCGCGCAGGTCTGGACCACCGACAGCCCGGCCGCCGTGCCGAGCGCCCCGAAGGACAGCGCGTACGCGCCCGTCGCCACCCCCACCGACAGCGCGGTCCGCACCACCGAGGCGCGGACCGCCGGCCACGGCTGCGCCTCGGTCACGTGCAGGCGTCCTCGAGCCAGTCGACGAGCGGGCGGAGCCGGCGCCACTCCGCCCGGACCTTCTCCGCCGCCGCGGGAGTCGGCAGCCAGTCCGGCGCGCCGTGCTCGCGGCGCACGAACAGTGACTTGTACCGCAGCAGGTCCTCGCGCGGGTGCCCGGCCGGGAGCCCGCGCGGCCGGGTGGCGAGCTGGTCGCCGTCGACGACGAACCCCTCGGCGAGCAGGCCGCTCACCAGCTCCTGCAGCCGGGAGCCGGAGGGCGAGTCGATCGCGTCCCGGTACCGCCGCAGCCCCTCCGCCTCCGGTCGCATGCCGGCCGCCGTCATCAGTCCGGCCGCCGACACCTGCACGTAGAAGCCGGCGCCGCCGTCACGAGCGACGAACAGACCCTGGTGCGTCTTGTACGGCGTCTTGTCCTTGCTGAACCGCACGTCGCGGTAGGGCCGGAACAGCTTGCCGGCGCCGAACTCGTCCTCCAGCGCCTCGCCGAGCGCGGCCATCGGGGCCTGCACCGCCGTGTCGTAGGTCGCCTTGTGCGCCGTCCACCACGACTTGGAGTTGTCCGCCTCCAGGTCCTCGTAGAAGTCCAGGGCCTCCAGCGGTACGCCGGTGAAGCTGCTCATCCCTCGTCCCTCACCCGGGCTCTCATCCGGACCTGGTCGACCAGCACCTCGCCGTCACCGCGCAGGTCGAGGCTGCGCCGCGCCCCGTCGTCGACCCAGCCGGCCTTCTCCAGAAAGGCCCGCAGCTCGTCCTCGCGACCGGTCAGCCACACGTGCAGGTGGTCGAAGCCGTCGTCCCGCACCACGTCGGCGCTGGCGTTGACCAGCCGCGACCCGTGGCCGCCGCCGGTCCGGTCCGGCGCCACGCAGAGGACCTGGATCTCCGCGTCCAGTCCCGGGATGAGGTCGGGGTCCGACGCGGGTGCCAGCACCGAGAACCCCACGACCTCGCTCCCGTCGAGTGCGACCAGGACCCGGTGCTTGGGCGACGGGGGCGAAGTCACCGCCGCGCGCCAGGTCTGCACCGACGTGGGGGAGTCCAGCCAGGCCAGCTCCTCGGGAGGCAGCAGCCCCACGTACAGCCTGGACCACACGCTCGCCTGCACCCGGGCGACGGCGGGGGCGTCGGTGGGCGCCGCCGGTCGGACGCTGACGTCGGCCATGTCGCGATCCTCGCAGACCGCTGCCCCGGCCTACGATGCGGAGCGTGACCCCCCAGCCCGACCCGACACCCGACACCCAGTACGAGGACCTGCTGCGGCTGGTGATGCGCGACGGCGCTGCGAAGTCCGACCGCACCGGCACCGGCGCCCGCAGCGTCTTCGGCCACCAGATGCGCTTCGACCTGCAGCGCGGGTTCCCCCTCGTCACGACGAAGCGGGTGCACTTCCGGTCCATCGCCTACGAGCTGCTCTGGTTCCTGCGCGGGGACAGCAACGTGCGGTGGCTGCAGGAGCACGGCGTGACGATCTGGGACGAGTGGGCGGCGCCGGACGGCGACCTCGGCCCGGTCTACGGGGTGCAGTGGCGCGCCTGGCCGACCCCGGGCGGCGAGCACATCGACCAGATCAGTGCCGTCCTCGACATCCTGCGCACCGACCCCAGTTCGCGGCGGATGGTGGTCTCGGCCTGGAACGTCGGCGAGATCCCGCAGATGGCGCTGCCGCCCTGTCACGCGCTGTTCCAGTTCTACGTCGCCGACGGCCGGCTCTCCTGCCAGCTCTACCAGCGCAGCGCCGACCTCTTCCTCGGCGTGCCGTTCAACATCGCCAGCTACGCGCTGCTCACGCACATGGTCGCCCAGCAGGTCGGCCTCGACGTCGGCGACTTCGTCTGGACCGGCGGCGACTGCCACGTCTACGACAACCACGTCGACCAGGTCACCGAGCAGCTCTCGCGCGAGGTGTACCCCTTCCCGACGCTGCGGCTGCGCAAGGCGCCGACCCTGTTCGACTACGCGTACGAGGACTTCGAGGTCGTCGACTACCGGCACCACCCCGCGCTCCGGGCGCCGGTCGCCGTCTGATGGCCGCGTGACGGTCGGGCTCGTCTGGGCGCAGGCGGCGAACGGGGTCATCGGGGCCGACGGCACGCTGCCCTGGCACCTGCCCGAGGACCTCGCCCGGTTCAAGGCGCTGACCACCGGTTCGACGGTGGTCATGGGCCGCGCGACCTGGGAGTCGCTGCCGGCGTCGGTGCGGCCGCTGCCCGGCCGCCGCAACGTCGTGCTCACCCGGCAGCCCGGCTGGGAGGCACCCGGCGCCGTCGTCGCCGGGTCGCTGGAGGAGGCGCTGGCCGGGGCGGACGGGGACGTCTGGGTCATCGGCGGCGGCAGCGTGTACCGGGACGCCCTGCCGCGCGCCGACCGGCTCGTGGTCACCGAGCTGGAGCGGCCGTTCCCCGGCGACACCTACGCGCCGGAGCTCGGTCCGGGCTGGCAGCTGGTCGAGCGGGACCCCGCCGACGGCTGGCACCGGTCGGTGACCGGGCTGGAGTACCGCGTGCTCACGTACGAAGCGGCCGGTAGCGCTCTGTAACGACGGCGTCCGTCCGGGCGATCTCCGGGCGAGCCCCGTCGCCACCCGAACCCCCGAGCGGGTGGCGCCGGGGTGTCCGAAGGCGTGTCCGGCTCTGTGTCGGTTGATGCCCGGCCGGTAGCGTGAGCCCATGGCTTCTCCAGCGTCCTCCCCGGCCGCGGCGGCCTTCGGCCGCGTCCTCACCGCCATGGCCACCCCGTTCCGGGCCGACGGCTCACTCGACCTCGACGCGGCCCAACGGCTGGCCACCCACCTGGTCGACCACGGCCACGACGGGCTCGTCGTCAGCGGCACCACCGGTGAGTCGCCGACCACCAGCGACGACGAGAAGGACCGGCTGCTGCGCGCGGTCGTCGAAGCGGTCGGCGACCGGGCCCGCGTCGTCGCCGGCTCCGGCACGTACGACACCCACCACACCATCGAGCTGTCGCAGGCGGCCGAGAAGGCCGGAGCCTCCGGGCTGCTCATCGTCACGCCGTACTACAACCGGCCGCCGCAGGAGGCGCTGGTCCGGCACTTCGAGGCCGCCGCGAACGCGGTCGGCCTGCCGGTCATGCTCTACGACATCCCGGGCCGCACCGGGACGCCGATCGAGTACGACTCGCTGGTCCGGCTGTCCCGGCACGAGCGGATCCTCGCCGTCAAGGACGCGAAGGCCGACCTGTTCCAGGGGTCGCGGGTCATGGCCGAGACCGACCTCGCCTACTACTCCGGCGACGACGCCATGAACCTCGCCTGGCTCACGCACGGTGCCAATGGCGTCGTCAGCGTCGTCGGCCACGTCAGCGGCGACGACTACGCGGCCATGGTGAGGGCCGTCGACGCCGGCGACCTCGCCGGCGCGCTGGCCATCCACCGCCGACTCATCCCCGCGGTCCGCACCATCATGTCCCGCGAGTCCCAGGGCGTCATCCGGGTCAAGGCGGCGCTGCAGCTGCTCGGCGTGATCCCCGAGCGCACCGTCCGCCCGCCGCTCCTCGAGGCCGCGCAGGACGAGGTCGACGAGCTCCGCGAGGTGCTCGGGGTCTCGGCGTGAGCCACCCCCACCCGGAGCTCGGGCCCCCGCCCGAGCTCCCGGAGGGCGGCCTGCGCATCGTGGCGCTCGGCGGCCTCGGCGAGGTCGGGCGGAACATGACCGTCTTCGAGTACGACGGGCGGCTGCTCGTCGTCGACTGCGGGGTGCTCTTCCCGGAGGACTTCCAGCCGGGCGTCGACCTGATCCTCCCCGACTTCGACCACATCCGGGACCGGCTCGACCGGATCGAGGCCGTCGTGCTGACCCACGGCCACGAGGACCACATCGGCGCCGTTCCCTACCTGCTGCGCGAGAAGCCCGACATCCCGGTGATCGGCTCACGGCTGACGCTGGCGATGATCGAGGCGAAGCTGCAGGAGCACCGGATCACCCCGTACACGCTCGAGGTCCGCGAGGGCGCCCGCGAGCGGTTCGGCCCGTTCGACTGCGAGTTCGTCGCGGTCAACCACTCGATCCCGGACGCGCTGGCCGTCGCGATCCGCACCCCGGCCGGGCTGGTGGTGCACACCGGCGACTTCAAGATGGACCAGCTGCCGCTCGACGGCCGCATCACCGACCTGCGCGCCTTCGCGCGGCTCGGCGAGGAGGGCGTCGACCTGCTGCTCGCCGACTCGACCAACGCCGAGGTGCCCGGCTTCACCACGCCGGAGCGACATATCGCACCGGTCCTCGACAGCGTGTTCGCGCAGGCGACGAAGCGCGTCATCGTGGCGTCCTTCGCCAGCCACGTGCACCGGATCCAGCAGGTCATCGACGCCGCGGAGACGCACGGCCGCAAGGTGGCCTTCGTCGGCCGCTCGATGGTCCGCAACATGGGCGTCGCCCGCGATCTCGGCTACCTGAGGGTGCCCGGCGGGCTGCTCGTCGACCCCAAGGCGCTCGACGACGTGCCCGCCGACCAGGTGGTGCTCATCTGCACCGGCTCGCAGGGCGAGCCGATGTCGGCGCTGTCGCGGATCGCCAACCGCGACCACGTCATCCGCATCGACGAGGAGGACACCGTCGTCCTCGCGTCGTCACTGATCCCCGGCAACGAGAACTCGGTGTTCCGGGTCATCAACGGCCTGTCCCGCTGGGGCGCCAGGGTCGTGCACAAGTCCAACGCGCTGGTGCACGTGTCCGGGCACGCGTCGGCCGGCGAGCTGCTCTACCTCTACAACATCGTCCGGCCCCGGCACGTCATGCCGGTCCACGGGGAGTGGCGGCACCTGCGGGCGAACGCCGACCTCGCGGTCCAGACCGGCGTGCCCCGTCAGCGGACGGTGCTCGCCGAGGACGGAGTGGTCGTCGACCTTGTCGACGGCGAGGCGCGGGTCGTCGGCGCTGTGCCGTGCGGCTACGTCTACGTGGACGGCTCCAGCGTCGGCGACGTCACGGACGCGTCGCTGAAGGACCGGCGGATCCTGCGCGACGAGGGCTTCATCTCCGTCGTGGTGGTCGTCGACTCGGTGACCGGGAAGGTCGCCGGCGGTCCGGAGATCCACGCCCGCGGGTTCGCCGAGGACGACTCGGTCTTCGACGAGGTCCGGGCCCGGATCGAGGCGGCACTCGACCACGCCGCCTCGGAGGGCATCGGCGACGTCCGCCAGCTCGAGCAGCTGGTCCGCCGGACGGTGGGCAAGTGGGTCAGCGACACCTACCGCCGCCGCCCGATGATCATCCCGCTGGTCGTCGAGGTCTGACGACACACCCCCACCCGGCACCATGATCGTGAGGGGATTCGGGCGCCCTCGGGGTCCGGATCTCCTCACGATCATGGAAAGGGCGGCGGGCGACTGCCCGCGCCGCATCTCCGCGGTGTCCGCTCGCGTCAGACGACGCGCCCGACGCCGGGCAGCCGGGTGACCGCATACCCGACCGCGAAGCACGCCGGCACCGCGAGGACCGAAACGATCAGGAACTTGAGCTCGGCGCTCAGCGGCACCACCCGGAACGCCAGCATCACGGAGACGAGCACCACCGGGTGCAGCACGTACGTCGCGTACGAACCCCGTCCGGCCCTGGCCATCAGCGAGCTGTGGGTCGGCCAGCGGCGGCGCACCCACGCCAGGCACCACAGCGTGAAGGCGATCGAGACGACGCCGTAGAAGGTGGCGAACGAAACACTGGCCCAGTTGAGGCCCCCCAGTGCCAGGTCCAGCTGATCGCGGGCCCCGGTGTAGGACACCAGCACGAGGGTGAGGCCCACACCGGCCACGGTCACCTGGCCGAGCCGGTGCTCGGTGTGCCGTGACAGCCGGCCGTCCCAACCGGCCTCGGCGGCCATCACGCCCAGCGCGAACAGGACCGCGGCCTGCGTCCAGGCGCTCACCCGCACGTTCAGCAGGTGGGTGTCCAGCAGCGTCGTGACCTGCCACACCGTGAGCGACCCGACGCCGATGACCGCCGCCGCGACGATGAGCGATCTCCTGCCCGGCTTCGGCCTGGAACCCGTGAGGGGCCGGACCGATCGCAGCGCGGCGTAGCCCAGCGAGCAGGCGAGCAGGGCCACGACGAACCACATGATCGAGAACTCGGTGTCGGCCAGATTCCCGAGGAAGGTGGCGGCGTCTTCCTTCCACAGGTCGCCCAGGTAGTCGGCCACCGGGTTCACGACCAGCACGAAGAACAGCAGCGGCACGCCGAGGCGCAGCAGCCGGCTGCCCACGAAGCCGGCCGGTCCGCGTCGCGCCAGTGACCGGACCGAGTACCAGCCGGCCACCACGAACAGCGGGCCGAGACCGAAGATGCCGCCCATCAGCGCCGGCAGGGCGAAGGCGATGGACACGACACTGTTCGTCACGCGCTCGTCGTCGTAGTAGTAGCCGGCAAAGTCCGCGACGTATCCCGTGGCGGTGTGCACCACGATGACGCCGGCGATCAGGACGACCCGCAGCGTGTCCACCCACTGCTCGCGCGCCCGGGTGCCCAGCGGGCTGTCGGTCGAGGTCATGAGGCAACCCACCCCTCGTTTCTCCCCACCATCGCGGCGTCCGCGCCCGAGCGGGCAGGGGCATACGTCCCGCCACCGGGAGGTACCGGTGTGCGCCCCGCCCCCCGGTGCGGGCGGCGACACGCGGCCGATGTTGCCGCTGTGACTCCTGGTACGGGGGTGACGGACGGGTAGCCTCGCGGCATGGCCACCCGTACGCCCACGCGCCCCGCCGCCCGCAGCCGGGCCTCCGGGGGGTCGGCCCGTAAGCCGGCGCCCCGCCGCAAGCCCGCCGCCCGCCCGGCGGCGCGCGGCCGGAGCCGCTCCTCGGCGGGGGCGCCGTGGATCGTGCGGGGGACCGGCCGGGCCTTGCGGGCGGTCTGGCTGGGGCTCGCGCACGTGGTCGGCGGCCTGGCCCGCCGCATCGGCAGCAGCGCCCGTGACCTCGACCCGGCGCACCGCCGGGACGGCATCGGCCTGACCCTGCTCGGCCTGGCCGTCCTCGTCGCGGCCGCCGAGTGGTGGGGCCTTGACGGCCCGGTCGGCGACGTCGTGCACGCGGTGGTCGCCGGCACGCTGGGCCGGGTCGGGCTCGTCGTGCCGCTCGTCCTGCTCGGCCTCGGGCTGCGGCTGCTGCGCCACCCCGAGGACGCCGAGTCCGGCGGGCGCATCGGCATCGGCCTCGCGGCCCTGGTCCTGGCCGTCGCCGGCCTGGTCCACATCGCGCGGGGACTGCCCGACCCGACCGAGGGCGCGACCGAGATGCGCGGGGCCGGCGGGATCCTGGGCTTCCTTGCCTCGTCACCTCTCGCGGCGGCCGTCACGGTCTACGTCGCCGTGCCGCTGCTCGTGCTGCTCCTGGTCTTCGGGCTGCTCGTCGTCACCGCCACACCGCTGCACGCGGTGCCCGAGCGCAGCAAGGCGCTGCTCGCCAGGCTGCTGCACAAGAAGGCGGCCGAGCCGGCGGACGCCGCCGACGCGCCCGCCACGCCGGAGCCGCTGGAGCCGCTCAAGCGCCGTCGGCCGCGCCGCCGGCAAGGCGCGCTGGCCGGCCCCGACGCCGAGGGCGGCACCGACGACATCCCGTACGACGACTCGGTCGTTTCCCGCGGCGAGGGCACCGCCCCGCCTCCCGGTGCGCTGCAGGACAAGTCCGCCGAGCCGGAGAAGCCGGCGCCCGACCACACGCCGATGCCCGCCCGGGTCGAGCAGCTGCTGCTCTCCGGCGACGTCACCTACGTCCTGCCGCCCGCCGACGCGCTGCGCGAGGGCTCGCCGCACAAGGCCCGCTCCAAGGCCAGCGACGCCGTGGTGGAGTCGCTCACCGAGGTCCTCGAGCAGTTCGGGATCGACGCCCAGGTCACCGGCTACACCCGCGGGCCGACCGTCACGCGGTACGAGGTCGAGCTCGGCAACGCGGTCAAGGTCGAGCGGGTCACCGCGCTGAGCAAGAACATCGCGTACGCGGTGGCGAGCGCCGACGTGCGCATCCTGTCTCCGATCCCCGGCAAGTCCGCGATCGGCATCGAGATCCCCAACGTGGACAAGGAGGTCGTCAGCCTCGGCGACGTCATGCGCTCGGCCGTGGCCCGCAACGACCACCACCCGATGCTGGTCGGCCTCGGCAAGGACGTCGAGGGCGGCTTCGTCGTCGCGAACCTCGCGAAGATGCCGCACCTGCTCGTCGCCGGCGCCACCGGCTCCGGCAAGTCCAGCTTCGTGAACTCGATGATCACCTCGCTGCTGCTGCGGGCGACGCCGGACGAGGTGCGCATGGTGCTGGTCGACCCGAAGCGGGTCGAGCTCACCGCGTACGAGGGCATCCCGCACCTCATCACGCCGATCATCACCAACCCGAAGAAGGCCGCCGAGGCGCTGCAGTGGGTCGTGCGCGAGATGGACATGCGCTACGACGACCTGGCCGCGTTCGGCTTCCGGCACGTCGACGACTTCAACAAGGCGGTGAAGGCCGGCAAGGTCACCCCGCCCCCGGGAAGTGAGCGGCAGCTGCAGCCCTACCCGTACCTGCTGGTGGTCGTCGACGAGCTGGCCGACCTGATGATGGTCGCGCCGCGTGACGTCGAGGACTCCATCGTCCGCATCACCCAGCTCGCCCGCGCCGCCGGCATCCACCTGGTGCTCGCGACCCAGCGGCCGTCCGTGGACGTCGTCACCGGCCTGATCAAGGCCAACGTGCCGTCCCGTCTGGCGTTCGCCACCTCCAGCCTGGCCGACAGCCGGGTCATCCTCGACCAGCCGGGCGCGGAGAAGCTGGTCGGGCAGGGCGACGGCCTGTTCCTGCCGATGGGTGTCAGCAAGGCGATGCGCATGCAGGGCGCCTGGGTCACCGAGCCCGAAGTCGTGTCCGTCGTCGAGCACTGCAAGGCCCAGCTGCAGCCGAGCTACCGCGAGGACGTGACCGCGGTGGTGACCAGCAAGCGCGAGATCGACGAGGACATCGGCGACGACCTCGACCTGCTCTGCCAGGCGGCGGAGCTGGTGGTGACGACGCAGTTCGGCTCGACGTCCATGCTCCAGCGCAAGCTGCGGGTCGGGTTCGCCAAGGCCGGTCGGCTGATGGACCTGATGGAGAGTCGCGGCATCGTCGGGCCCAGCGAGGGGTCCAAGGCGCGCGACGTCCTGGTCAAGCCGGACGAGCTCGACGGGGTGCTCCTCACCATCCGCGGGGAGTGAGTTCATCCGCTTGCAGCAACGTGATCATTCAGGGTGAGACCGCGGCTGGCCGACGATCAGAGGGACCCATAGAATCGGGCCTTCCTGTGAGCGTCAGCCGGAACCCTGCCGGAGGTCCGGGGCGCGACGGGGACCACGGGAGGAGCGCGCACGTGTCCATCGGCCAGACCCTCGCCGAGGCGCGCGAGCGTGCAGGTCTCTCGGTCGATGACATCTCGAAGGCGACGCGCATCCGGCGCACCCTGGTCACCGGCATCGAACGCGACGACTTCTCCGGCTGCGGTGGCGACTTCTACGCCCGCGGTCACGTGCGCTCCATCGCCCAGAAGGTCGGGGTGGACCCGGCGCCGCTGCTGGCCGAGTTCGACGCCGAGCGGGGCGGCGAGGTCCCGGCCCCCCGGGCCGCGGAGATCTTCGAGCCGGCGGCCGCGCGCCCCGACCGTCGCGGACCGAACTGGAGCGCGGCCATGGCCGTCGCCCTGGTGCTCGTCCTCGGCTACGGGGTGGTCCAGGTCCTCTCCGGCGGCGAGCGCCAGGTGCCCGAGGGGCTGACCGGCGGCCAGCGTCCGACGGCCGGGGCCGAGCCGACGGCAGCGCCGACCGCCAGCCCGACGGCGACGCCCGAGAGCAGCGCGGTGGCGCAGGCCCCGCGGGACAAGGTCACCGTCGCGGTGGCGGCGACCGGGACGAGCTGGGTGCAGGTCACCACGGACAGCGGCCGGGAGCTGTTCCAGGGGCTGCTGACCGACGAGACCCGCACCTTCACCGACAAGACCCGGCTGCGCCTGGTCATCGGCAACGCCGGGGCGGTGGCGCTCACCGTCAACGGCACCCCGGTGGGCGCGCCCGGCAAGGCCGGCCAGGTGGTCCGGGCCGACTTCACGCCGGAGGACCCGGCGGCCGGCTGAGCCCCCTCTAGACTCGGGCGCATGTCCTCCGCCCCTCCGGGCCGGCGCGTCGCGCTGGTCACCCTCGGCTGCGCCCGCAACGAGGTCGACTCCGAGGAGCTGGCGGGGCGGCTCGCCGCCGGCGGCTGGGACCTGGTGGCGGACGCCGCCGACGCCGACGTCGCGGTGGTCAACACCTGCGGTTTCGTCGAGGCGGCCAAGAAGGACTCGGTCGACACCGTGCTGGCCGCCGCGGACCTCAAGACCGGGGGCCGGACCCAGGCCGTCGTCGCGGTCGGGTGCCTCGCGGAACGCTACGGCGAGCAGCTCGCGGCCGCGCTGCCGGAGGCGGATGCGGTGCTCGGCTTCGACGACTACGAGGACATCTCGGCCCGGCTGCGCGGCATCCTCGACGGCGAGGCGCACGTGCCGCACGCCCCGCGGGACCGGCGGGCGCTGCTGCCGCTGGCACCGGCCGACCGGCAGCCGCCCGGCCAGCCGGAGCCTGCGGTCGACCGCCCGGACCTGCCCGAGGGCGTCGCGCCGGCCTCCGGGCCGCGTCCGCTTCGGCTGCGGCTCGGCTCCGGCCCGGCCGCGCCGCTGAAGCTGGCGTCCGGCTGCGACCGGCGGTGCACCTTCTGCGCGATCCCCGCCTTCCGCGGCTCGTTCGTCTCCCGCCGCCCGCACGAGGTGCTCGCCGAGGCCGCCTGGCTGGCCGGGCAGGGGGCCCGGGAGCTCGTCCTGGTGAGCGAGAACTCCACGTCGTACGGCAAGGACCTCGGCGACCTGCGTCTGCTCGAGACCCTGCTGCCGCAGCTCGCCGCGGTCGAGGGCGTCGACCGGGTGCGGGTCAGCTACCTGCAGCCGGCCGAGATGCGCCCCGGCCTGGTCGAGGTGATGACCTCCACCGAGAAGGTGGCGCCGTACTTCGACCTGTCCTTCCAGCATGCCAGCGGCCCGGTGCTGCGCCGGATGCGGCGCTTCGGCGACACCGACCGGTTCCTCGAGCTGGTCGAGCGGATCCGGGCGGCCGCCCCGACCGCCGGCATCCGGTCCAACGTGATCGTCGGGTTCCCCGGTGAGACCGAGGACGACCTCGCCGAGCTGGAGCGCTTCCTCACCGGCGCCCGGCTCGACGCGGTCGGGGTGTTCGGCTACTCCGACGAGGACGGCACGGAGGCCGCCGGCCTCGACGGCAAGCTCGACGACGACGTGGTCCGCGACCGGGTGGAGCGCATCAGCCGGCTGGCCGACGAGCTGGTGGCACAACGCGCCGAGGACCGCCACGGCGAGGAGGTGCTCGTCCTGCTGGAGAGCGTCGACGGCGCCTTGGCCGAGGGCAGGGCGGCGCACCAGGCCCCGGAGGTCGACGGGACGACCACCGTCTCCGGGCTCGGCCCGGGCGACCGGCACGTGGGCCGGCTGGTGCGGGCCCGGGTCACCGGCTCGGACGGGGCCGACCTCGTGGCCGTGGTGGCGTGACGAGCACGACGCCGGTGACGGCCAGCGCGTGGAACCTGGCGAACGCGCTCACGGTCCTGCGCCTCGTCCTGGTGCCGCTCTTCCTCGCGCTGCTGCTGCACGACGACGGGGCGGACGCGCTCTGGCGGGTGCTGGCGTTCCTCGCCTTCGCGGTGGCCTCGGTGACCGACCGGATCGACGGGGAGGTGGCCCGCCGGCGGGGGATCGTCACCGACTTCGGCAAGATCGCGGACCCCATCGCCGACAAGGCGCTGGTCGGGTCCGCCCTCGTCGGGCTGTCCCTGCTGGGCGAGCTGCCGTGGTGGGTGACCGTGCTGGTCCTTGCCCGCGAGGTCGGCGTGACCGCGCTGCGACTGGTCGTCATCCGGCACGGCGTGATGCCGGCCAGCCGCGGCGGGAAGCTCAAGACCCTCCTGCAGGGCCTGGCGATCGGCCTGCTCGTGCTGCCCACCGAGGGCTGGGTGAACACCGCCGCGCTCACCGTGATGGGGGTCGCCGTCGTGGTGACGCTCGTGACCGGCATCGACTACGTGCTGCGGGCGCTGACCCTGCGCCGCACCAGCCCGCGGGCCCAGGCGAAGCGGGCCCGGCGGTCCGGCGGCCGGTGACCGACGACCTGGCGCGGGCCGTTCATGGCGCGCTGCTCGCGCGCGGCGAGACGGTCGCCGTGGCCGAGTCGCTGACCGGGGGCGCGCTCGGGGCCGCGTTGACCGCGGTTCCCGGCGTCTCGCAGACCTTCCGCGGTGGCGTCACCGCGTACGCCACCGAGCTCAAGGCGCGGCTGCTCGGGGTGGACGAGGTGCTGCTGAGCCGCGTCGGCGCCGTGGACGCCGAGGTGGCCGCGCAGATGGCCCGCGGGGTCCGGGACCGGCTCTCCGCCACGTACGGCCTGGCCGCGACCGGCGTCGCCGGCCCCGACCCGCAGGACGGTCACCCGCCGGGTGAGGTGCACCTGGCGCTGGCCGGTCCGGCCGGGGTCCGGACCTGGTCGCTCGCCCTGCCCGGGGAGCGCGCCGCCGTGCGCGCCGCCGTCGTGCGGGCCGCGCTGGCCGCCCTGCGCGACGAGCTGGCCGGGGACGGGAAGCTCCTGAGCTGATTACAGCGTTACACTCGGCGTGCTGTCCGCGGCACCGGTCCCGTCCTCGGGTACGGTGGGCGGCCAGCCCGCAGTGAGACGGTAGACCGAGGGAGGCGTCACGATGGTCCTGCTCCGCCGCCTGCTCGGTGACGTGCTCCGGGAGCACCGTCGCGAGCAGGGCCGCACCCTGCGCGAGGTGTCCGCCTCCGCCCGGGTCTCGCTCGGCTACCTCTCCGAGGTCGAGCGCGGCCAGAAGGAGGCCTCCTCCGAGCTGCTCGGCTCCATCTGCGAGGCACTCGAGGTGCCCCTCTCGACCGTCCTGCGCGACGTCAGCGACCACTTGGCCCTCGCCGAGCAGATCGCGAGCGTTCCCGACGCGGTGCCTGGGGAGCTGCCGGTGGCACCGGCGGACGACCTGCCGGGCGGCCCGCTGCACGTCACCGACGTCGCGGCCTGACCGACGTTTCGCACCTCGCGAGAGGTGGTAGACCACGACAAGGCCGGTACGCCCGTCCACCCCATCGCCAACGGGGGTGTGGACGGGCGCCGGTGCGTCAGGGCCGGTGTGTCAGGGCCGGTCCGGCTGGCAGGTGGGGCACCAGTAGCTGATCCGCTGGTACGGCGGGTCGCCCTGGTCGGCGCTCTCCACCCGCGTACCGCACCGCCGGCACGGCCGGCCGGCGCGTTCGAAGACCCAGTGCTGGTAGCCGCGGCGGGTGTCCCCGGTCGTCACCTGGCGCGCCGTGGACTTGTTGGCCTCCAGCAGCCGGGCCGCGCGCGCGACGACGCCGGTGAGGTCGGGCACGTCCCCGACGCGGGTCCAGGGCGAGACCCCCGCGAGGAAGCAGGCCTCGGCCTTGTAGAGGTTGCCGATCCCGGCCAGGTTGCGCTGGTCGAGCAACGCCGGGCCCAGCTCGCGGTCGGGCGCGCCGGCGAGCCGGCGGACGGCCTCCTCGAGGTCCCAGTCGGGGCCGAGGATGTCCGGACCCAGGTGCCCGACGGCGTCGCCCTCCCGGTCCCGGGGCAGCAGCTCGACGACCGGCAGGCGGTAGCCGACCGCCTGCCACTCGTCGTTCACCAGCAGCACCCGCACCTGCCACTGCGGGCCGCCGTGCCACCGGTCACCGTGGCGGTAGAGGTGCCAGGTCCCGTCCATCCGGAAGTGGGTGTGCAGGGTGAGGTCGTCGCCGACCCGCGTCAGCAGGTGCTTGCCCCGGCTCACGACCTCGCGGACCTCCAGGCCGGCCAGGTCGACGGTGGCCAGCGACGGCACCCGGAAGTCGGTGCGGCGCAGCACGCGTCCGGCCAGCGCGTCGTCCAACCGTCTCGCCGCGAGCCAGACCGTGTCGCCTTCGGGCATGTGACCATCGTCTCCGTCGGCGGGGGATGATGCGTGGGGGGCCCTGCGCTGAACGAGGGGTGAGCCTGTTGTCCCGCGTGGCCGAGCACTCGTCCAACCCCGTCCCGGAGGGCGGCAGCCCCGTCACCGTGACGGTGGCCCGCCGGGTGGCGCCGGGCTGCGCGGCGGACTTCGAGGACTGGTACGAGGGCATCATCGGTGCGGCCTCGCAGTTTCCCGGCTTCCTCGGCGCCGGCATCCTGCGGCCCAACTCGGCCGGGAGCGACTGGCACGTCGTCTACCGGTTCGCGGACTCCGCCGCGCTGTCCCGCTGGGAGGCCTCGGACGAGCGCGCCGAGTGGCTGGCCAAGGCCGACTCCTTCGCCCAGGAGACCGGCGTCAACCGGGTGTCCGGGCTCGAGACCTGGTTCGCGATGCCCGGGCGCACCGCGCCGGCGCCGCCGAAGTGGAAGATGTTCCTCGTCACCCTCGCAGCGATCGTGCCGCTCGTGCTGGTCATGAACCTCACCGTGCAGCCGCTGGTGTCCGGCTGGCCGCTGGTGGCCCGGGTGCTGGTGTTCTCCGGCATCCTGACGAGCCTGATGACCTGGGTCGTCATGCCGCGGATGACCATGCTGTTCCGGCGGTTCCTCTATGGCCGTCGCTGAGACGACCGCACCACCCCGGCCACGGTTCTGCCAGGCTGCGGGCCATGACCATCACCCTGGCCTACGTACCCAGCCCCGAAGGCGATGCCGCGCTGAGGGCCGCCCGGGACGAGGCGCTGCGACGCCAGGCCGACGTGCAGATCGTCCATGTGTTCGCGGCCGGCGAGCGGGAGGAGTCGCCCTACTCCCAGGAGCAGGAGCTCGACGCGGTGCAGCAGGTCCTGACCGACGCCGGGGTGCGCAGCGAGCTGCGCGCGACCGGTGCGGGCGAGGACCCGGCCGACACGGTGCTGGCCGCTGCGCGCGAGGTCGGTGCCGAGCTGATCGTGATCGGGCTCCGGCGCCGCTCACCGGTCGGGAAGCTCATCCTGGGCAGCACCGCGCAGAAGATCCTGCTCGGAGCGGACTGCCCGGTGCAGGCCGTCAAGGCCTGACTCAGTCCGGGTCAGGCCAGTCGTCCCCGGCTGCGAGACGCAGGTCGAGCAGCTGCTGCAGCGGCATCGACTCGCCGTCGCGTCCGCCGACCCCGACCACGAGCGGCGGCTCGCTCGGCGAGATCTCCACGCCCTGCAGCCGCGAGCGGACGCTGCTCGGCGCGGACAGGACGTAGAAGCCGCCGTCGGTCCCGACCCCCAGCGACCCGTTGCGCTTGAGGTACCAGCCGGTCAGCCCGGTCCGGTAGGTCGTCCGACCGTTGTACGCCCGGGCGCGCAGCAAGGTGGTCCGCAGCCCCCGCTCGGTCGCCGCGGCCACGAACCGGTCGACGATGATCTGCGCCTGGGCCGACTCCGCAGCCTGGCGCCGGTGGTGCCGGGCCGCGTGCTCCTCGGCGGCCGCACGCCGGCGCTGCTGCCACTGCTCCTGCTCGCCGTCCACCTGCCCAGTGTGTCCGTTGACAGCGGCACCGGCCGGGATGAGAGTCCAGACAGGGCGGGACTCGCCCGCCTGCTAGGGGGTAATCAGCCATGTCCGCTGTGCTCCGTCGTTGGCTGGCGCTGGCCGCCGTCGTGCTGCTCGGAGTCGCCGGGGTCGCCGCGTCCGCCGCGTCCGGCGGTGACCGGTCCGGGCGCTTCGGCGCCGACCTGGAGGGCTACCAGGAGGTGCCGGCCGTCTCGACGGCCGCCGGTGGAACCTTCCGCGCGCAGGTGAACCGGGCCGGGACCGAGGTCCGCTGGAGGCTGACCTACTCCGGTCTCGAGAGCAACGTGCTGATGGCACACATCCACTTCGGCCAGGAGGCCGTCAACGGTGGCGTGGCGGTGTGGCTGTGCACCACCGCGTCGGCCCCGCTTCCGGCGCCGGCCGGGACCCCCACGTGCCCGCAGGCCGGCACGCTGACCGGCACGCTGACCGCGGCCGGCGTCGTCGGGCCTGCCGTGCAGGGCATCGGTCCCGGTCAGCTCGCCGAGCTGCTCGCGGCCATGCAGTCCGAGGTGGCCTACGCCAACGTGCACAGCACCACGTTCCCCGGCGGCGAGATCCGCGGCCAGGTCGAGGCGAACGGAAGCGACCACGAGGACAACGGCCGGGACGACGACGACTGAGCCATCACGCCCGTAGGCGCAGGCCTCGCGGGGTGGCGTGGAAGCCGGCGTCCTCGAGCGCCCGGCCGAGGGCCGAGTCGAGGACGCCGGCGCCGTCGGCGCGCTCCACCGTGAGCCGGCCGAGGTGCCCCTCGCGGACCGCCAGCGACAGCGCGTCGACGGCCGGCTGGAGGAGGCCGGGCTCGTCAGTCCAGGTGAGCAGCGTGCGGCCGCCGCGCTCGACGTAGAGCACCAGCCGGCCCTCGACCAGGACCACGAGGGCCCCGGCCTTCCGGCCGGGCTTGTGGCCGGCGTCCTCGCCGCGCCCGGCCCCCCGGGCGGGCCAGCGGACGGCGGCGCCGAACGGGTTGGCCGGATCGGTGGCCGCGAGCACCACCGCGCGCGGCTCGTCGGAGGCGGTACGCGGCGAAGCGCTCTGCGCGCCGCGCTCCAGCGCGGACCCGACCGCCCGCAGCCGGTCGACCGCCCCCGGCAGCGCGAACTGCGCGGCCCCGAGCCCCTCGACGAAGTAGCCGCGGCGGCACCGCCCGGTCTCCTCGAACGTCGACAGCACCCGGTAGACCGCGGCGAAGCCGCCCGGTGCCCGCTCGGCCATCACCGCGCCCCGGATCACGACGCCGTGCCGGTCCAGCAGCACCTCGGCGAGGGTGTGCGCCCGGCGGGTCGGGTCGGTCTCGACCTGCGGTAGGAGGGACCAGCGACCGGCCGCGGTCGGCGGCCCGGACCGGGTCGGGACCGCCGGGCGACCGCGCAGGTAGCGCCCGCGGGGTGCCGGGCGCCGGGTGCGGTGCGCTCCCCGCCCTCCGCCGACCAGGGTGCGCAGCGGCGCCAGCGTGTCGCCGGAGACGTGCCCGGCCCAGACGAGGTCCCACAGCGCCGCCACCAGGGCCTGGTCGTCGGTCGAGCCGACCGCGTCGGAGAGCTGGCGGAAGAAGAAGGCGCCGCCGCCCGCGAGCGCGTCCAGCACTGACCGGTGCAGCAGCGACGCGACAGCCGCCGGGTCGGGTGCGGGCATGGTCAGGGCAGCCGCGTCGGCGAGGTGCAGCGAGACCCAGCCGTCGCCGCCGGGCAGCGACCCGTGGCCGCGCCAGAGCACCTCGCCCGTCGCGCACAGCTCGTCGAGCTGGGCGGGGGAGTAGCCCGAGACGCGCCCCGGCAGGACGAGCGTCTCCAGCGCGGACGCCGGGACCTGCGCGCCCTGCAGCTGCTCCACCGCCCGCAGCACCCCCTCGACCCCGCGCAGCCGTCCGCCGACCTGCTGCCAGCCCGGCAGGAACGCGGACAGCGCCTCGACCGGGACCGGCTCGACCTCCTTGCGCAGCGCCGCGAGCGACCGCCGGCGCAGGGTGCGCATCACCTCGGCGTCGCACCACTCGGTGCCGGCGCCGCCGGGCAGGAACTCGCCCTCGACGACCCGCCCGGAGGCGGCCAGCCGCGCCAGCGCGTGCGCCACCACGGCCGGGCCGAGCCCGAGCCGCTCGGCGACGGCAGCGGCGGTAAAGGGCACGTGGGTGCGCGCGTACCGCGACACCAGGTCCCCGACCGGGTCACGTACCGGCTCCAGGAAGGCGTCCGGGATGCCGACCGGCAGCGGGGTGCCCAGCGCGTCGCGCAGCCGTCCGGCGTCCTCGATGGCGACCCAGCGCTGCTCGCCGGCGACCTTCAGCCGCACGGCCCGCCGGGCCTCCTCGAGCTCGGCCAGCCAGGCCGGGGTCGCGCCCCGCTCGACGGCCTCGGCGGTGCTCAGTGGACCGAGCACCCGCAGCAGGTCGGCGACGCCCTCGACGTCACGGGCCCTGCGATCCTCGGAGAGCCGCTGCAGGTCGGCCGCCAGCGAGGTGATCGCCTCCTCGTCGAGCAGCTCGCGCAGCGCGCCGTAG
>DASTVO010000145.1:0-3837 GCA_035759075.1 Actinomycetes bacterium
ATGTCGGCGATCGGGGTCGGGCCGGGCCGGGACGAGACGATCGCGATCCGCTCGCTGCTCGGCTGAGCCGCCCCGCGTACGCCCCACGCCCGGTTGGGCGACGTTGCGCACCGACACGCCGTACGACACGCCGGGACCGGCGTGCGCAACGTCGCCGAACCGGCGGTGGTAGCCGGCTCCTCGCCTGCTAACCTGCTGGGATCGTTTCCCGGTTAGTGGGGGAGTCCATGCGGCGAGCTGTGAGCGGGGCCGGTGCTGCGCTCCTCGCGCTCACCGGACTCCTTGCGCTGTCCGGGTGCGGAGACGCTGAGCCGGCGCTGTCGGCCGAGCTGTCCCGCTACACCGACCCCGGCGACGGCTGCCAGCAGGCGGTGTCGGCGATCGCCTACGCCGACGCCTCGCTGAAGGCAGCGGGCCAGGAGCGCTACCAGGACTGGGACGACGAGACGCGCAGCAAGGTCGCCACGGTCGGTGGCACCATCGCCCTCGAGGTGAAGGACTTCCCGTCGGAGGATGCGCTGCACCAGGCTCGTGAGGTGGCCCGGCTCGCCCGGGAGGCCGCCGCGAAGGACACCGGCGCCGAGGACCGGGTGCAGCTGCTGCGCGAGTACCGGCGTGAGGCGGCCGAGCTGGTGATCGTCTGCGGCCGCGAGGTCGCCGACCTCTAGCGGCTCACGCGCTCTGTGCGGACCGCTGCCGCTCGGCGTGCCGCCGGGCCTTCGCCCGGTTGCCGCAGATCGCCATGATGCACCAGCGCCGCGACCGCCCGTTGCGCAGGAACAGCCAGCCGCAGCCGGCGCCGGGACACCGGCCGACGTCGGTGCTCAGCCCGTCCTCGACCAGCTGCCGGGTCGCGTCCGCCACCGCGCGCAGCGGTGCCGCCAGCGACTCGTCGTCGCGGGCGAGTCGCAGCCCCTCGGGTCCGTGCTGCAGCTGGACGCTGGTGGCCGCGTCGGCGAGCTCCGTCGTCAGCCGGCGCAACGCGGCCGGTGGCGCCGCCGGAGAGGTGAGCGCGGCGTACAGGTCGGAGCGCAACGCCCGCGTCCGCTCCAGCACCTCGGTGGCCGTGACGGGGTCGGTCGCGGCGTCGCGCAGCAGCCGGCGCGTCACGGCGGGCGACAGCAGGCCCAGCTCGCGTGCCCAGACGGCCAGGTCCGCGTACGTGCCGAGGTACTCCCTCGGCTCCGCGTCGCCCCAGCCGGCTCGCGTGTTGCAGAGCTCGAGCGCCGGGTGACCGGCGACCGCCAAGGGCAACGTCACGCCGTCGACGTCTCGAGAGGCCACCCCGTCAGTCTGCCTGCCGCGGCCCTGGGGCGGACCGCCCGAGCCGGAAACAACATCGAGAGAGGCCGGCGTGGACGCTGCCCGGCGGCTCAGCCGGCGAGGCGCTCGGCAGCCGTGGATGCCACGAACGTCCGGCCGAGCTCGGCCGCCTCGCGGTGCGCACGGCGCCGACCCGGTTCCGGGTCTGCGACGACGAGGTTCGGCTGGAAGTGCACGGAGCGGACGTCGTCGATACCCGACCACCGCAGCCAGTCCTCGAAGTAGGGCGTCAGGAAGTCGCGGCCGAAGGCGGGTCCGCGGTCCGGCCCCCAGACGGCACCGGTGTAGAGCACCGCGGCCCGCCTGCCCTGGAGCAGCCCGGTGTAGCCGGTCTCCGGATCGAAGCCGAAGACCATGCCGGGCTGGCTCACGACGTCGATGAGCTGCTTGAGGATGTAGGGGACCGAGTGGTTCCACATCGGGACGCTGAACAGGTAGTAGTCGGCGGCCGCGTAGCGTTCGAACGTGTCCCGGGCCGCGCGCCACGCCGCCGCGGCCTCACCGTCGGGGTCGGCGCCGGCGAACACGGCCATCTTCGCGGCCACCGCCGCCGGGCCGAAGGGCGGCAGGGTGCCGTCCCAGAGGTCGAAGTGCTCCACGGCGACGTGAGGGTTGCTCCTCGAGAAGGCGTCGAGGAACGTCGAGGCCAGAGCCAGTGACTCGGAGCGCTCGCCACGCGGCGACGCGGAGACGTGCAGCAGGGTGCTCATGACAGGGATCCTCCAGTTGGAAGAAATGTGCGGACGCACGCAGTTTAGCAAAGTGTGTGCGCACGCACAAGAGATGTGGCCGTCACTGGCTGAGCTGTTCGCTGTCGATCCTGTGGTCCTCCTGCCGCCTCGACCCCTGACGCCCTTCGCGGTTCGCCGTCCGAGCCGGACCAGGCCGTAGCGTGCTGCCATGGCCAGCCGCTCCGGAGTGACGGTGCTCGGTAGCGCGAACCTCGACCTGACGCTCGGCGTCACCGACCTGCCGACCGCCGGCCAGACCCTCCTCTCCACTCGCCGCACCGGCGGCCCGGGCGGCAAGGGCCTCAACCAGGCTGTGGCAGCTGCCCGGGCGGGTGCACCGACCAGGTTCGTCGGCGCGGTGGGCAGGGACGCTGAGGGTGCGGAGCTGCTCCGGGTCCTGGCTGCCGACGGCATCGAGTGCCTGGTCCGGCAGACCGAGACGCGCACGGGGCTGGCCGTGGTGATGGTCGACGCGTCCGGCGAGAACGCCATCGTCGTCGTGCCGGGTGCGAACGCGGAGCTGCTCGAGCTCCGGCCGGCGGAGCTGGGTGCGGTGACCGCCGCCCGGGTCCTGCTGATGCAGCTGGAGGCCCCGATGCCGACGGTCGTCGAGGCGGCGCACACGGCCAGGGGGGCCGGCGTCCGGGTCGTGCTCAACGCCGCCCCGCAGGCGCCGCTCGACGCGACGCTCACCGAGTGCCTCGACCTGCTCGTGGTCAACGAGGGCGAGGCACGGGCGCTCGCCGTCGAGCTGGGCGGCCGGGTCACGGACCCGGGAGACGACACGGACGTCGTCGACGCCTACCTCGACCGTCTGCTCGAGCGGGTGCCGGCCGTCGTGGTGACGCTCGGCCCGCGCGGTGCGCGGTACCGGGACCGGGACGGCGCCCGGCATGCGCAGCCGGGTCGCTCCGTGGTGGTGGCCGACACGACCGGCGCGGGCGACTGCTTCGCCGGATACCTGGCCGCGGGGCTCGCCGAGGGTGTCCCCGTCGCGACCGCGCTGGCGTGGGCCAACGCTGCCGCGGCCCTCTGTGTCCAGCGCCCCGGCGCCGTGCCGGCCGTCCCGCGCCGGGCCGAGGTCGCCGCTGAGGTCGCCGGCTGAGCCCTCCTCGCCGGCTCAGCTGTCGAGCGGGACGCTGGTGCCCTCCTCGTGCGACCGCAGTGCCGCCGCGAACACCCGGTGCGACTGGAGCGCCTCGTGCGGGGTGGCGGCGCCGAACCGGTCGCCCAGCTCGCCGGCCCGTTCGGCGAGGAACACCGCCCACATCTGCAGCAGCGCGTCGGTGAGGCCGAACTCGAAGATGCCTCCGGTCACGGTCGGCCACACGCTGTGGTGGCCGGGCTGCACCTCGGACCAGGCCTGCTCGCCGTCGACCAGGCCGAACCGTTGCAGGACCTGCGGGCTCCGGGTCGAGAAGCGCACGCCGCCGTCCATCCCCACCGCCTCGAAGAACCAGGTGTTCCGCTCGCCGGGGGCTATCCGCTTGGTCTCCCAGAGCATCGGGAACCGACGCCCCGCCGCCTGGACGGTCAGCGCGAGCAGTGCGTTGTCGAAGGTGTCGCACGGGACCGGTTCGCCGCCCGGACCGGGCCGGGTGCGCACGACGTCGTCGAGGAGCGCGTACACGGTCCGCGGGTCCCAGCCGAGCCGCAGCGGCACGTGCGCCGCGTGCATGCCGAGGTCACCCATCACGCCGATCGCTCCGCAGGTCGCCGCGCGACGTTTCCAGTTGATCGGCTTGGCCCGGTCGAGGTCGGAGGAGTGCAGCAGGCCCGACCG
>DASTVO010000146.1:0-5462 GCA_035759075.1 Actinomycetes bacterium
CCTCGACCTGGCGGCCGACCTGGCGTCACTGGCGCTGGACCGCGTCCTCGACGAGCGGTCCGAGCTGGCCGCGCACCACCTGGCCGGCTACACCGACGCGTACCGGCACGACCCCCGGTCGGCGCTGGCCCATCTCGAGGCCGCGGAGCGGCTGGCCGAGCGGCTCGGCGACACCTGGCAGCTCGCCTCCGTCCGCCAGGCCAGGGGCGTCGCCCTCCGCAGCGCCGATGACCTGGACGCGGCGATGGTGGCCTTCGAGTCCGCGATGCACAGCTTCGCGTCGGCCGGTGACGCGATGCACGTCAACAACGCCCGCTACATGATGGCCGCGACGGCAGCCGAACGCGGGCACCCCACCGAGGCGGCGCTGGTGTGGGTCGACCAGTGCGCCGAGTACGCCCGCAGCACCGGCAACCGGCACGAGCTGGCCCACGCCGAGCTGACCCGCGCCCGGCTGACACCGGACGAGCCCCCCGACCTGACCGATGCGGTCGCCACGTTCCGGAGAGTCGGCGACTTCCGCTGCCTGGTGCGCAGCTACTTGCTGCAGGCAGAGCAGCGTCCCGCGCCGGAGCGGGCCGCCCTGTACGAGCAGGCGCTGGAGGTCGCGGAGTCCGCTGGTGACCAGCTGCACAAGGAGCGTGCCCTGGAGGGGCTCATCGCGGCGCGCTGGGAGGCCGGCGAGCGGCGCCGGGCGGCCGTCGCCCTGGGACGGCTCGTCAGCCTCCTCGGCCACGGGCCCGCCGTGGCCCGGTGCCCGGAGGCGATGCGGTCCGAGCTCGACGACTGGACTGCCGCGATCGCCGAGGGCCAGGCCCGCAGCGTGCCGTCCTAGCAGGTCCCCCCGGCCCCGGTTCGGCGACGTTGCGCACACCTCACCCGGCGTGTCGCGCGGCGTGTCGGTACCGAACGTCGCCCAACCCGTAGTCCAGGGCACGAATGATCACAATTCGCCGACCGGATCTCCGGGCGCGACCAGGTGGCCTACCGTCGGGCTCAGGCCCGCCCGCGGGGGCCGGCGGGGTCGCTGCCGAAGGAGGCGGTCGAGATGGCACGTCGAGTCAGGCGTCAAGGGGGGCACGTAGCAGTCGTGGGGGGCCTGTCGGGCGCCCTGCTCCTCGGGGGTCCGGTCACACCGGTGGCGGCCGCCCCGTTCGTGGGCAACACCTACGGCGGCGTCACCTCACAGGGTCAGCCGGTGGTCGTGGACATGAAGCCGACGCGGCGGCAGATCGTCCGCGCGGTGGTCGCACTGGAGCTGACGTGCACATCCGGGACAGGCTTCGTCGTCCCCGACAGGTACACGAGGGTGCCCGTGACCAGGAGCGGGAAGTTCCGCGTCGCCTTCGGTCCGATAACCCAACGCAACGACGACGGAACGACCACCGACGTCGAGGGCCGGATCTCCGGCGCGCTCAACCGCGCCCGTACCGCGATCAGCGGCAGCTGGTCGCTCTCGGCGACCGAGCACGACACGACGGGCGCGGTGACCGACACCTGCAGCTCCGGCTCGGTTCGCTGGAAGGCCAAGCAGTAGGTCAGCTCACCGCAACGTCGTCGCGCGGGGTCACCCGGCGCGCTCGACGCCTTCCTCGATGACCAGCTCGACCCGTCGCTGCTCGGGGAGGTCGACCCGCCGCCGCTCGGCGACGGCTGCCTCGACGGCGGCCAGCCAGTCCTCCACGCGAAGTCCGCCCGACGGGTCGGCGGCCTGGGCCGCCAGCGCGGACTGCCGCAGCAAGGCGGTGGAGTAGCAGCACAGCCGCTGCACCTCCGGCCGGGACACGAAGATCTGCCGCCGGGCCGCCGACATGCGGTCCCCGACGAGCGTCTCCCAGATCGCCAGCACCCGTCCGGGACCGGCTACGGCACCCCCCACGACCTCATGGTCGCGCGACGCGGCTCGCAACGGGGCCGTGTTCGCGAGATCGCAACACTTGCGGTCGGCTGCTGGGGTGAGCGGACGGTCAGGGACGCCACCCCGCCGGCGGGTCCTCTCCGACCAGGCCGTCCACTGCCTCGCGAAGCAGGTCCGCGTGGCCGGTGTGCCGGCCGTACTCCTCGATCAGGTCGCAGACCAGCCGGCGCAGGCTCGCGTGCTGACCGTCGGGGCCAGAGATGTCGACGAGCTGGTCGAGCCCGCCGTCGGCCAGGGCGGTGGCGAGCCGCGCGCGCGATCGCGCGACGGCGCGGTCGTACAGGGCGTAGAGCTCGCCGGGCGTGTCCTCGGCGGCGGAGGTGAAGTCCCAGTCCTCGTTGCCGTCCCAGTCGACGGCGTCCCACGGCTCACCCGGCGACGACCCGCTCAGCTTGGTGGCGGTGGTGTAGTCCTCGACGAACGCGAGGTGCTTGAGCAGTCCGCCGAGGGTCAGCGAGGACGCCCCCACGGGAGCGCGCAGCCCGGCCTGGTCGAGACCCCCGGCCTTCCATCGGAAGGTCATCCGCAGCCGGTCGAGCGCACCCGTGAGGTGCTCGGCCTCGGTGCCGGCGAGCGGGGGCTCCCACGGGGTGTCGTTGATCGTCATAGTCGTCACCGTATGGCCCGTGCGGACGCAAGGCGTCGATGACGGCAATCGTCCTCGCAGCACGCGGCGCCACGCATACCTCGCCGTGCGGCTCCAACTTCCCGCCACGACCGCAGCGGCGGGAGCGGGATGCCTCCTCCCGTGGAGGCGCCGCGGCTGACCCGCGAACGAGGCGAGCTTCACGGATTGCACACACGCGGTCATTTCGCCTCCGTTCTCTGCCCCGCCAAGGCTTGACGACCCCCGAGGCGGCGAGCACACTCCGGTTGGCGCAGCGACACCGGCTGCGGTCTGGAGATCATCGGGGCGGTGCTTCTCTTCGCGGCCACAGTCAGCCGAGGCAGCCGCACCATCGAGGGGCAGCGGCGCTGTCGAGGATGCGGCGCGGCTCGACGCCACTCTGCTCCGACCTTTCCCGAGGGCATCCCGCACGCCGGGATCCGGACGCCACTGCGATACGGCCAGTTCCCCGCTCCGGCAGTCGCATCCAGGACACATCCGCCTTGCTCGACGGGGCCGCGATCGCGACCCCCTCTGGTCCTCTGAAAGGGAGGTGCACGACGGTATGAGAACGAGACGAGCGGTCCTCATACTCGCATCGACGATGGTCGCGTTGGGGGTGCCCGCTGCCGGCGCCGATGCACAGGTCCCGGGGGACCAGAGCAACAAGATGGAGAAGCTGTTCACGTCCCCGAACATGGCGACCAACTCGGATCTCGCGTTCTGGGGCAACCACGCCTTCGTCGGCTACTACACCGGCGATGCCGGGTCCCCGCCCGGCTCCGGCCCCCGCGGCGGTGTGCGGATCTTCGACATATCCGACCCGACCAGCCCGCGGCTGGTGAGGGACTTTGCGTGTGACGCCAACCAGAACGACCCGATCGTCTGGGACCGAAACGGGAACGGCGTCGCCGACCTCATGCTCCTGGCGGTTGACCGCACCATGGACAGCCCGGCGTGTGGAGCTGCCCGGTCGGCAAATCACGGCAACCCGACCGGCTGGGAAGGCGTCCGCGTCTTCACCATGAGCGACGACCCGGCGAACCCGTTCACCACCATCGAGCAGGTGACGGCGGTCTACACCGACTGCGGTGCCCACACCATCACGCTGTGGCCCGAGGAACCGGGGAGACTGCTCGTCTACGTCTCGTCGTATCCGTTGCGGGCCGGTCCCACGTGCGGTGACACCGAGTTCGCGAACGTGGCCAACCCGTACGACCGAGACCCCGGGAGCCCGGCCAGCCCGCTGCACGGGGTGATCCAGGTCGTCGAGGTGCCGCTCGCGAACCCCGCGGCGGCGCGCGAGCTCAACATCCAGCCGGCGGTCAGCTACCCGGGAGACCCGGACAGCAGGATCGAGTGGTGTGAGAGAGGCCTCTGCGCGCCAGTCCTCGAACCCGCGGCCGTGGCCTGCCATGACGTGGTCGTCCATGTCGAGCGCCGCCTCGCCGGCGCGGCGTGCGCCGAGCAGGGCCAGGTGTGGAGGATCGGTCCGAACGGGATTCCGGACACCGGCAACCCGATCTCGATCGCGGACGACGAGGTCACCTCGGGTGGCCGCGGGAGCCTCCCCGGGGCGGTCGACTTCTTCCACTCCGCCATGTTCAACAACGACGGGACGGTCGTGAACTGGGTCGACGAGTCCTTCGGAACCGGCTGCCCGACCATGACGACGTACGGGCCGCGACCGTGGAACCCGGCCGGCGGCGTCCACAAGACCGGGAAGATGTTCTTCACCGACCTGGACGGCACCTTCCTGAGCGAGTTCCACGTGGGCGACCTGCGGCCCAACCCTGCGGCGGGCGAGTACTGCTCGGCGCACATGGGAATGGCCGTCAAGGGCATCAAGCGCGACCTGCTCGTCAACGCCTGGTACACGGGCGGGGTCGACGTGATCGACTTCACCCAGCCGACGAGGCTGAAGGAGATCGCGTACTACGACCCAGCCGCGAACTCGGGAACCTGGTCCGCGTACCCGTACACGGGCCCGATGTTCAAGACGGGGCCCGGGATCCCGGTCTACGCGTCTGACGGCGTCACCAACAACCCCCTCGCGCAGGGCATGGAGGTGTACCGGACGCTGATCGAGAAGCCCGGCCAGCCGAAGCGGGTCGATCACCTCAACCCGCAGACGATCGAGTAGCGGGGCACGCCGCACGGAGCGGGGCCTCCCTCGCGGGGGCCCCGTTCGTGCCCGGGCGCTCCGCGTCGAGCATCGTCGAGGTGGCGGGAGTTGTGCGCCATCACGCGTGACGGCAGCCGCACGCCGGTCGGCCCATTTACCTACGCTCCCCGCGTTGGGCGACGTTGAGGTCGCTGAACCCGGCGTGTCGTACGGCGTGTCCGTGCCGAACGTCGCGGAAGCGTCGACCCCGGTTGGTGCTGCTCGTCGTCTCGTGCCTCAGCCGCTGCTCGTGCCGGAGCGCGTGAAGAACGACAGCGAGCCATCGTTCTCGAGGACGGCGAGCTCGACGTCTCCGAGGTCGCGGACGCCCTGCTTGCGGGCTGCCGCGAGCAGCTCCGTGCGGGTCAGCCGCTCGTCGGCGAGCACCTGCTCGTGCAGCTGGCCGTCGCGGACGACGACGGCGGGCCGGCCCTCCAGCACGGGTCGGGACCGGGGGATGCGCCAGCTCAGGTACGACAGCAGCACCGACAGCAGCGCGAACGTGGCGATGGTGAGCATCCCGCCACTGATCGAGTAGTCCTCCTGGGTGATCGACTGCTGGACGAGGTCCCCCATGGTGACGAGCAGGACGAGCTCGAACGCCGAGAGCTGGCCCAGCTCGCGCTTCCCGACGGCGCGGGTGACCAGCCAGAGGAAGGCGAACATCACGGCAGCCCGGATCACCACCTCCATCACGGCACCACGAGCATCCGGAACCGGACCCGCGCCGTGACGGCGGTGCCGTCCATCAACCGGACCTGGTACCGGCCCCA
>DASTVO010000147.1:0-2615 GCA_035759075.1 Actinomycetes bacterium
CGGCACTGGACGAGATGGTCGAGTCGACCGACCGGCTGCTGCTGGCCGTCGACGCGATGACCGACGACGAGCTGCGCGCCCCGTCCGGGCTGCCCGGCTGGACCCGCGCCCACGTCCTGACCCACATCGCCCGCAACGCCGACGGGCTGGCCAACCTGGCGCAGGCCGCCCGCACCGGTGACGACATCCCGATGTACGCCGGCGGCAAGGAGTCGCGCGACGCCGACATCGAGGCCGGCTCGGCCCGGCATCTCGGCGACATCCGGCTCGACCTGAACGACTCGGCCGAGCGGCTGCTGCAGGCCTTCGCCGACTTCCCGGACGAGGGGCTCCGGCGTGAGGTGGCGATGCTGAGCGGCGCCACCGCGTACGGCCGGGAGATCCCGCTCATGCGCATCCGCGAGGTGGAGATCCACCACGTCGACCTCGGGCTGGGCTACTCCCCCGCCGACTGGTCGCCGCAGTTCGCCGTTCGCACCCTCGACCAGGTCGCGCCGGTCTTCCGGCAGGCCCGCGACTGCCCCGTGGGCGTGCTGGTGTCCACCGACGGCGAGGGCGAGTGGGAGGTCGCGGCCGACGGCCCACGGCTGCACGGCCCGCGGGCCGAGCTGGCGGCCTGGCTCACCGGCCGGTCGCCCGGGGACGGGCTGCGGCTCGAGCCCGACGGCCCGGTGCCCGCGGCACCGCGCTGGAGCTGACCGCCGCTAGCGCTTCCGGGCCACCACGAGCAGCTTGTTCCCGCGGCCGGCCCGGCGGAAAGCCGCCTCGAGCACCGGCCAGGTGAGCCGCAGGAGGCGTCCCTTCTTCGACTGCTTCACCGAGAACTCGCGCTGCATCTTCTCCCGGACCGACGTCTGGCGCTCGACGTGGACGACGTCGACGCCGACCGCGTCCAGCAGGTGCCGCAGCCCGCTCTCGGAGAAGTAGATCTTGTGCTCCCAGTAGTACATCGGGCCGGTGAGGTCGACCTTCCCTCGGCTCAGGCGGTGCAGGCCGAGCAGCGCCGAGCGCACCGGGAACGCCCCGTCCGGAGTCTCGAACAGCAGCACGCCGCCCGAACGGACCTTCGGGACCAGCGCCTCGAGGAACGGCCGCGGGGCCTGCACGTGCTCGATCACGTCCCACAGCGTCAGCGCGTCGACCGACGCGTCGGGAACCTTGGCGGGCAGCTCGTCCGCGAGCACGACGTCGAGCCCGTTCCGGCGGGCCTCCGCGACGGCGGCGGCCGACACGTCGCTGCCGGTCGCGCGCAGCCCGAGCCGCCCGGCGAACGCCACGAAGTTGCCGATCCCGCAGCCGACGTCGAGCACCGAGGTCAGGGACCCGGCGACCGGCCGGGCCCGCTCCAGCAGGTCCTGGTAGCGGGCCTCGAAGGCGCGGCGGACCTGGTCGTCCCGGTAGACGTCGAGCTTGTAGGACTCCCACTTGTAGTGGCTCTCGCCGTCACCGTGCGCGGCGTCGGTGTCGACGTAGAACTGGGTGGCGCAGCGGCCGCAGCGCAGCAGCCGGTAGCGGCCCTTGGTGGTCAGGCCGGTCCAGGCGACGTCGCCGGCTGCGCAGGCCGGACAGCACGCACCGTCGACCGCCCGCCCCATGGAAGCCCCCCTCCGGACCACACCCGCCCGAGATGGCGAGTCTTCCACGTCGCGCGGACGCCTCGGCCGGGAATCGGCCAAGCGCCGGCGCCGGGCTAGCCTCGCGGGCATGACGTACACGGGACAGGTGACGCCGGGCGGGCCGCCGGACGTCCGCGAGCTGGACGCGCTGACCATCACCAAGGTGTCGGTCGGGCCGATGGACAACAACGCCTACCTGCTGGGGTGCCGGGCGAGCGGTGAGCTGCTGCTCGTCGACGCCGCGAACGACGCGCAGACGCTGCTCGGCCTCATCGGCGACCGGGAGCTGGAGCGGGTGGTGACGACCCACCAGCACAAGGACCACTGGGTGGCGCTCGAGGCGGTGGTCGACGCGACCGGCGCCCGGACCGCGGCCGGCGTCGACGACGCGCCGGGGATCCCGGTGCCGACCCGGGAGCCGCTGAAGGACGGCGACCGCGTGTACGTCGGGGAGGTCGGCCTGTCCGTCATCCACCTGGTCGGGCACACGCCGGGGTCGGTCGCGCTCCTCTACGAGGACCCGACCGGGCACCCGCACCTGTTCACCGGCGACTCGCTCTTCCCGGGCGGCGTTGGCAAGACGAGCGGTCCGGAGACGTTCGGGTCGCTGATCGACGACGTGGAGCACAAGCTCTTCGCCCGGCTGCCGGACGAGACCTGGTTCTACCCCGGCCACGGCAACGACTCGTCGCTAGGCGCCGAGCGGCCCGCACTGCCGGAGTGGCGCGCCCGCGGCTGGTGAGGCGAGCACGACCATGGAGTTCCTCGAGGTCGACGGCCTGCGCATCGCCTACGAACGAGCGGGCTCCGGCCCAATCCTCGTTCTCCTGCACGGATATGTCGCGGACGCTCGGGCCACCTGGCGTCCACAGCTCGAGTCGCTGAGCAGGGACTTCACCGTCGTGGCGTGGGACGCACCGGGGGCCGGACAGTCATCGGCCCCGCCTGAGTCGCTCGGCATCGCCGGGTACGCGGACCTCCTCGCCGGGTTCGTCGCCG
>DASTVO010000148.1:0-4616 GCA_035759075.1 Actinomycetes bacterium
TGCAGCAGCACGCGCTGGCGGCGGTGGTGGAGGCCACCGAGGCGGCCGGGCTGGACGGGGACCTGGCCCGGCACGAGGTCGGCGCCGCGCTCGGGCTGTCCCCGGTGACCGCGGCCCGGCGGACCCGGACCGCGGCGGACCTGAGGCACCGGCTGCCGGGCACGCTGGCCCGGCTGGCCGCGGGGGAGATCTCCTACCTGCAGGCCGCGCACCTGGCCCAGGCCGTCGAAGCGCTGCCCGACGAGGCGGCGGCCGCGGTCGAGGCCCGGGTGCTGCCCACCCTGCCCGGCAAGACGCTGGCCGAGACCCGCCGCAGCGTGGCCCGGGCGGTGCTGGCGGTCGACCCGGCCGGCGCCGAGGACCGGCACGTCACCGCCGCCGCGGGGCGCACGATCGAGCGCTACCCGCTGCCGGAGGCGATGGAGGGCTGGTGGGTCACCATGCCCGCCCACCACGCCCAGGCCGCCTGGGAACGGCTCACCGACCGCGCCCGGGCGACCCAGCGGGCGCTGCGCGCCGGCGCCGGCACCGACCCCGGGCTGGACGCGCTGCGGGTCGACACCCTCCTCGACGCCGTCACCGACCAGCCCGCCACCGCCGACCAGCCCGCCACCGCCGACCAGCCCACCCCCTTCGACCGGGGATCGCCGGTCGAGGACGAGCCGCCGGTCGGGGACGAGCCGCCCACCCCCGCCGACCGGGGATCACCGGTCGAGGACGAGCGGCCGGCCGCGGTAGCTGCGCCGGTCGCGGACGCTGCGCGGGTGGAGGACGCTGCGCCGGTCGAGGATGCTGCACGGGCGGAGGACGCTGCGCCGGGGGAGCTGGCGCGGTGCCGGTGCGGCGGCGCGCAGACCGCTGCGGTGGTGGTGGACCTGCCGACCCTGCTCGGGCTGGCCGAGCGTCCCGGGCAGCTGCCCGGCTACGGCCCGGTCCCGGCCTCGGTGGCCCGCGAGCTGGCCGCCGACCGGGACTGGACCCGCTGGGTGATCGACCCCGGCACCCGGGGGCTGCTCGACGTCGGCGCCCACCGCTACCGCCCCAGCGACCGGCTGCGCGCGTTCGTCGCCGCCGCCCACGGCCGGTGCGGGTTCCCCGGCTGCTCCCAGCCGGCCTCCCGCTGCGACTGCGACCACCGGGTCACCTTCCGCCGCGGCGGCAGAACGGTCGTGATCAACCTCGGGCCGCTGTGCCGCCAGCACCACAACGCCAAGACCTCCGGGCACTGGCGGCTGCGCTACGACGACACCACCGGGCTGCTCACCTGGACCAGCCCGCTGGGAAAGACCTACACCAAGAGCATCGACCCGATCCTCGAGTGACCCACCCGAGCAACTGATCGCGTCGTCACCAAAGCCGGCGCCTGTTCAGTTCACAAGGTGAGGAGGAGACGCTCGGCCGCCGGTTGATCACTCGGTATCCGGCATTCTGCGCGGGAGGACGATGTGTCATGGCTCGAGAGGAGATCCCGAGCCACGCAAAGGAGCCGCCCTGTCACCGACCGGCGGCTGACAGGTTGGCGCGGACGACGTCCGTTCATGATCGTGAGGGGAATCAGGCCCGCACAGAGCCCGATTCCCCTCACGATCATGGACACACCCACGCTGCGGCTGCGTGGGTGCTGTCCGCCTCGGCACGGTGACGGTCGGCCCTGACGTGCCGTTCCCGAGCCTTTCGCCAAGGCCAATGCATATCGGTACTGGAACGCCGCCGCGCACCGGCGTTGGTTTGTCGCTAGGTACAGGCAACGCTGCTCACGACGTGGCCCCCCGCGGGGGCTTGGATGACGCCGATCGTCCATGCGCCGCTTCGGAACTCCACGTGCTGCGTGCTGGCCTCGCCTCGCTGCCTCGTCCAGCCGTCGTCAGGTCCCGAATGCTCGTCTCCGTCCAGCCACGCGTCCAGAGCCGCTCGCGGCGTCACCTCTCCTCGAACACCGGCGGCGGGCGGGGCCATGTCAGCGATGAAGTGACAGTCTGAGTTGAAGCATGCACCCAGCAGGGGTGCGAGACAGGACATCGCCACCAGCGGGTGAGCGATCTTGCGAAGCATCCACCGATCATGTCGCTTGCCCGCGCAGAAGTGATGCATTGGGCACTCAGACGCTGAAGTCGACGCCCTGTGCCAGTGGCAGCTCGCCGCTGTAGTTGATGGTGTTGGTGGCGCGCCGCATGTAGGCCTTCCACGAGTCCGACCCGGACTCGCGACCGCCGCCGGTCTCCTTCTGGCCCCCGAAGGCGCCACCGATCTCCGCGCCCGACGTCCCGATGTTCACGTTGACGATCCCGCAGTCCGAGCCGTCCGCGGCGAGGAAGCGCTCGGCCTCTGCCTGGTCGCCGGTGAAGATGCTGGACGAGAGCCCCTGCGGCACCTCGTTGTTCAGCGCGACGGCCTCGTCCAGGCTCGAGTAGGTCAGCACGTGCAGCAGCGGGGCGAACGTCTCGCGGCGGACGACGTCGGCCTGCGCGGGCAGGCGTGCCACCACCGGCTCGACGTAGAACGCGTCGGGCGCCTCGTCGGCGAGCCGGCGGGCGCCACCGGTCAGCACCTCGCCGCCGCTCGCGCGCACGTCCTCGATGGCCTGCTGGAGCCCGGCATGGGCGCGCTCGTGCACGAGGGGGCCGACGAGGGTGGACGGCTCCAGCGGGTTGCCGATCGGCAGCCGGCGGTAGGCACCGACCACCCGGGCGACGAGGTCGTCGACGACCGACTCGTGCACGATCAGCCGGCGCATCGACGTGCAGCGCTGACCCGCGGTCCCGGCCGCCGCGAAGACGATCCCGCGGGTGGCCAGGTCGAGGTCGGCCGAGGGGGCGACCACCGCCGCGTTGTTCCCGCCGAGCTCGAGCAGCGACTGCCCGAGCCGGGCCGCCACCCGCTGGCCGACGGAACGACCCATGGGCACCGATCCGGTCGCGCTGACCAGGGGGACACCCGGGTGGTCGACCAACGGCCCACCGACCTCGGCATCGCCGAGCAGCAGCTGGCCCAGGCCCTTCGGCGCCCCGACCTCGGCGGCGGCGCGGTCCAGCAGCGCGGTGCACGCCACCGCCGTCAGTGGGGTGAGCTCCGAGGGCTTCCACACCACGCTGTCGCCACAGACCAGCGCGACGGCGGTGTTCCACGCCCACACGGCGACCGGGAAGTTGAAGGCGGTGATGACGCCGACGACACCCAGCGGGTGCCAGGTCTCCATCAGCCGGTGACCAGGTCGCTCGGAGGGCATGGTCCGGCCGTAGAGCTGACGGGACAACCCGACCGCGAAGTCGCAGATGTCGATCATCTCCTGGACCTCGCCGCGGGCCTCGGAGCGGATCTTCCCGACCTCGAGGCTCACCAGGTCGGCCAGCGGGTCCTTGTGCTCGGCGAGCAGCTCGCCGAGCCGCTTGACGAGGGCGCCGCGCGCCGGAGCGGGGGTCGTCCGCCAGACCAGGAACGCCTCCTGCGCCGCCTCGACGGCGCGGTCGACGTCACCCGGCCGCGACCACGACACCGGCAGCAGGTCACCTCCGGTGACGGGGGTGCGTGAGGTCTCGTCACCGCCGAGCAGGCCGACGTCGACCCCGCACGCGGCGAGGCTGCGCCGGGCCAGCTCCTGCAGGTCAGTGGTGGTCGGAAGGGCGGTCATGACTGGGCTCCGTTCACGAGACCGAGACTAGACAGGGCGGCCTGCCACGACTCCTCACGTTGCGCCGCGTACAGCTCGAAGAGGTCGTGCACCGGCCGGTCCAGGGCCGCCGCCATCCACGCCGCGTCGCGCGGGGCCGCCTCCTGGGTGCGGTCGCTGGCGTCGTCGCGCGCCAGGTTGGACCGGAAGATCCCCGCGGCCGAGCGCGGCAGGAAGTCCTCGTAGACGACCGGCTCGAGCGCAACCCACCCGCCGTCGACCAGCTCGGCGAGGTCAGCCGTGGGCGTCCGGCCGTCGAGGGGCCGCTCACGGACAGACACCGTGTAGTACGCGAGGTCCTCGACCGCGAGGTCCCGCTCCGTGGGCGGCAAGTTTGCGACCCCCGTCGCGTCGTACCGGTCCCGGCCGCCCGGGGTGAGCGCCACCCCGCGCGCCTCCACCTCGCCGAAACGCACCCGCAGCGTCCCCGGCCCGACGGTCCCGTCGGCGAACCGGAACGTCCGCGGCTCGGCCAGGGCCCGGAACGACGTCTGCCGCAGCAGCACCGCCGGCCCGTCCACCCGCGGCGGACCCTGGATCTCGTCGATCATCTCGATGCCGCGCTGCTGCATCCGCGTGTAGAGCAGGTCGATGTCGAGCACGCGCGGCGTCAGGTGGTTGATGTGCGTCGAGGTCACCCCGGCGACGTCGGCCGCGACGCCGGACACCTGCTCGAGCCGGGCGTACCAGACCTGGTCGATCGGCTCGGGCGAGAGAGCGAACGCCGTCACCGCAAGATCGAGGAACCGCTCCGCGTCCGGCGCCTTGAGACCGCCGTCCGCCTCCGCCTTCGCGGCGAGCACCAGCAGCTCCGCCGGGAAGAGTGTCCGGCGCGCGAGGAAGCCCTCCACCTCGACCTGCAGGTCAGCACTGAAGAACCGGCGGTCGTCGGCCGCGAGCACCGAGACGAACACCCGGAACGGGTTGGCCGCGAGCTCGGCCGCGGCCA